>JAPXRQ010000029.1:6080-18501 GCA_033813515.1 Thermomicrobiales bacterium
GATTCTCGCCACTCGAGTCGGCGATGATGCCCGACATGGCCGGGAAGCCGAGCGCATTGATGGACATCAGGACGGTGCAGGCGGCGAGGATCCATTGATTGGAGAAGGCGGCATAGCCGAGTGATCCGGGTACGGCGATGAAGGCCGCGGCCACCACGATTGGCTTGCGTCCGACGTGATCCATGAGCGATCCGACGGGCAGGAGCAACAGGATGCGACCAAGTCCGGCAATGGTCAGCACAAGGCCGACCCGGGCCGGCGACATGCCGTGATCTTCCAGGTAGACGGTGAGGAGGTTGTTTATGTACAGACCGAAGCCGAGTTCCCAGAGGAAAATGGAATAGAACAGTCGCAGCAGGTTGCCGGACAAGCCAAACGAGAGCAGGTTTGTGAGGCGAGCCATGTTGCGGTGGGAATCCGGAATAGGAGCGAGCGCAGAACGCTTTGTCAGGATAGCATTTTGCAGGGAAAGTGCCGGTGGGGATCCGGCAATTCCGACCAATCCGCCCGGAAGATTGTGATATTATTTGCAATCGGGTTGAAGGCCAAAGGGGACCTCAATGCCAGACATGCCAAGTCCGGAAGAGCGTGAACAATACGCAACCGCCGGGATGGCCTGGGGCATGGGATGCTCAATAGTTGCGAGCATACTGATCTGTGTTCTTGGCGGGTTGGCGCTGGATAAGGTTCTCGATACTACTCCCCTTTTGACGCTGATCGGCGTGGCGCTTGGGTTACTTGCGTCCGGATACCAGTTGTGGGAACTTGCCCGACTGGGAACGAAGGATGGCAAGGCTGGCCCGGTTGCCCGCCAGGTTGCGCGTGTGCAGGTCCGGCAGAGTCGCCGCAATCGATCGATACCAGGGAGCGAATAGGCGCAGATGGAAGTACATGTTGAGGTAGCGGCCGAAACACTGTTCAAGATCGGACCGATACCCGTCACGAACTCCATGTTGACGATGTTTATCGTCATGGGCCTGATCTTCTTCGGATTCTGGTGGGCGGCCCGCAGTCTCAAAGAGATTCCGGGGCGCTGGCAGGCGCTGCTCGAGATGATCGTTGGCTTCATCCTCGGTCTGCTCGAAGGCACGGCCGGCCGCAAGGCAGCACGCCAGCTGGTGTGGCTGGTTGGCGGCATCTTCATCTTCATCCTCTTTGCGAATTACTCCGGCCTGTTTCCGGGCGTCGGCACGATCGGCTACTACAAAAACGAAGAAGCCACCCACGAGGAAACAACCACCGAAGGCGAGCACGAAGGCTACGTTCCAGTGGAAATCGCCTCGACATCGGCCAATGTGGTTGCGGTTACTGCCGCTCCGGCCGAGGAATCACACGGCAAGGTCCTGACTCCGTTCCTGCGGGCGCCAAATGCTGATATCAACATGACGCTGGCGATGGCGCTGGTGACCTTCTCGATGGTGCAGTACTACGGCATCAAGGCACACGGTTTTGGCGGCCGAATCAAGCACCTGATGGGTCCATCCAAGGCGCTTGCCCCGTTGATGTTCCCGATTGAAGTAATCGGCGAGTTCTCCCGCATTGTTTCGCTCTCCGCCCGACTCTTCGGCAATGTCTTTGCCGGTGAAGTGCTCATGGGCGTGATGGTGGCGATGGCCAACGCGATCAAGATCATCGTTGTGCCGGTTGTGCTGCCGACAATCTTCCTGTTCCTCGAGGTGCTCTTCGGATCGATTCAGGCGCTGGTGTTCGCCCTCCTGACCGCGATCTACATCACGCTGGCGATGTCCGGCCATGATGACCACGATGAGGAACATGGGCACGCCGAGGCGCACGATGCGGTGCCGGCGACCGCCGTGGCAGGCAGCCACGGCGACTAACTTCGGGTTTTCTTCGGCGCCCGTTGGGGCAGCCGATTCAACCAATCCGGTGCCGGGCAATTGTCTGGCGCCCATACCAATCGGAAAATCGGACGGCATGCGTCGTCCGGCGTACAGCAAGGGGCGAACGGCGATTCTGCCGGACGCACAAGGAGGACCAGCGTGTTTGGTGGTTTGACAGGCGAAGAGGGCGTTTCGGCTGCGAAGGCAATCGGTGCGGCACTCGCGATCGGTCTCGGTGGTATTGGTCCGGCGCTCGGTATTGGTAATGCCGTTCGTGGCGCGATGGATGCCCTTGGCCGCAATCCTGAGGCCGCTGGCGAAATCCGCTCGACCATGATCATCGGCGCCGCGTTGGCTGAAGCCGTCGCGATTTACGCGTTCGTGATCGCCATCGTCATCGCCTTCGTCATTTAGGAATCAGCCAGGCGCCGGAGACGGTTGCCGCGACCGCACTGCGAGGCAGCCATGCCGGCAGCGCGTGAGGACTAAACGACATGGGTGATTTGGGAATCGATGGCTGGAAGTTAGCTATTCAGCTGGTCTCCTTCCTGGTCTTCCTGTTCATTCTCTGGAAGAAGGCGCTCGGGCCGATCGTCAACATGATCGACACCCGAACCGACAAGATCCGCGAGAGCATGAGCGCGGCCGAGAAGATGCAGACAGATCTGAAGGCGACCGCCGCCCGCAATGAGGAAGCACTGGCTGAGGCCCGCAAGGAAGCCCAGCAGATTGTGACCAATGCGCGGGAGGCATCCGAGACAATGCTGGCCAAGGCTCGTGAAGACGCTGCCCGGCAGTCGGAAGAGTATCTCTCCCGCGCCGAAGCGACCCTCCGTGCCGAGACCGAGCAGGCTCGACTCCAGTTGCGTCAGGAACTTGCCGGATTGGCCGTTTCGGCTGCAGGCAAGATCGTGCGGAAGGAACTCGATCCGTCCACACAGTCCTCGCTCATCGATGAGACGCTGGCCGAAGCCACGACCTCTATCGGTCGAGGCTAACAGCCGGGGAGTTCTCTGATGGCGAGCAGCGCAGCGAAACGATACACAGACGCGGTCTTCAGCATCGCGCGTGAAAAGGGCACGTTCGATCAGTGGCAGCGCGACCTTGATACGCTCGGCGCTCTGGTGGCCGATCCGCAGGCATCAATCCTGCTGGACAGCCCCAAGGTGGCCGCGGCAGACAAGGCAGCAGTCATTGACAAGGTGCTGCAGGGTGCACAGCCCGAGGCCAAAAACCTGGCTGTGCTCCTGCTGCAACGCGGACGATTGCATATTGCCCCCGAGATGAGCGAGCTCTTCAGGGAGCAGGCGCTGGCCGAACTTGGGATCGTGGTAGCGGATGTAACAACCGCCGTGGCGATCGACAAGGAAGCCGAGCAAGCCATCAAGCAGCGTCTGAGCAGCATCGTCGGCAAGCAGGTTGAGATTCGGACCAGGGTTGACCCGAACATTATCGGGGGGATTGTGGCCCGGATTGGCGACACATTGATCGACGGAAGCGTATCCAATCAACTCAAACGACTTCGCACGCGCCTGGAGACAGGCGCCTGATGCGGGTGACTGACCGTCCGGATTCGGGCGATCGCAGCGGAACAGGGTGAAGCATGGCTTTACGAGCAACAGAAATTGGAGACATCCTGCGTTCGCAGATCGCGGGATTTGAGAAGGACATCGCCGTCAGCAATGTCGGCACCGTGGTTGAAGTCGGAGACGGCATTGCGCGCGTTTACGGTCTCAGCCAGGTGATGTCGAGCGAACTCGTTGAGTTCACCAAGAGTGGCGTGATGGGACTGGCCCTGAACCTCGAAGAGGATTCAGTCGGCGTCATCATCATGGGCGAATACGAAGACATTGAAGAAGGCGACGAGGTCCGCGCCACTGGCCAGATCGGTTCGGTTCCGGTTGGAACGGCGCTGGTCGGTCGTGTGGTTAATGCTCTCGGACAGCCGATCGATGGCAAGGGTCCGATCGTCACCGACAAGACCCGCCCGATTGAGCGGATCGCCCCGGGCGTCATCCTTCGCCAGGACGTCGATACCGCCCTGCAGACCGGTATCAAGGCCATCGACTCCATGATCCCGATTGGTCGGGGTCAGCGCGAGTTGATCATTGGTGACCGTCAGACCGGCAAGACCGCCGTTGTCCTCGACACGATCATCAATCAGAAGGGCCTCGGCGTTATCTGCATCTACGTCGCGATCGGTCTCAAGCGCGCCCAGGTCGCCCAGGCGGTCCAGCTGCTTGAGCAGCACGGCGCAATGGAGCACACGATCGTCGTGGTCGCGTCTGCCTCCGATCCGGCCGCCCTTCAGTACATCGCCCCGTTCGCCGGGACCGCGATGGGCGAAGAGTTCATGGAAACTGGCGGCAATGCGCTGATCGCATTCGACGACCTTTCCAAGCACGCCTGGGCGTATCGCCAGGTCTCGCTCCTCCTTCGCCGCCCGCCGGGCCGCGAGGCATATCCGGGCGACGTTTTCTATCTGCATAGCCGGTTGCTGGAGCGGGCCGCCCGCATGAGCGACCAGTTGGGTGGCGGTTCGTTGACCGCGCTGCCGATCATTGAGACGCAGGCCGGTGACGTTTCCGCCTACATTCCGACCAACGTGATTTCGATCACCGACGGTCAGATCTACCTGGAAACTGAACTCTTCAACTCTGGTGTCCGCCCGGCCGTGAACGCTGGCCTCTCGGTCTCCCGCGTCGGTGGCGCGGCCCAGATCAAGGCCATGCGCCAGGTCGCCGGTCGCCTTCGCCTCGAATTGGCCGGGTTCCGCGCCCTCGCTGCCTTTGCGCAGTTCGGCTCGGATCTTGATGCCGATACCAAGGCACAGATCGAGCGTGGCCAGCGTCTGACTGAGACCCTCAAGCAGGGCCAGTACAAGCCGCTCCCGGTCGAGCAGGAAGTCGCCGTCATCTGGGCCGCCACCAATGGCTACCTGGACGATGTTGCGGTCGCCGATGTGCGCGGTTTCGAGGACGATCTGCTGCAGTTCCTGACATCCACGAAGGCCGATATTCTCTCGAAGATCGCCAGCGACAAGGAAATCAAGGACGAGACGGCCCAGCTGCTGCACGCCGCATTGAAGGATTTCAAGGCGGGTTCGCGCTTCACCTCGGCAGCCGCCGACTAGCGGGCTCCCGGACCGGTCAGACCGGTTCGCAGCCCCGGGGTAGAAACCGCGATGGCAAGTCCAAAGGAAATACGAGCGCGCATCCGAAGCATCCGGAACATCTCCCAGATCACCCGGGCGATGGAAATGGTTTCTGCCTCCAAGATGCGCCGCGCCCAGCAGCGGGTGCTCGCCAGCCGACCCTATGCGGAACGGCTCGAGCAGATGATTGGTGATCTCTCGGCAATCCAGATGGATTCAGACGAGTTGGCCAGTTTCCCGCTTCTTACCCAGCGTGAGATCAAGCGAACAGCCGTCATCCTGCTGACGCCGGATCGCGGTCTGACCGGCCCATTGAACTCGAACCTGATTCGCCGCGCCGCGCGATACATCACCTCAGAGGCGGGAACGTCCGAGGTCGATGTCATCTCGGTCGGCAAGAAGGGTCGCGATTTCATGGTCCGGACCAAGCAGAACGTGATTGCGTCGTACATCGGCCTTGGCGACAAGGTCGAGATGGCCGATCTCCGGCCGGTGGTGGCGCAGGCGATTGAGGCGTTTGTCGACGAGAAGGTGGACGCGGTGCACGTTGTCTACCCGCGCTTCGTCAATACGCTGACCCAGATTCCGGAAGTCCGCCAGATTCTCCCGATCGTGCAGCCGGAGGCCGGTGGCCAGTACACCGATTACATCTTCGAGCCGAGCCCGCGGGAAGTTTTGGAGCAGTTGCTGCCTCGCTACGTCGAGGTGCAGGTCTACCAGGCAATGCTGGATTCGATTGCTTCCGAGCACTCGGCCCGCATGGTGGCGATGCGCAACGCATCGGACAATGCCAAGGAGCTGGGCAAGGAACTCACGTTGAGTCTTAACAAGGCACGTCAGGCGCAGATCACTCGGGAAGTCTCCGAGATTGCGGCCGGCGCAGAAGCGCTCAAGAAGTAGGAGACGCAGATGGTAGCAACAGCAAACGCGACTGGAAAGGTCGTGCAGGTGATGGGCCCGGTCATCGACGCCCAGTTCCCGCCCGATCAGCTTCCCGGGATTTACAACGCCCTCGAGATCACCCTGGATGACGGAACCAAGCTCGTGCTCGAAGTGCAGCAGCACCTCGGCAACGACTGGGTCCGCGCCATCGCCATGAGCTCGTCTGACGGTGTGCGCCGTGGCATGGACGTGGTCAACACCGGCGATGCGATCTCGGTTCCGGTCGGCCCGGAGACGCTTGGCCGCATCCTGAATGTCGTCGGTGATCCGATCGACCAGGCAGGACCGGTTGAGGCCAAGACCAGCTACTCCATTCACCGCCCGGCGCCGTCGTTCGAGGATCAGGCGACTTCGGTCGAGATCTTCGAGACGGGCATCAAGGTCATCGACCTGATCGCGCCGTTCACCAAGGGCGGCAAGACGGGCGTCTTCGGAGGCGCCGGCGTGGGCAAGACGGTGGTCATCACCGAGCTCATCCGGAATATCGCCGCCGAGCACTCGGGCTACTCCGTGTTCACCGGTGTGGGCGAGCGGACCCGCGAGGGTACAGCGCTCTACGGCGAAATGCAGGGCTCGGGCGTTATCAACCAGACCGTCATGGTCTTCGGCCAGATGAACGAGCCGCCGGGCGCCCGCCTTCGGGTCGGTCTGACCGGTCTGACGATGGCTGAGTACTTCCGCGATGAAGGTCGCGATGTGCTTCTGTTCATCGACAACATCTTCCGCTTCGTGCAGGCAGGTTCGGAAGTCTCGGCGCTTCTCGGTCGTATGCCGAGCGCTGTTGGTTACCAACCGACCCTCGCGTCGGAAATGGGCCAGCTGCAGGAGCGGATTACGACGACCAAGAC
Source organism: Thermomicrobiales bacterium (assembly GCA_033813515.1). GTDB lineage: Bacteria > Chloroflexota > Chloroflexia > Thermomicrobiales > UBA6265 > DASQCG01. The sequence continues at coordinate 12,866 of JAPXRQ010000029.1, forward strand.
CGGATCGATCACCTCGGTGCAGGCCGTGTACGTGCCGGCGGACGACTACTCCGACCCGGCCCCGGCCACGACCTTCGCCCACCTCGACGCGACCATCTCGCTCGAGCGGTCGATCTCCGAGCGCGGCATTTACCCGGCCGTGGATCCGCTGGCCTCAACATCCCGCATTCTCGATCCGCTGATCGTGGGTGATGAGCACTACAACACTGCTCGCGCCGTCCAGCAGGTGTTGCAGCGGTATCGCGATCTGCAGGACATCATCGCCATTCTCGGTATCGAAGAACTGTCAGAAGAGGACAAGCAGGTCGTCGGGCGCGCCCGCCGCATCGAGCGGTTCTTCTCCCAGCCGTTCTTCACAGCGGCGCAGTTCACCGGCCTCGAGGGACGCTACGTCTCGCGCGAGGATACGGTGCGCTCGTTCAAGGAGATCCTGGAAGGCAAGTACGACAACCTGCCCGAGTCGGCCTTCATGTACAAGGGCGGCATCGAGGAAGTCGTGGCTGCGGCCGGTGGTTCCTCCAACTAGACCAAAGTCAGCGGGGGATCACTCGGTCCCCCGCCTTGATAACCGCAAGATTGCATTGATAAAGGATCGACTCGCATGGCGAAACTGACGGTAGAAGTGGTGACGGGTGAGCGCGTTGTGCTCTCCGAGACCGATGTCGATATGGTCGTCGCTCCGGGTGGAGATGGCGCACTTGGCATCTTGCCGCAGCACGCGCCGCTGATCTCCACCCTGGCTCATGGCGAGCTGCGCGTGGTCAAGAACGGCCGCGAGCAGAGCATCGTCGTGTTTGGCGGCTTCATCGAGGTCACGCCGGAGAAGGTCATCATATTGGCCGATACGGCTGAGCGCGTCGAGGAACTCGATGTGGCTCGTGCCGAGGAAGCCCGCAAGCGTGCCGAAGAGGCGATTCGCAACCGTGGCGAGGCAGTCGAGATCGACGAAGCGCTGGCTGCCTTGCGCCGCGCCAATCTCCGTCTGAATGTCGGACGCCGCCGCCGGGGTGGCATCGGGGTGGGCAGCGGGAATCCCGATTCGCTATAGTCTCTTCCAACCGCATCACGTCACTCAACGCGGCGTGATTCACCGCCGTAACATCGCGCGCGCCATCCGCACGGCCGCCGAGGAGTTCAGACCGTGGTAGATGTGGCTCTGCACAGCCGTCCAGCCAACACTGTTGGGCAGGCGGCCATGAGTGGTGTTCGCCTGCTCGAAATTGAGGGCGGCACTCCGCTGAACGGCTATGTCGAAATCGGCGGGGCCAAAAACGCAGCCCTCCCGATCATTGCGGCAACGCTCCTGACAGCCGACGAATGCGTCCTGCAGAACGTGCCGGATCTCTCTGACGTCCATACGATGTGTGATTTGCTGCGCGCGCTTGGGGCAAAGGTCGAGTTTGACACCTCCCGCCGCCGGATCACCGTGCGGGCTGACGAGATCACTACGACGTCCGCGCCGCCGGAACTGGTCGCCAAAATGCGTGCCTCGTTCCTGGTCGCCGGCCCCCTGCTTGCTCGATTCAACGAAACCCATGCCTCAACACCTGGTGGGTGCAAATTGGGCGCCCGGCCGGTTGATGTCGATGTGCGTGGTTTCAAGAAGATGGGCGCCGAGGTTCTGGCCGATGAGCAGGAGATTCACGCCAAGACCAGTGGCCTGCATGGTGCTCGCATTTACATGGATTACCCGAGTCACACCGGCACGGAAAACCTGCTGATGGCAGCGGTGCTGGCGACCGGCAAGACTACGATCGTCAACGCGGCTTGCGAGCCGGAGATTGTCGCGCTCGGCGAAATGCTGAACAAGATGGGTGCGAACATTCGTGGCCTGGGATCCCCGACTATCACGGTCGAAGGTGTGGATCGGCTACACGGAGTTTCCACCTCGATCCTGCCGGACCGCCTCGAGGCGGGCTGTTATGCCATCGGCGCGGTGATCACCGGTGGCGAAGTGACGCTCCGCAATGTTCGCCACCTCGACATGCTTCCGCTCACCGAGAAACTTCTGGAGGCAGGTGCACAGGTCTGGCATCAGGATTCGGACATGCTGATCCGGGCGGGATCATCACTCAACGCCGTTGAAGTCCAGACCCTCCCCTTCCCCGGCTTCCCGACCGACCTGCAAGCGCCGTTTGCCGTGCTGTTGACGCAGGCGACCGGTCTCTCCCGCATTCACGAACGCGTCTTCGATGATCGGTTGCGCTATACCGATGAACTGGTCAAGATGGGCGCCAATATCAGTGTCGAAAAGTACTCGGCCACCCGCTACGGCACCAAGGCCGAGATCATCGGTCCGACCAAACTGCACGGCGCTGCTGTGCGGGCGCTCGACATCCGGGCCGGCGCTGGCATGGTGCTCGCTGGTCTGGCCGCCGAGGGACGAACGACGGTATCGGACGTCTATCATTTGGACCGCGGATATGAGGGACTTGTTCCCAAACTCCGGCAGATTGGGGCGCAGATCAACGAGATCGCCGTTCCGGAACCTGGCTCGACCGAGATCGGGGCAAGGAGTTGACAATGGAGTCCAGCGATATGGTTGATCAGGCGATCTCATTTGAACATTCCACGGGACTGCCCCGGGCCCAGCGCAGCGAGACCAAGTCCGAGCAGGTCGTGGAATCGCGCGATGGCCAGCGGATCCTGATCGTCGATGACGAATCAGCGGTGGCGGATCTGATCGAAGCCGTCCTGGTTGACGAGGGCTACACCGTGGCAATCGCGCGGGACGGTATTCAGGGCATCCTGCTGGCGCGGGACTGGAAGCCAGACCTGGTGCTGATGGATGTGATGCTGCCCGGCGTCGATGGCACCACGGCAATTCGGCGACTCAAGAATGATCCAGCCACAGCGGATCTCCCAATCGTCGCGATGTCGGCCGGGCGGACGATCCGACGCCAATCCAACGAACTGACTGACGCTGACGCGGCGCTCTCGAAGCCGTTCGACATTGAGGCGCTCCTTGCCCAGATCGAATTCCTGCTTTCCCGCCGCCGCAACGAAGGCTAGACGGCCCTTGCCTGGCGGGCGCACGTTGACCGAGGTTGACGGCGCGTGACCCGAGCGATTGCGGTCGTCATTCCGACCTACAACGAGGCTGCAAATCTGGAAGGACTGGCACGGTCCGTCCTTGAGCGTGTTCCCGACGCAACGATCATCGTGGTCGATGACAACTCGCCCGATGGAACCGGAGCGATCGCAGATCGGCTGGCCCTGGAGACCAGGCGGCTGGCGGTGATCCATCGCTTCAGCAAGGACGGCATCGGTCCGGCATACATCGCAGGTTTCAAGGCGGCGCTGGAGTCTGACGTCGAGTTGATCGTGGCGATGGATGCCGATGGCTCCCACTCCCCTGCCGATCTCGTGCGCATGCTGGATGCGAGCGAGACGGCCGACCTCGTGATCGGCTCGCGTTATGTCGACGGAGGCTCAACAGTCGGATGGCCGCTGCACCGCAAACTCCTCTCCCGGGCTGGTGGCGTGTATTCACGTCTGGTGCTTCGCGCGCCAATCAACGATCTGACCGCTGGCTTCAAGGTGTATCGCCGCGATGCATTGGCCGCCCTGCCGCTCGATCGACTGAAATCTGACGGTTACAGCTTCCAGATTGAGACCACCTGGCGCACATGGAAACGCGGCTTCCGGGTCGTCGAGGTGCCGATCACGTTTCATGACAGGGTGGCGGGCAAATCGAAGCTCTCACGCCGCATCGTCATTGAGGCGACGGCAATCGTCTGGCGTCTCAGATTCGAGCGATCCTGAGCCGAGTTTTGCGCCTGCCCCGCGCATCAGACACCGCCTGACGAATGGCGGATTCGAAGATTGTCCGATCAAACCGCTGACTGTTGAGGATGCAGGCCTCCGAACTCCACTCGGTTGCGGCAACTTCCGAAAGCGCCCTGCCCAATCCAGCGATTGTTTCTTCGTGAAAGAGCACCCCGGTTGAGCCAGGAACGACCGTCTCGGCCGTGCCTCCGCGATCGATGGTGACGACCGGACGACCGGCTGCCTGCACTTCGACCGCCGTCATCCCGAAGTCCTCCAAACCCGGGACCAACAGTGCGCGGCAGGATTGCATGGCAGTGATTTTCTCTTCGGCTGAGACAAACCCGGTGAACTCAATCGTCGGCCCAGCCATGGCCCTCAGCCGATCTGCATCCCGTCCGGCGCCAATGATCCGCAGCGGCAGTGCGAGGTCGTTGCAGGTTTCGATCGCCAGGTCAATGCGCTTGTGCGGCACCAATCGCGAGACAATCAGAAACGACTCTGTTATCTCCGGAGCGGTGGTTGGGCGGAACCGGACTGTCTCGATCGGTGGATAAACAACCCGCGATGGCACCCCGATTTGCTTGAGCAAGCGTTGCTGGACGAGGCGGCTGTTGGCGAGGATGACATCGGCCCGTTTCCATGCCTGCTTGTCGAGTTTGCGGAGAACACCTGTGAGCGATGACCAGCTGCGGTGCTTCCAGCCATCGACCCCGGTCGCTGCCAGGTAATCCGAATCACCATAGAGGAAGCGCGCAGGGCTGTGGCAGTATGCGACAACACTGACCGCATCCGGAACGCGGATCTGATGCGCCCAGGCCGAGCTGTCGGCGATCACCACATCGGCATCACCGATCTTGCGACCGAGTTCTGCCATGGCCAACGGATAGAGGGGCAATCCATAGCGATGGTGATCACGCAGGCCGGGAATGTGGGCAATGGCGCTCTCGGAGACTGCGTTCAAATCGAGGCCTGGCAGGTCGATAGACTGGTTGTGCAGGGTGGTCAGTGTCCGCGCGTTCGGGTACATGGCCTGCAGCACCGCCAGGACCTGCTCGGCGCCGCCGAACTGGGTGAGATAGTCGTGAACGAGTGCAACGTGGTCGCGATTGTCGGTCATTGTGCGGAACCGTGTGCGCAGCGCTTCGCGAATGGGACAGCGGACGGGTAGCCGAACGTCATCCGGCGTACCTGATCGGCGGAACGAGTCACTTTCAAAACATGAATTGCGGATTGCGTTATGTTAGGTAGTTTCGTCAATGATGTGATCGTTTGACACAGATTCCGGCATAACCGTATGCTTCGAGCAGTGTAACCGTGGGGCCTTTGTATCGTCGCCCGGATGCCTTCATCGACTTCAGGTTCGTGTAATACGAAACCTATATCAATTGATTCCACTCCGTGCCTGTCTGCACGAGGGTGTTTTGGGGAGACCAGATTGTGGATGGGTTAATCCTTCCGCTGGTCGAGGCCATTCTTGTCGTAGCAGTTTCGGTGGCTGGCACGCTCTTCGTTCAGGAGCGACGCGCAAATTCGCGTCTCCGCACTGTCCAGAGCCAGGCCGATGACATTCTGCAGGATGCAGAGCAGGTTCGACGGGATGCTGAGATCACGGCTAAAGATGAGGCAATTCGCCTCCGTGGAGAACTTGATCGCGAATTAACGCAACGGCGCAAGGAAATCGAACGGATCGAGCGCCGGATCGAGCAAAAAGAAGAGAACACCGATCGCAAACTCCAGGCGATCGATCAACGCGAAAGCGGTGTCCGCAAGGGCGAACAACAGCTGGAGACCGCGCGGGAGTCCTTTGAACAGGACAGAGCCCGCCAAATGGCCGAAGTGGATGCCCTCCGCAATCGCCGTGTCGG
>JAPXRQ010000029.1:18511-23282 GCA_033813515.1 Thermomicrobiales bacterium
GTCGGTGAGCTGGAGCGTATCGCCCAGTTGACCGCCGAAGATGCCCGGATGGAGCTGGTCGCCGAGGTCGAATTCGAGGCTCGAGCGCAGGCCGCCCGGCGTCTCCATGAGATCGACCAGGAAATCCATGCCGAGGCTGAACGCCGCTCACGCAAGGTGTTGGCCACGACGATCCAGCGGATCGCAACCGACTACGTCGCCGAGTCGACCGTCTCCGTTGTGCCGCTGCCATCGGACGAGATGAAGGGCCGGATTATCGGTCGTGAGGGCCGCAATATTCGGGCCCTCGAGCAGGCGACTGGTGTCGACCTGATCGTGGACGACACGCCTGAGGTCATCACTGTCTCGGCGTACGATCCCCTCCGGCGCGAACTGGCCAGGCGCGTGCTCCAGAAGCTGCTGCAGGACGGGCGCATTCACCCGACGCGCATCGAGGACGTCGTCAACAAGACCCAGTCAGAACTCGACACGTTGATCCGCGAAGAAGGCGAACGCGTAGCCTACGAGGCCAATGTCGTTGGCCTGCATCCGGATCTGATCAAGTTGCTGGGCCGGCTCAAGTTCAGGACAAGTTACGGCCAGAATGTGCTTGCACACTCCCTGGAGACATCGCTTATCGCATCCGCACTGGCGGCGGAGATCGGCGCGGATATCAACGTCTGCAAAACGGCCGGGCTGCTGCACGACATCGGCAAAGCTGTCGATCACGAAGTTGAAGGTCCGCACGCCCTCATCGGCGCCGACATCGCGCGCCGGCTGGGCCGCTCGGCCAAGATCGTCCACGCGATTGCCGCCCACCACGGTGAAGAAGAGCCCCAGACCGTCGAGGCGTTCATCGTTGCCACCTCCGACGCAATCAGCGGTTCCCGACCAGGGGCCCGCCGCGAGATGGTCGAGACCTATATCAAGCGACTGGAAGCACTCGAGGGTGTTGCCAACTCGTTCGACGGGGTCGACAAGTCGTTTGCAATCCAGGCCGGCCGCGAGGTTCGAATTCTCGTCTCGCCGAACAAGATCGACGATCTGGCCGCGAGTCGGCTGGCCCGTGATGTCAGCAAGAAGATTGAGGAATCGCTGGAGTATCCGGGCCAGATCAAGGTCACGGTGATCCGCGAAACCCGGGCGGTTGACTACGCCCGCTAGGGGTAGTTCAACACAATCCAGGACTGGTGAAATGAGGGAGGGCGCTGCTGGCGCCCTCCCTCAGTGCATTGATGCTCATCGTCGTTTGTGCGTGTCGTGGCCGATGAATGAGACTTTTGACATGTTGTGACGTTGACCCACAATTCGAAATCTTGTAGTGTGTCGGCACGCATTCACTCGGGATGAACGAAACTTTCGGTGACGAAATATCGGTCATGCGTTCCGAATACTGTGGAAGCGGTCCCACGCGACACGGAGCTCCCGACTGTGACCGGATCACATGTCCGAAACTACGGGCCGCGATGGGCGAGAAACGAGCAGGCACAGTCTCGGCAAAAGAGCTACGAATTCGTAGTGTTGAGTGAGTCAATTCGTTAACAGTGACGTTCCAGGTCAGCCGGCATCGGGCCGGATCTGGCAAGAATTGACGGTGAGGACACGCATGGATCGCTTCTTCAGCAAGTTGGATCTGAGGGACATCAAGATCGATCCTGAAAACAGCAGATTCCTTCCTGACGAAGAACAGGGCGAGGAACCGGCTGCGGTGGAGGCAGAAGCATCCACTGCTCTCGAAGACGCTGCCTGTGAGGAAACACAAGAATCCGACGAGGCCGACCCTGATGAATCCGACGATCAACCACCCGTCGCTGCGTCCGCACCTCCAGCCGAGGCCGTGGTGACCGAGCGAGCCGTGTATGTCGATATCGATGTCGCTGCTGGCCCGGTGAACAACGAAGTGCTCAAGGTATCCGCACGATCCCGGCCGAGTGCCGTAGCCGGAGCTATTGCCGGTGTGGTGCGGGAGTTGGGTCGGGCGGAAGTCCAGGCCATTGGCGCTGGCGCAACCAATCAGGCCATCAAGGCGGTCGCGATCGCGCGTGATTACCTGCGCGAGTCGGATATTGACGCTGTCTGCCTGCCTGAGTTCATCGACATCACCATCGATGACGAGGATCGTACCGCGATTCGTCTGGTGGTCGAGCCGCGCTAGGTGACTGCTTCCTCGTCCTGGTACGCCGATCTTCACACGCACACTACCGCCTCTGACGGCCTGACCTCGCCAGAGGAGCTTGTGCGTCTGGCGGCCCATGCCGGTTTGCAGGCGATTGCGATTTGTGATCACGACACGGTGGCAGGCTCCCTTCAGGCGAGTGCGCTTCCATCGCTGCCGATACGCATCATTCCCGGCATTGAGATGAGTGCCAATGTTGGCGAGGACGAAGTGCACGTCCTTGGATATTTCCTCGATCTGGAATCGCCGCACCTGACCCGCGCCCTTGCCGAGCTTCGTCACCAACGCATTGAGCGAATGCGCAAGTTCTGTGTCCGGTTGACCGAGATCGGATTACCGCTGGATTTCAATGACGTCCAGGCCGAATCATCCGGTGAATCGATCGGGCGTCCGCATGTTGCCCGGGCGATGATCAAGCGCGGATATGTCGGCTCGGTCAACGATGCCTTTGAGCGATACCTGGCCAGCGGTCGGCCGGCTTTTGTGCCGCGAACGGACGTTACACCGGAGTGGAGCATCGAACTGATTCACGCCTCCGGTGGAATCGCCTCGTTGGCCCATCCATTCACCATCGCCGAACCCTACCTGATGATCGAGCACCTGATCGATCACGGGCTGGATGCGATAGAAGTGGAATATGGCGAGTACAACGCATCCCAACGGACCTGGCTCAGGCAGGTAGCAGCCGAGTTCGATTTGCTGACAACCGGCGGAAGCGACTTCCACGGCGAAGGGCACCGCGAGGATGCGCCGCTGGGATCGGGCGGTGTGTCTGAATCCCAGGTTGATGCTATGGCCATGCGCAGTATGCGGTACAAGGCCAATCAGCCCTAAGGTCCCAGTCGAGGCGGGGCCGAACAGGCCGCTCCCATGCTAGGTTGGACCTGGTCCTGTTATCTGGACCGAAGCATTTGTTCGAGCGGGTAATTCAGCTCATGCGTAATCACATCCGGATCATTCTGCGCGGCGTCGGCTTCGCATTCGGGATTCTCATTGGTGCGATAGCCGGTTTGTTGTTGACCGTCGGCGATACCGACATCAATCGCTCCGGATACGCTCTCCTGATGGCCATTTCGGTCGGCGGTGTGGGCTACCTGATCGGGCCATATCTCAAGTGGGACTTTCTCAAGAAGGTCAAACGCAGCATTGTCAATGCGTCGATCAAGGACATTGTTGCCGTCGCGATCGGTCTTGGGTTCGGTTCCCTGGTCGCCGCACCGCTGGCATTCATCATGTCGCTCCTGCCATCACCGACCTCGTACATCGCGGTCGTGGCCAGCGTGGTCGTCGTGATCGGTACCGCGATCTCTGTGTCCCTCATCCGGCGGGATGATCTGATCGACCCCTGGTTCAAGATCAAGAGCGCGCAACCGGACGAAACTGACCCGGCGCTGGTCCCGTTGATCCTGGACACCAACATCGCGATCGATGGACGGGTGCTGGAGGTGATCGAAACCGGTTTCCTGCCAAACCCGTTGATCGTGCCACGTTTTGTTCTCGATGAACTGCAGCACATTGCCGATTCCGAGGATCCGCAGCGGCGAGCGCGTGGCCGACGCGGTCTGGAAATCCTCAACACACTGCGAACGGCCTACCCTGATCGCATCGAGACGTACGAGGGAACCGTCCGCACCGAACGGGCCGTGGATGGCAAGTTGGCGCAGATGGCACTCGATCGCAATGCCGCATTGTTGACGAATGATTACAACCTGGCCAAGGTCGCCCAAATGCGCGGCGTTCGCGTCCTGAACCTGAACGAATTGGCGAACTCGCTGCGACCGCTGGTGAATCCTGGTCAGTCGCTCTCGCTGCAGATCGTCCAGGAAGGCCGCGAGTCCGGTCAGGGCGTCGGATTCCTCGACGATGGCACGATGGTCGTGGTCGATGGCGGCAAGGATCTGGTCGGTTCACAAGTCGGCGTTACGGTCACGCGTCTACTCCAGACCGGTTCCGGCCGCATGATCTTCGCCACCCCGGTCAAGGAAGCGCTTAAACTTCCGGCGTGAAACAACGCGCCGCCGCCATCATCGTTGCGGCCGGATCGGCACAACGATTCGGTACCGCCAAAATCCTGACCCCCATAGCCGGATCCACTGCCGTCGAGCGAGCCGTGCACGCCTTCGCAGAATCGGATCGCGTCGAAGATATCGTCCTGGTCACTAACAACGAGTTGCTGGATGACCTGCGCCATCGGTTCGGAGCGCGTGCGGACATCCGGATAGTTGAAGGCGGCAGCGAACGTCAGCACTCGGTCAGCAATGGGCTTGCCGCACTGGGCGATGTCGATATCGTGCTGGTCCATGATGCGGCGCGGCCTCTGGTTACACCCGATGTCATCGCACGTGTCCTGGACGGGTTGTCGGATAGATACGACGCGTGCATCCCGGTGCTGCCGGTTGCCGATACGCTCAAGCGGGTACAGGCAGATCAGATCGCAACCGTCGACAGGACCGGTCTCTACCGAGCCCAGACCCCGCAGGCATTCCGCGTCGAGCGATTGCGAGCTGCGTTGCGTTGGGCAGCCGAACACGGCAAGACAGCCACTGATGAAGCCGGACTGATCGAGGAAACTGGCGGAACGATCGCGACTGTGCCTGGCGATGAGCGACTGATGAA
>JAPXRQ010000030.1:0-22506 GCA_033813515.1 Thermomicrobiales bacterium
GCCAGGTCCATTGTGTTGTACGCTGCATTGCGCACGACCGCCGGCTGGATACCGATTCCGATCGAGATGCGTTCAGTGCTGGCCAGGGCGACAGCTGCGCCGGAGAGTCCACCGTTGTAGAAGGCGTCCTCTATGATCCAGAGATCATCCAGGCCGGCCGCTTCGACCTCGCGCGCGAATGACGGGATGAGGGCGGGATCGTATTCCCGCAGGAACATGACACCGAGGGTGGGTCGGTGCATCAGGCGATGCCTCCCTGTTCGTTCCGTTTGCGGCAGAGTTCGGAGAGCATTGTTTCGATCCGGTTCAGTTGCGCCTCAATGGTGGTATCTCCACCGGTCGCCTTGGGGATGATACTGATCGTGCCGTTGGTTTCGAGCATCGCCTGACTGATATCGGCCACCCCGTTGACGTTCTGATCGCGGGCGGCGGCGGCGAGTTCCTCGATCGCGATTCGCTGCGACTCAAGCGTGTCGGTTTGCACCTGGCCGTTGATGACCAGCGGAATGGGATCGCCATCGAGCAGCCGCCGAAATCGCTCGCGCCGGTAACTCCAGCCGACCACGCCCTTGTTAATGATCAGCAGAATGGACGCGCCGAACAGTCCGCCGACCAGTGACGTCTCGTTGCCGATGATCGCATTCTGGACCGTGTTCGAGAGGAGAAGGATGACGATCAGATCCGAGGTCGAGACCTGCCCCAGTTCGCGCTTGCCAGCGAGGCGAAGGGCGACAAGCAGAAAGAGGTAAACCGCGATCGTGCGGAAGACCTTCTCGGACCAGGGAATGCCGAGCGTGATCATGTCGTGGAACGCATCGCCCAGGTGCATAGTCACTCCTCAGTGGATATGGGAAGTCGCGAAATGGCCGGTTGTTGCGGGCATTGTGCTACGACCGGGGCAGCGGAGGGGAGCGAGCGCGGCGCTAGGTCGGATTGAACCAGGATGGCAAGCGGAAGGGGATGCTCGGGAAGACCTTCCACGCCATCAGAATCGAGAAGGCGACGATGATCCAGCCAGCAACCGCATCGAGGAAGTAGTGATTGCCGGTGATCATGACCGTCAGCGTCATCATCGTGACATGGATGACCGCCGGGATGATCCCGATGGGGAAGCCTTTGACGCGCGGCAGGCAGGCGATCAGCATCAGGGCGCCGATGGTGCTCCAGCCGATGTGCATCGAAGGCATGGCAGCGAAACGATTGGCGGTAATGGCGCCGCTGTCGGAAAAGTAGTTCGGGCCGTAAACCGCCAGCGAATCAATGAAGCCGTACTCGGTCATGAAGCGGGGTGGGGCAAGCGGATAGATGGCGTACCAGGGCAGCGCCAGCAGCATGGACGCGAGGAAGACATTCCGCCAGAAGCGCCACTGGACGGGAGAAAAGAGCAGCGAAAGACCACAGCAAATGTAGAAGGCGGGCATGAAATAGAAGTAGTAGTAGTTGAATGTGCGAATGAACCAGTCGCCATAGCCGAGCACCCACTGCTGCAGATTAAGTTCGAAGTCAAGGTGCAGCCGGTGCTCGAGGCGGAGAATCTGGTGCGCGTGATCATACCCAAGGGCTTCGCCGCGCTGGATGAATGTCTTGCGGACGAGTTTGTAGGCCTGGAAGAGCACCATGAACAGGCTGATGTTCAGGCCAATGCCAAGCACGCGGAACCAGAACCGACGCACAGTCAGGCGCTTGTCTGGCACCTCCAACGCATGCTCGCGCAGGGTAGTTGGGCCGTCGTCCGTTGCCTGTTCGAGATACGCGCGGGATGTCACCGCAGGGTCTTCCTCCTGCCAGAACGCTGGCCACCGGACAGTATGCCCGCTCCGCCATTAGCAGCGCGGAGTTCGCGTCAGTTTGCCTGAAGAAGAAACTGTTGCAAGCGACGAGCGGTTTCGCAGGCTACCAACGCCTGCCGGACATCCCGTACCTCCCGGATTCCGAACTTTGGGACCTTTCGCCAGTCGACATTCGTCCCGCGGGCAGAGACCGTGAATGACATGCCTGCCGGAATGCCCGGTCTGGAACGCTGATCTGGATTGAGACGTCATGCGCAAACCAAATCTCACGGTTCCGTCCGTCTCGCTTTCGCGGGATTCTCTCCCGAAGATCGCCGCTGTTGTCGGTATCGGAGCCGCTGCCCTGGTCAGTCTGATGAGCGTCGTGCCAGCCATTCACGATCTGTTCAACTGGGTGCCCGTGTCGAATGACATGATCGTGATCGATTCGGCGCTGAAGCTGGTAGTCGGGGCGCTCCTGATAGCGGTCGCGCTGTTGATCGTGCTGCCAATTGCGATGGCGGTGCATACGGTTGGGCATGCGGTTGCCGGTCATCTGATCGGTATGAAGTTGCTGGCGGTTCGGCTTGGTCCGGTTCTGTACACACCGCAGACGGCCGGGAATCGCTGGGAGCGGCTGCCGGTCGCGAGCAAGATGGATTTGCTCACAGGCTGGACCCAGTTTGACGACAGTCCGCTCCCGACATGGAATCGGCAGCGTGCCTGGCAGGTCATGACTGGTGGCGGGCCGGCGATGAATCTGCTTGCCTCGTTCGTCTTCGCGCTACTGTCGATTGCAACCTCCGGCTTCACCTATGTGCTGTTTCGGCAGATGGTCTGGATCAACCTGGCCGTCTGTGTGGCGACCGTGATTCCCTGGGTCTGGGCACGGTTCGAGTACACCTCCGATGGAAAAAATCTGCTCGGCCTCTTCTTGGATGAGGGCGACGGTGCAGATGCCCTGATGGAGAAAATGCGCGACGAGGTTGTCGTCGGACCGTTGCGTCCGGCCTCGTGGCCCCGCGAGCGGGAGGCCGTCTGGGAATCCCGCCTTCGCAATGCGGCAGAGACCGATGAGGGTCGCTCCGAGCAGATGGAGACGATGATCTATCTCTTCCTGCAGGCGATCGACCGGGGTGACAAGGACACTGCATGGCGGTGGGTGCAGGCGATGCATCATGTCATCGCCCGTGTCCCCAACAGCACCGATCTCGCCATCGATTCCGGTCGGGTGATGTGCGCGCTCTATTCGGCCCGCTGGGACCGCGATTTTGCAGCGGCGACCACCATGCTGAACGCGATTTCGCCGCGCTCCGGGATGCGCTACAGCCCCTGGTTCACGGTGGCCAGCGCCGCAACCGCATGGTCCGGGACCTTCACGGCGGATGCCGAACTGCCGGATGATCTCGTTGCCGCGCAGGAGATCGCCGAGGCCGCCCGCGAGCAACTGACCGATCCGGCGAAGTTGCACGGAGTCGATCAGTTGATGTTAGGCATCAGCGAGGCGATATCGGCTGATCTGGAGACCGAACTCCACCGACACAATGTCGGTGCGACTCCGCAGCGGCGCACGCCGGCCTCGGCCCAGGCTGCAGCCGAAGCATTCGGTCAGTCTCCCGCCGCCTGAGATAGTCCCCGGACTGCTGCCTCAATCTCTGCGAGCACCCGGCCCACATCGGCCGCGGCATCGACCTGAATCGGCGTCCCAAAGCGGATGGCGATTTCCCGCTCATTGCTAGCGGCGTAGGTGAAGCCAACCGGCACGATTGGCGCCGCAATGCCAGACCGTGCCGCCAGCGCTGCGATGCGAACCACCCCCGGCTCGAATGGGAGCCAGTCGTCCGGACCTTGCTTTGGCGTCGATGTGGGGTCGATGTTCGGGTATGCCTCGGGAAAGATCACGACCACGCGTCCGTCTGAAAGCAGTGTCAGTGTTTCCTTCATGGCCGCACGCAGGAGTTGACGCGATTCGGCAGGATCGACTGGTTGCGCGGGATCAGTTCGGTTGATGTAGGGCCAGTGCGCTGACCGGCACAAGGCGCGCATGGCCGTGCCGGTCAGCCCGCTGTTTGCCCAATCCAGCCCCACGATGATCGACATCGGTCGGGGGATCACCGAGAGCAGGGCGACTCCATCGTGAAGGTGGTGCACATGCCGGGCTGCGATCAACACCGGACCCGTCGCGGGCACATGATCGGCGCCCTCGACGGTCAGGTTGAGCCGGAATCTGGTTGCCAGGCTGCTGGTCCGATGGAGAAATTGCCAGGCGAAATCAGGCATCGCTGGTGGTCAGCCGGGAGGAGACCCCAAGCGAAAGGGCATTGCGCATGATCACCGCGGCCGGAATGAGACCAAGGATTGCCGACAGAATGATCGGTATCCAGAGCCCAACATCGGCACTGACCGCCATCGCAAACAGCAGATTCGCAACGTAGACGATTAGCGGGACCGGCCCCATTCCCTTTGTCGATGAGATGGAACTTCCCCACAGCACCCGACTGACCACGATGAAGATCAGCCCGGTCAGAGTCCAGCCGATCAGGTTGCGGATCGGCATTTCGAAGTAGGCGCCGTGCTGATGCCAGACCCAGAACTGCACGCGCAGCGACGAGTGGGCCATGGCCGGATCCAGCACGAGATCCCAGACTGTCAGGAACCACGCACCGAGCAGGGCCGGAACCATGACTCCGGAGAGACGTCCAAGATGCTCGGCGACCACCGAACCGATCATGTACGAGGCCAGGCCCATGTAGAACCACGACATCGGAATCGTGTAGGGGACGTGGTCCAGCACCTTCCAGCCAAGGAACGATGTGTACGAATAGTTGCCGAACGGCCAGCCAGTACCGGTGCCGATCAACTCCGAAGTCAGCGAAATGCAGTAGGACGCGACTGCGAAGATCAAGGTGCGCCGTCGACCGAGGAAGCGCCAACTCCAGGCCAACATCGCCGCCGCGCCGAAGATGATATGCGTCGCGCCGGCATATTTCATCGACCAGTCGTACACCCGAAGCGCGTTCGGGTCGCTGGCGAATTTGGCGAGATTCGGCAGGACGTAGAGCAGCCCGACGAGGCCAAAGACGAGCGCGGCCAGATGCGCGAGCAGCAGGATAGCGGCAATTGGACTGGGATCGATGCGTTTCAGCATTCGTCTGGTCTCCCGATCTTAAGCGTACGCCCGCGCCAGCGGAAGGTTCGCTGCATGGACCGCACAACGAGCAGTAAGGCGACCGGCAAATCCGCGAGTGGCGAGAGCCAGTAGGTCGCCGGACGATCCGGATACGCACGCGATGTACCCGCCAGCACCCCCAACCGCATGATGAGCAACACCCGATTCACCGTGCGAACCGGGGTCGACAGCCGATGCCGGCCCAGTCCCAGCCAGAGCGGCAACGCCTGGACAAGCACCACATCCAGCAACCTGAACAGACGGCTGGCATTCGCGAACTGGTCTCGCATGGGCAGTGAACGGGACCAGCCGATCAATGTCTGCCGGGGGGACTGATACATGGCGGTCTCGGCCAGATCGTCACCTTCGTAGAACCCCACACGATGACCGGCTGCCGCGAACCTGCGGGCCAGGGTGACATCCTCGCAGACGGATCGAAACACGGGAGTGAACCCCTTCTGCTTCATCAACACCTGCCGGTCAATCAACATGCATTGCCCACTCGCCTGAACATCGGCCGGATGCGTCGTGGCGTGGCCAGGAATGCCGTACCGGTAAACGAGCGTGGTCAGCATGGCCGGATGAATAATCGCGTCCATCGGGCTGGAAACCCGTTGCGTGGTGGCCAGACTGAGGAGCCGAACATCCTTCCCGGTGGCAAACGCGACCATGGACTGGCAGCAAGTCGGGTGAAGACGGACATCGGCGTCGACGGTGACGATCCAGCGTGCTGCCGATCGCACGGCCCGCCGACCTGCCTCCAGCTGCCAGGCTTTGCCATTGAGTCCAGCTGGAGCGCAACCTGCCTGAATGACCCGCATCCGGTCATCTTTGGCCGCTGCAGTCTTGGCGATGGCGACCGTGCTGTCGGTGGAGCCGCCGTCGATGATCAGGATTTCGCCGACCTCCGGGCCCTGATCCGCAAGCGATGCGAGGCATGCGGTCAACCGATCGGCTTCATTCAGCACGGGCAGCAGGATCGCGATCTCACCGAGCGTCCCCGGCACGTCACTTTGCGGGACGCGTTGACCCGAGGCGGAGCGGATCAGTCGGAAGCCAACCCGAGCAGCCGCAAG
Organism: Thermomicrobiales bacterium; assembly: GCA_033813515.1. Taxonomy (GTDB): domain Bacteria; phylum Chloroflexota; class Chloroflexia; order Thermomicrobiales; family UBA6265; genus DASQCG01. Next base: position 6,015 of record JAPXRQ010000030.1, read on the forward strand.
CAGCTGCGCGGCCAGGAGCCCACAGGAGAACAATGCGTGCAAGCGGTGCGTGGAGCCCATACGCGCAACCATAACTGTCATACGATACGATCCGGGCGCTGGATCATTCGGAGGACATATGACATTGCGCGTCGCCATCATCGGTTCGGGTTTGGGAGGCTTGGCCACGGCCATCCGGCTGGCGGCGCAGGGATTATCGGTCACGGTCTACGAAAAGCGTGATCAGCCCGGCGGACGGGCCTCGGCCTGGATCGAAGACGGCTTCACGTTCGATGCCGGGCCAACGGTCATCACGGCGCCGTGGTTACTGGAGGACCTTTTCGCACTGGCCGGCGATCGGCTCGAAGATCACGTCAGGCTCGTGGCGCTCGATCCCTTCTATCGCATCTTTTTCGAAGAGGGAACGGCATTCGACTATGCCCGGGATGATGCGCGGATGGCTGCCAATGTCGCCGCTCTCTCAACCGTGCCCGCAGACGCAACCGGATACGCGGCCTTCCTCGAGCGATCGCGCCAGATTTTCGAACGCGGATTCACCGATCTCTCGGCCAAACCATTCCTGCACATCAGCGACATGCTCAGGATCGCGCCGAGCCTGGTCCGCCTCCAGAGCCAACGGACGGTTTACGGTCTGGTCTCGTCCTTCGTCGAGGACGAACGATTGCGCCAAATCCTCTCGTTCCATCCACTCCTGATTGGTGGCAATCCGTTCACCGCAACCTCGATCTACGCACTCATCCATCATCTCGAGCGGAAGTGGGGCGTCTGGTTTGCGATGGGCGGGACTACGGCGTTGGTTAGGGCCCTCGAGGATTTGGCCGTCCGGCTTGGGGTCTCATTTCAGTACAACGCAGAAGTCGTTGGACTCCCGGTTGCCGCCGGGCGCGTGACGGGCGTGGAGACGAAAGACGGGGTTGTCCATCCGGCCGATATCGTGGTCAGTAATGCCGATCCGATCCTGACGAACACCATGCTGCTGCCGACCTCTGCCCAGTCGCGAATTGGATCGTGGCGGCTGCGCCAATTGCGGCAGTCGATGTCGCTGGTGGTGATCTACTTCGGTACCGATCGGACCTACCGCGACGACCCGGCAAATCGGTTGGCGCATCACAACATCATTTTCGGCCCGCGCTACAAGGGATTGCTGACCGATATCTTTGCGAAGAAGAGGCTCGCGTCGGACTTTTCGCTCTATCTGCACATGCCGACCCTGACCGATCCGCATCTGGCGCCGGTGGGGTGCGAGGCGTTCTACGTGCTCGCACCGGTTCCCAACCTGGCTGGCGGCCAGAAATGGGAGACACTCGCCCGGCCGTACCGGGATGCAATCATGGCCAAACTCGAGCAGGAGTACTTGCCGGATCTCGGTCGGCACATCGTCGTCGAGCGGATGATCGATCCCCCCTATTTCCGGGACGAACTGAATAGTTACCTGGGCGCCGGTTTCTCGGTCGAGCCGGTGCTGACGCAGTCGGCCTGGTTCCGTCCACATAACCGCTCAGGTCGCCTGCGCAATCTGTACCAGGTCGGAGCAGGCACCCATCCAGGCGCCGGCATACCGGGCGTATTGCAATCAGCAGTGATCGCCAGTCAATTGGTGCAGGAGGATTGGCTGTAGGCGATCATCCGAATCTCTACCGAACCGATTGCACCAGAACGCCCGGAACGCGGCGCAACTTTGTGGGCAACGGCACGTGGACACGACCAGCCAAGACGTCACAGCCATTCGCTTCAATCCCGTCCAGGATCAACTCGTAGAACGCGCTGGCCGTTCCCGCAGTTGCTCGACCGACGCGTGACAGTGCCGGCAAACCCTCACGCGATCGCGCATAGATGCCACGCGCACGGGTAACCTGGAACCGGATAAGCGCCGGCAAGTTTGGATCAGGTTCCATCGCCAGAATGCGATCGGCATCACACTTGAATGCGGTCAGTTCGGCGACGGGGAGATAGAGGCGACCAAGCGTGGCATCTTCCGCGACATCGCGCAGGATATTGGTCAGTTGCATGGCGATCCCCATATCGGCCGCTCGGACGATCGTTTCCGGATCCGACCTGCCCCCGAGCACCGGCGCCACCATCACGCCGACGGTCCCGGCCACGGCATAGCAGTAGTCGCGAAGGGAGGACCAGTCGGCAAACGGTTTGAATGCGATATCGCGCTCGAGCCCGGCGATCATGTCATGCGCGGGCTGGGCATCGATGCCGTAGCGGGCCCGGACATCAGCAAACGCGAGCGCGATTGGATGCGTCGGGCGCTCAAGTTGCTCGGCCCAGTGCTGCAGGCGGCGGCGACGCTCTTCGCCGGGCTCGTTCGTGTCAACCAGATCGTCGGCCGTGCGGCACCAGGCATAAATCGCGTGCAAGGCCCGCCGATCCTGTCGCGGCATCAGTCGACTTGCCAGGTAGAAGGACTTGCCGTGCGTTTTTGCGACAGCAGAACATGCCGACCAGTCGATACCTGGTGGCTGATCCGTTCTTTTAATCCCAATGGTGTCGGTCGACAACTCTGACCCCACTCCTGACGCTCTAACGTATCAGTTTGAAGTCTGGATCACTATGCGTTCAAAAGGCCGACTACGTTTGCGACACGGGCGAGGCAACGGGAGTCGCAAAATCGATTGGCTGATTGAACAGGTAATCGGTCCGGCTCAGCGATTCGTGGGCAGTGGTGTCGATGCGACAGGGCAGGTTCTGATCGTCCAGATAGATTTGGATGGTGATCTGCTCTCCATTATCAGAGACCGTCGGGAAGGTGTATCCACGGCAGGTGCGACCGTTGATCTCCAGGTCGCCGGTCTGGGTGCCGATCTGCTCCCGCTGGCGCTGGCCCAGTCCGCTGTACGGGGGTTGCTCTGGTTGCAGCATGGACTGATAGGTATTGGCGAACGGATCACCCTGCGCCACATTCGCGGGATCGATCGTCTCCCACGCACCGACCACTCCGTTCGGATCCGTAACTCGCTTCGAAATCACGCCGTTGATCAAAACGATCTCGGTCGTTGTGCCCAGATCAGTGATCGCGATGCGTTTGGTAGCGGGCAGGATCACCTGCCGTTCTGCCCTGGGCGGGGTCCCGGACTCGGGAGAGGCGACCGGACTGCCGCTGGCGATCGGCAGGATCTCGGTGACCGAGGTGTAAGCGACGACCGACGGCCAGGCCGCCGCGATCAGATCGGCGATCGCTCCTGCGGTGATTTCGTCTGGCGCCAATTCGGTGGAGACTGTTGGTTCGGTTGCCGGCTCGGTGACCATGACCCGGGTGACCGTCGGCTCGATTTTGTCGTCGTTATCTGCCCCGCATGCACCCGCGACAAGCGCCAGGGCGAGGAGCGTGATCAGCCAGGAGAAAATGCGCACGCGAGCCATGTCGTCACCTCGCCAACGCCGCATCGATCGCCGCCTTGAGCTGGCGGAGGCTGGTCGCGATTGCCGGATCAACGGAATCCAGCTCCGACATGCGGGCCAGACTCATGCCCAGCGCGTACATCTCATCCAGCATGCGCTCACTGTCGTACGGCTCGAAGCCATTCCAGTCCGCCATGCGTCGCAGGCCGACGCGGGCCGGACGCCCATCCTTCGCGAGCGCGGTCAATGCGCCGAGCAATTGGCCCAGTTCCGGATCAGTGACGGTCTCGGTGGAGGCAACGCGGATTTTCGGCTCGGCCAGATCGCGCCGGATTTTGGCGATGGCAACCGCGGCCGCATCGAGATCGTCCGGTACTCCGTCCTTCTTCAGGCGCCGGGCAATTGCCATCGCAGTCTCGGCGGGGATGGTCTCGGCCAGCAGGACATCGCGCAGGGCCCGTTGCTGCTCCGGCGGAAGTCCCTGCAGGGCCCGGCTCTGCTTCTCGGAAATGCGGCCAGCCCGAATATCTGCCTGGATGTTGTCGGGCAACTGGGTGGTGCCGAGCAACTGGAAGAGGCGGCTGCGCTTGATGCCGACTGCTCCAGCGACATCGTCCCACGGCGCGTCGTTCATCTGCTGCTTGAGGGCGCGCAGTGCCGTAGCGCGATCGACCGCATTGAGATCGTCGCGGACGACGTTTTCCATCAACTGGTGGATGAGCCGCCGATCCTCGGGCACATCCCGCACGACGGCAGGAATGGTGGCCAGACCAGCGATGCCAGATGCCCGCCACCGACGCTCACCGTGAACGACGACGTAGGTATCCGCGGATGCGTCGTAGCGGACGACAATCGGCTGAAGCACGCCCTCGATACGGATGCTTTCGGCGAGTTCGGCGAGTCGCTCCTCATCAAACGTGGTTCTGGGCTGGAGAGGGTCGGCCTTGATGCGATCGAGGCGAATCTCCTTGGCGGTCGGCAATTCCGTGACGCCGACAGCCTGGGGTCGGGTATCGCCCAGCAGATCATCGAGATTGAAGCGCTTCTTCGATCGGGCCGGGGCAGGAGCCGGTGGCGAGATCACTTCGTCGGTCAATCGCTCGGTCGAACTCATCGCTCCCGTCCTTTCAGGCTCAATTGCGTGTCAAGGCGACCGGAGTCATTTCCAGCCAGGCACCCACCTCCCGGTAGGCTTCGGCGACTGGCGACTTCGGCATGTATTGCAGAACGCTGGCGCGCTCCGCAGTCGACTCGGCACTTTTCACCGAGAGTGGAATAGCCGGGAGTTGTGCGAGATCGGGGTATTGCGCGCGGAGTGTTTCGAGTACTTCGGCCGCGAGTCGGGTCGCGCGGTGGACCTTGGTCGGCAGGAAGCCAAGGACGCGCAGATCGGGGTTCAGGCGGCGAACCCGTTCGATCGTCTCGAACAGCCGACGGAGGACCATCATCGAGAGCGGATGCGGTTCGATCGGGATGACCAGATCATCGGCCGCCACAAGAATGTTGACCGAGAGGATGTTGAGCGCCGGCGGCGAATCGATGAGGACATAGTCGAAGGCGGCCAGATCGCTCCGCCGGAAGAGGTTGTCGAGTTTTCGTTCCCGCTCGAGCTCGTTCATCAGCGCGAGTTCGGCGGTGGCCAGATCGGGATGGGAGGGGATCAGGAGTACGCCCGGGACCGTCGTATCGACGATCACATCCGCGAGCGGCAGTTCGTCTTCGAGCAACAGATCGTAGATGGAGAGATCGAGCGCACTGATATCGACGCCCATGGCCATGGTCAGCGAGGCCTGGGGATCCAGATCGATGGCGAGGACGCGACGACCCTGCTCCTGTAGCGCGGCGGCCACATTGAGGGTGCTGGTGGTCTTGGCGGTGCCACCCTTCTGGTTGAAAAACGCCACGATTCGGGCCATTGAACTTGCCACCGGAGGATGTACGTACGCAGGCAAGGGTACCACGACCCGTGCCTGCCGGTCATCGCCGCTTAGGCGGTTGCCGGTGTCCCGACGCCGTCCATGAAGACGCGGGCCGCCAACTTGCCCAGGTAGACCGCGTTCGATTGCTCGCACTGCTGACAGGCGATCATCGAGAGCTGGCCAAAAATGCTGCCGATAAAGAGTTGAGCCAGGTCCTGCACATTCTCGTCCGGGCCGATTTCGCCGTTTTCCCGGGCGATCGTCAGCATCTCGGCGACCATCTCGACGGGCTGCGGATGGGCTGCCTTGAGCGCAACCACGCGTTCGGCGGGAACGAAGCGATGGAGATCGCTCATCATCTGCCCGATGTCACCCTGAATCATCTGGAAGCAGTAGATCGCACCGGCTTCGAGGCGATCGCTGATATGCGCGTGGGCCTGCATGTTGCGGTTGAACTCGACATAGCCCCGATCCATTTCCCGCGCGACCACAGCCAGGAAGAGTTCGTTCTTGTCCTCGAAGTGGTAGTAGAGGGCCGGCTTGGTCATGCCAACCGCATCGGCGATTTCCTGCATCGACGTGGCCGAGAAGCCCTTGTCGAGGAAACGGGTGCGCGATTCATCCAGGATGCGCTCCCGCCCGTCGCCGCGGGTTGTGGGTTCCTGACTGGTATTGGGTGCTGATTTGATTGAGACCATTGCTGGCCTTCTTTCCTAACCGTTTGCTGAGGGTTAATCGGGTGGGTCTTGACAACTTACCTACCGGTAAGTATTGTACACCCTCGGACTCAATGACGAGTTGCGCTCAGCGTCGGTTCGCTCCTATTCAGCACCGCCACCACTGAACGCGAACAGCATTCGGCTCTGCCGACCGAGTTGTTGCCCGGCTCCTGTCTGGATTCACCCCTCCCAGCCAGTCACCGATCCCTGACAACCCGCACCCATGCTGTCGATTTTGGACCTCTGCCGTTCGACGACGTGCAGATCGATGACGCGCCGTTGCGACTTCGCGCTCTGCCCGATCACCCGTCACACCGGCCGCTCTTATCTTGTTGGGTTTTGGAAAGGGGACATTCCATGTCCGTAACCGCTCCTCGAGGACTCTCCTCGCGGGTCAATGACGACAACTTCAAGTGGTACACGCTTGTTGCTGCCTGTTTTGCACTCTTCATGGCGATGCTCGACAACCTGGTTGTCAATATCGCCATGCCAACCATCGCCAAGGATTTGGATGCCAATAACACCCAGCTCCAGTGGATTGTTTCTGCCTACACGCTCGTCTTTGCCTCGCTGCAAATTACCGCTGGCGGATTGGGCGATCGGCTTGGTCGAAAGCGCTGGTTCCTGATCGGTCTGGCCCTGTTCACTGCCACCTCGCTGGTCGCGGCATTCTCGTCCAGCATCGAAATGCTGATCATTCTTCGCGCGGTCCAGGGTCTTGGCGCGGCGATCATCATGCCGCTCTCGCTCTCGATCATCTCGAACGCCTTCCCTCCGGAAGAGCGCGGCAAGGCGGTCGGCATCTGGAGCGCGATCTCGGTTTCCGCCATCGCCCTGGGACCAGTCGTCGGCGGCCTGCTCGTTGAGTACGCCTCCTGGCACTGGGTCTTCCTGATCAACGTCCCGATCGGCATCATTGCCTGGCTGGTGACCTCTGCCGTCGTCCGCGAATCGAAGGATGAGACGGGCGAAGTTGCGACCGACATTCCTGGCACCTTGCTGATTACCGGAGCGATTGGCGCCTTCACCTATGGTCTGATCGAAGCAGGCAACCGGGGCTGGGGCGATCCGCTGATCGTCGGCTGCCTGGTGGCCGCGGTTGTGCTCGCCATCTCGTTCGTCTATGTGGAGAGCAAGGTCGCGCTGCCAATGGTGCCGCTGCGCTTCTTCAAGTCGGGCAACTTCACTGGCGCAAACATCGACTCGTTCATGATCTCGTTCGCGATCGCTGGTGTCGGCTTCTTCATGACGCTCTATCAGCAGAACATCCACGGCTTCTCGCCGGTGCGCACTGGTCTGGCCATGCTGCCGATGGTCGTGATGATGATGGTCTTCTCACCTCTGGGCGGCGCCTTCATCAACCGGATCGGACCGCGCAAGTTGATCTCGTTCGGCATGATCGTCGGCGGATTGGGCACGATTCTGCTCACCCGTTCCGGAGTTGATGCGAGTTACTGGGATATCCTGCCTGGCTTCCTCGTCCTCGGCTTCGGTATGTCCTTCATCTGGGCACCGATGACGACCGCAATGCTGAACAGTGTCGACGAGTCCAAGAGTGGTGTCGCATCGGCGGTGAACGGAGCGATCCGCGAGATCGGTACCGCCCTGAGCATCGCGCTGCTTGGCACGATCGCGAATCGCAAGTACCAGGCGAACTTCACCGACTCCAGCCAGATTCAGTCGCTGCGGGCAGAGGGCAATTCGACCACGAACGGATTCATCGATCTGATCGGGAGCGGCGCCAGTTTCGCGGGCAATGTCATCGAATCGATGCCGGGCAGCGAAAAACTGGGCGACGCGATCGCCGTGATCGAACGGGCCAGCAGCCAGGCATTCGTCGCTGGTATGGACCGCGCCATGTGGATCGGCGGCGTGATGCTGATCGCCACCAGTGTTGTCTCGTACTTCCTGATTTCGGACGAGGCCCACGCCCCGATTGAGATCAAGGATCCGGAACTGGCCGGTGCCGAATCGGTGCCGAGCCCGGCCGACTAATCGGTCGCACAATCAACTGACAGCTGAGCGGGATGGCAGCAATGCCATCCCGCTTGTCGTCAGGGGAACATCTGGAGTGTTCGCGGGCGCTCGATCGATTGCTCGATCGCATCGTCCAGTTCTCTGGCCATGCGCTCGGCGACGGTCAGGATTTCGCCGGCGTAGAGCCAACCTTTGTCGTCGCGATCGCGCCAATACGCCTGCATCGCGCGCCGAAGCTCGTCGGTCGAGGGGACATCGGGCCGGACACCAAGCCGATCGCCACCGACATAGCGGACCAACACCGTGTTGCGCCCGAAGAGATCGGCGAGATCCCGCCCGAATTGATCCGGCGCCATCCAGTCGGACGCGCCGTCGAGAAAGGCCGTCTGGATCGAGCGGCACATCACCCGTAACTGGATCGCACTGTGTTCAAGAGCGGTGCTGCGGAAATTGAGCTCGCTCAGCGCGGCATGTTGATTGCGGGCGAGGCGATTGAAGCGCAGGCTGGTCTCGGCTTGCTGAAGGGCGGCATGGGCCTCCTGCAGCGAGGTCGCCATCGCGCGGGCGCGGGTCAGGTGATCGTTGGCGGCGGATTGGGTCATGCCGCCGCGCAGGGAGGTCGTCAGATCGGCCAGCGTTTTGGCCAGATCCTGGGACATGCGCTGGATGGCTCCCCTGGCCGGGTTCACGAAAAGCGGTGGGACGAAGAGCCAGTTCAGGGAGAGTGCGACACCGGCGCCGATCAACGAGTCGGCGATCCGGAACAGCGCATACGAAAATGTGCCGCTGATCGATCCGGCCAGAAGCACGATTAGTGCGGTGATCGCCACCTGTTGCACGGCCGGTCCACTCAGCCGCAACTGGATTCCGCCGGCGAACGAGACGAGCACGACCAGCGAGATCGACCAGAAATGCACCCCGAACAATTCGAAGATGCCGACGGCGACAAACACACCGACGATGACCCCGAGGATGCGCTGCATCGCGTGCTCGAGCGACTGGGCGATTGTCAGTTGCATGGCCAGCACAGCGGTGACTGGCGCGAGGTAGGGGTGATCGTTGCCGGGTATGAGACCGGCCAGCAGCCAGGAGAGACCAGCAGCCACGGCCGTCTTGAGCACGCGTTCGCCCATGCCGAAGCGACGCATCTGCGTCAGGAACTGGGTTAGCAGTGGATCCGGCGCTGTTTCGCTCTTCACAGCGTCAATGGTGCGCTATCAGGCCCTCGTTATGCACGCCATGACCACATTGCCGACCCGCATCAGGCGATCGTTCCACTCGTCATAACCGAGATTGAGGTGCCGATTCGAGGTGAAGGCGAAAGCAACATCCCAGGTGGGATCGACCACCAGGATGCAACCACTCGCCCCGGGATGCCCAAATGCCTGCGGCGAGACCAGTTCGGGGAAGTCCATCTCGCCTTTGATGTGAAAGCCAATCCCCCAGCCTGGCGTGACATATCCGCGTAATGGCAGAGGAGCATCGGGAAAGGGATGCGCAACCTGATTGGTGATCATCGTCCGCGTTCCCGCGTCGGAGAAGAGGCGCTTCGTCTGATTGGGATCGAAAAGGAGACCAAACCGAAGCAGATCGCGCGTGCTGGCAATTGCTCCGAAGGCTGGATGAGCAATTTGGCGAGCGTGATCGGAGTTGTACATCGCGCCTTCCGTGCCCTCGGCGAGGACGCCATTGACGTACGCGATGTTCGGGGACTCGGCCGGAGACGGTGGCATGAAGGTCTGCTGGAGACCGGCTGGCTCGATGACGCGGGTCCGAACCAGCTCTGGAAAGGTCATTCCGGCTGCCTTGGCACACATCAGACCGGCCAGCCCGATTCCGTAGTCGCTGTAGGACTGTCCGAGTCCGGGCGAGTAGAGCAGTTCTTCTTCGAACGCCTCGAAAACCAGCTGCTCCAGTGTCCACTTGTTGGCAAGTCGCTCGGCCATTTGGGTCGACTCGTACGGCAACCCCGACGTGTGCGTGAGGAGATGGCGCAGATTGATCTTTTCCTTGCCGCCCCCGGTGAATTCGGGGAAGAGCATGCTGGCCTTGGTCGAAAGGGCAATCTCGCCCCGTTCCAGACACGACATCGCGGCCGCAGCGGCATAGAGCTTGGAAATCGACGCCAGGGGCCAGAGCGAATCAGGTGACGCATCCATTTCCGGGCTGGCTTTGCCGCGGTAGGACTCGAAGACGATCTCGCCGCTTTTGGCAACGACCAAACCAGAGCCGTTGACGCCATCACGTTCAAATTGCTCGAGCAGGCTGAGGACGGGGGTAAAGCGATCGGTCATGGCGCGCGGCAATCCGGTTCACGAACAGGCAAAACACTGCCCGGCATTATCCCCATGATCGGCCAACCTGCACAATGGCCCTAGCCCGTCCGGGTGATTGAGGTTCCACGGTACGGCGGGATAATCGAAGCGCGCACGGTTGGCGCAACGCATTTACAGTAGGAGTTCTGCAATGAAGCGGCTCTTCACGTGGTCGTTGGTGTTCACTTTCGTGTTGGCTCTCATCGGGGGGGGGGCATCCTAGTACTGCGCTGGCACAGGCAAACTGCGATGTTTCAGCATTGCATGCCAAGATTCTGGCAGATCCCGCTTCGGTGCAGACGGTGCTCGCAAAACTGGATCCGAACTGTGCTCAAGCTGTCAGCGATTCATTGTTTTCAGTCTCGGAGCAAAGCTCGGCTGTCACGACCGTGAAGTTCAAAAAGGGCGATGCGATACGCTCGCCAAATGGTGCGGTGCAGGCAGTGGCCTCGGGAACAACACTTTGCACAAACTGGACTCACTCTGTAACCATCAACTATCTCGGATTTTTCGCCTTTCGGTCCAACGTATGGAAATCGTGGTGCTGGACCTACTATGATCTCTACAATGCAACGCTGACAGGTCCTTTCAGCGCATCGAAATGGGTTGATACTGGTAACGGATGGCAGGTCACGAGTAACGATTGGGTAATCAACGGATGGAGAGTCAGCGGAGTTAGTCATCAAAGTATGACTAATTCATACATGAAGAAATGCACCGCTCTCGATTGCATTTACCGCAGCCAGACAAATTCATTCTGCGGTAAGAACTACGGGAACTACAGCTACAACAATGACTGTTCCTGATACTTCAGTAGGGAGCCGGCATCAGAGTGACAACAAGATTCGCATTGCTTTGGCAATGGGAGCACTTGCTTGGCCACTAAGTTTGGCAACCCTCTTCTTTCCTAGCTTGGTGTTCTTCGTGATTCTACTTGTCGCCGTTTCGATGAGAATCGTTTTGCTGCCCTGGTCTGACCTTCCTAGATACTGGAAATGGTTTTTAGGATCGCCAGTTGCAATCTCAATCGCTTTTGCGGCAATATGGGTCATCTTTGAAGGTCGCTTCTGAGTCGAGTTCAGTTCAAAACTGAATAGGCACTAGGAGGGTTTTCATCGGTCTGCAGTTACTCAGAGTGCCGTGACGTCAAAAGACTCACCAAGCAAGGTTCTAGGCCCCGACTCATTGTTGAGTCGGGGCTTATTGAACTGCGTAGCCGGACGGTGGCTTGGATCAGGCGACCGATGTGCCGGAGGCGATCAGCGTCAGACCGAAGGCCATCAACAAGGCCGTAAACGCGATGGTCACAATCATCAATTTGGCCATCCCCGATCGGGTTGTTTCGTTGCTGGTGGTTTCGGTGGTGTTCATGACGACTGCCTTTCCGGTGGTCCGATCGAATCTCGCTTTCCCAAACGTGTCGGGGAACCGTTCCCCTGACACCCTCATAGTGGACCGCCAACATCGGAGCATCATCCGGCAAAGCTGAGACTTTTCTGTGAATCAAACCGAGGCGGAAAATGACCTAGATCACCGCGGAAAAGACGCTGACGATCACGACCAGCACCAGGCCGAATGCCACGGAATCGACCAGGAAGCGACGGGCCTGCATGCGACAGGCAAGCGAGCGTCGGCCCGCAGGAAGCACGCGGCAGTCGAGTGGCAGGGCAGTCAGTACGACGATCGCGGCCGCGGCCAGAATCAGCGCTCCGGCAATCAATAGCCAGCGAATCGAAGCATCGGCCGAGGCCCACTGGATGCCGATCACCATCAACGCCGCGGTAGCGCCAATCACACCGACCAGCAAGCGGGCAATGACAGGCCGCTCCTCAATCAGGGTGTCGATACTGTCCATTGAGAACTGACGGTCCATTGTGCGCTCCTTTCCGGGCGATTGACTGGACTCCTCCGGACACGTTTCTGCGTTGTCGGGGCGGCCGGAATGACACTCGTAAGTCTGGATGCACAATTCGGTTTGTCGATTTGTGTTGCGGACTACCAGGATGAGTGCAGCGTGACAGTGAGCAGCGGCTTGATGGAATGGACACCGGATCTCGATGCACTTGCGTCGGCAGTGGATACCTGGGCGCGGGCGCGGATCCGGGGAGAGCTGGGGACACTCTCGCCGCCTCCCGATCCTGCCGCAATCACCTGGACCATTGCGGCAACCATCTCGCCAGATGGCATGGGCGAGGCCGACGCCTTCCGGATCTTCACCGATGTGATCGCGGCCAACTGTCAGGCGGTTGATCACGAGCGCTTCTGGGCATTTGTCTCGCACTCGCCGGCCTACGCCGCGTCACTCTTCGATATGGCGATATCGGCGTCATCGATCTTCGGCACGAGTTGGCTGGAAGCGGCCGGAGCGACCACCGCCGAGAATGCCGCCCTTGGCTGGCTGGTCGAAATCGCCGGCATGCCTGCAGGATCCGGCGGCACCTTCCTGAGCGGAGCCACAATCGCCAATCTCAACGCTCTCGCTGCTGCCCGCATGACCTGGCGGCATCGGCACCCTGATCACGATGGCAGAGTGGCAGTTGCCATGACCGCCGAGGCCCATTCCTCCGCCCGCATGGTCGCGCGATGTCTCGACTTTGAAATTGTCGATGTGCCGATGGATGATCTTGGCCGCCTGACTGGCCCCAACCTCCGTTTGGCACTCGAACATGCAACGCGACCGGTTTGCGCGGTAGTCGCCACGGCCGGGATCACGAATATCGGGCTGATCGACGATCTGGAGTCGATTGCCGACGTCTGTGCCGAGCGGGAGATCTGGTTCCACGTTGATGCGGCCTACGGCGGCGCGGCGATGATCGTGCCGGAGAAACGACCGCTCTTCGCCGGCGTCGAGCGGGCCGATTCGCTGGTCATCGATCCGCACAAATGGCTGTTCACCCCACTCGATTGTTCGGCACTGCTCTTTCGGGAGCCCGCCCTGGCTCGCGCCGCCTTTACCCAGCACGCCGACTATCTGGCCGCCTTCCAGGAGATTGGCGACTGGAATCCCGGCGACTTCGCGATGCACCTGACCCGCCGCGCACGTGGATTGCCATTTTGGTTCGTCCTGGCCGCATACGGAACCGAGGCAATGGTTGCGGCGGTCCGGAGCAGTCTCGATCTGACCGTAGCCACGGCCAGAGAGATCGAGCGGCGGCCGGGATTGCACCTGGCGATGGAGCCGGTGCTGTCGGTGGTGGTGTTTACGGTTGAGGGATGGGAGCGGGACGATTACCAGCGCTGGTGCGATCGGCTGCTGGCTGAGGGGACCGCGTTGATTCTGCCGACGCGGTGGAATGGCGGACCGGCGATGCGGTTTTGTTTCGTCAATCCCCGCACCACCATCGACGATGTGCGCATGGTGCTGGACACGATTTCTTCCGACCAATCGTAGGGCCGGTCCCCTGTGGCCGGCCGCGGTATTCCCCAACCGCGGTTCCAACCGGAGATGCGCGTGTCGAGACCAGCGGAGGCCCACGGGGGAGCCTCCCTACGATTCGCGGGGCGGACAACATCCACCGTTTCGACGATTCGCGAGACCAACATCCCACCTCCGACATCCAACCTGCGACACCGGCTGCTGTAGGATTCGCGTGGTGTACGATCATGTCCGCCCGCACCGATGCTTCTGAGGAGAACTGATCCCCAGCGATGAACTGGATCGATGAGATAGCGCGCTGGTATCTGGTGTCGTTGGCGGCCGGTCTGGCGGCGGCGCCCCTCTCGGCGTGGCTGTTCCGGCGACTGCCTGGCTTCGGGGCATTTTTCGCCCGCCCGATCGGTTTGCTCGCGATCATTTGGCCGCTCTGGTTCCTGGCTTCGATCTCCCCGATCCCGTATTCCAACCTGACCATCATCATCACTGCGCTGCTCGTGGCCGGTCTCTGCTGGGGCTGGGCATACCGCGCGCATGTGATCTCGAAGGACTGGATACGCCCCTACGCCGCCGCCGAAGCAACCTGGATCGTCGCCTTCCTCGCCTACATCTGGTTCCGCGGATACATTCCCAAAATCGCCGCGACCGAAAAGCCGATGGACAGCGCCTTCCTCTCCTCGACGATGCGCACGACCGATATGCCGCCGGCCGATCCCTGGTACGCGGGCGAAACGATCAACTACTACTACCTCGGCTACCTCTACAACGGCACGATCGGGCGCATCGCCGGTTTGGACAGCTGGGTCGTTTTCAATCTCGCACTCGCCAATGTCTTCGCACTGACGGTGACCACCTCGGCCGGACTTGCCTGGGGTGTGATCCGGCGGCAGTTCTCGCGGAATCTGGCCCTCTTCGCCGGGTGTGCCGCGCCGTTCCTGCTGGTTATCGCCGGCAATATGCGCGCGCCGATCGAATTCTTGCGCGATCGCGATTACGTCTGGAACACCTTCTGGTACACAAACGTAGGCTGGCAATCGAGTCGCGTTATCGTCGACCCCGAGTCCTACGCACCAAAAGGCGAAACGATCAACGAGTTCCCGAATTTCAGCTTCGTGCTGGGCGATCTCCATCCGCATCTGACCACCTTGCCGTTCACCGTAGTGGTGCTGGCGCTGGCTGTCTCGCTCTTCTTCCGGATTCGCGACACCGAATGGAATCCGTTCGAGTGGCGGCATTGGGCGGAGTTCGTCGCAATCGGTGTGGTTCTCGGCGCGCTCTACCCGATGAACAGCTGGGATTTTCCGACATATGGTGTGGCGATCGCAGTGGCGCTTGCCTTCAGCACCGGGCTCAATCGCGTCTGGCTGATGCAGATGGTCGGAATTGGCATCGTCGCGATTTTGGCGTGGGTCCCGTTCTGGATCACGTTCGTGCCGTTCGCGGGGGGCGATGTCCAGAACCCGACTTCGATCCCGGGACTGAGCTTCATCCAGAAGAATGTGGCGGCGTACACCGGCGAACGGACCTCGGCAGGAGAGTACCTGACCGTGTTCGGTATTTTCTGGGCGATCTCGATGGTCTGGCTGATCGTGGAGACCGTGGCGACCTGGCCGAAACCTGATCCCGAGCAGCCGAATCTGACCCCGCCGTGGGTGCGTGGGACGGTCATCGCCGCGCTGATTGCCGCCGCGATGATCGCGATGGCCCTCTCGGCGCCGGTGCTTATCCTGGCGGGCATCCCGATCCTGCTGGCCGGTCGGTTGATTTCCCGCGCGTGGGGGCAGGAAGCTGATCTCCCGACGCTGATCGCCGTGCTCTTCCTCGCCGGCTGGTTCATTACGATCGGCACCGAGTTCTTCTACATCCGCGATGTCTTTAACAGCCGGTTCAATACGCTCTTCAAGATCTACTACCAGGTCTGGACGATTGTCGCGATCGCATCGGCTCTCGCCCTGGCCCATCTCTTCTGGCGGGCGGCGCAGGTCGAGATCAAGGTTCGGCAGCGGGCGGGCGCGCTGGCGATCGGTGTGGCCGCGGTTGTGCTGCTGGGTATCGCCTATCCGGTGATCTCGATCAAGACCTACTTCGATTACCTCAATCCGCAGGGAGGCTGGCACGGACTTGACGGCCTTGCTCCGCATGGAATTGAGGCATACGTTCCAGATCCGTCACAACCCGAAGTGCGCACGGGCAAATCCGAAGCAGATGTGGCGGCAATTCATTGGCTCAATGAAAACGCCAAGCCAGATGATGTACTGCTTGAGGCGCCCGGCTGCGGCTATACGATCAACGGCGAACTACCAACCAGTCGCTTCTCGGCCTTTACAGGAATTCCCACGATCATCGGTTGGGACAACTCCGAGAATCAGTGGCGTGGTGGACAGGCAGAATTACTGGATCAGGTCATCCCACGTGGTTCCGACGTGGCGGCCATGTTTGAGGATCCAAATCCGGCGACCAATCCGCTGTTCGATCAATATGGCGTGACGCTGCTGGTGGTAGGCGATCTAGAGAAGTACGGCGTTGCCGAGCGTTGCGACAAGGCTGGACCGTTCCCATCCGTCTTCGTCGATGGGTATCCGGGCGAGGGGTGGACCCTGGTCTACGAGGCCGATGGCGACCGTATCTACCGCCGCAACGGTACCTGACACATCCGCCATTCGCACATTTGCCAACTAATCCGCGTTTCATGGCAATTTCATGATTGGTCCGGAAAAAGGGTTGACATGCCAATATCGGTATGTCACTATGCTGAAGTGCTCAATTGAGAGCGCTCTGCAACACTGCCTTCGGGTCGCGAGGAAAGGAGACGAATAGAATGCACATCAACCGTGGCGCACA
>JAPXRQ010000031.1:0-16083 GCA_033813515.1 Thermomicrobiales bacterium
GGGCAACGGCACGCAACACCCCGCCCGAGGTCCCGATCAGGGCAATCAGCAGAAACGGAATGGCGAGACCGAGGGAGTAAACGCTGAGCAGTGCGGCCGCATCTCCGGCATCGCCGCGGGAGAGGGCAAGTGTCAGGATTGCACCCAGAATCGGCCCGGCGCAGGGAGTCCATCCTGCGGCAAATGTCATGCCAACGAGGGTCGAGCGGATGAACGATGCTTCGCCCTCAACCGCTTTCAGGCGGGCAGATCGGCCGAAGAACGGGAGATTGATCAATCCAATTTGCTGGAGTCCAAAGACGATCAGGAGCAGTCCGCCGATTTGAACCATCAGGGTCTTGCGCTCGGCCAAGGCTGTCCCCAGAAACCCAAACGCAGTGCCGACCAGAACGAAGATGACCGAGAACCCGATAACAAATCCGAGCGCGTTGAGCATCAGGAAACGGCGGGAAACGGCGTCGCGGTCTGTGGTCCCGATCAGGAAGGCGATGTACAGCGGGATCACCGGCAGGATGCACGGCGACGTAATCGACAGCAATCCAGCGAGAAATGCGGCTGTGTAGGACACGTTTTCCAAGGAGCCGGACCGGTAAGGCGTGCAGGGGACGGTACTCCGTCCGCATAATGGTACATTCCACGGTCCGTTCATCGCTGTGACCGATGGATACGCCGGGTAGGGATTTCATCTCGTGACCGATTCACTCGCCCAACGGGAACGCATCGTTCAGACCGAGGCCATCGTGCTTCGTCGGGTCGATTTGCGCGAGATGGACCGCATCTTTGTCATCCTGAGCGATCGCTTCGGCAAGTTCAGCATCATTGCCAAGGGCATACGCCGACCTACCGCCCGGGCTGCGTCGCATCTCGAATTGTTTGCACGGTCCCGAGTCTCGCTGGCGCGCGGACAACACCTGGATGTCGTTACCGGCGCCGAGTCAGTCAACCTGCACATCAACCTGCGTTCGGACTTGACCTCGATGGCCACGGCTTCGCATCTGGTGGAGTTGGTCGATCAGTTTCTACCCGAACGGGAAGAGAACCTGCGGACGTATCGCCTGCTTGCCCGGGCGCTCGACTATCTCAATCGGGGTGCGAACCCGGCCCGGGTTGGGCGCTGGTTTGAGATGCAGTTACTGCAGGAGATGGGTATCCGACCGGAGTTGTACTCCTGCGTCGAGTGCGGTCAACCGGTTGCGGCGGAGCCGAACCGCCTCAGCGTGGAGCGGGGCGGCGTGTTGTGTGCCGATCACGCGATTGGAGTCAGTGGTTCGCTGGTGTCGGTACCGGCCCAGAAGGTGCTGCGCCTGCTGCTGCGGGATGACCTTGATGCCTACCTGCACCTGTCACCGAACGATGAAATCGATACGGAGATCGAGCAGGTGCTGACGGCGTTTGTGCGCTATCAGCTCGAGCGCGATCTCCGGAGTCTGCGCGTCATGCGGCGAGTCGAGGAGTCGATTCCGGTGTGGTCGTCGACCTATAAATCGACGAAGTAGGTCTGGCAGGCGCGATCAAGCAGCTTCTGGGAGAGCACCGGCGGGATGTTGTGATATCGGGCGATGCCGATCAGGGTCCGCAGGATATCGCGCGGATGCACGGCCCGCAGTTCTCGCTTGGGCTTGACGTAATACTCTCGTAGCAGATAGACAAGACCGTTCTGGTCGAAGGGCACACCCAGCGCCTCGCACTGCCGCTTGAAGATCTCGCGGTAGATATCCACCGTCGGATTGGCGACATGCATCTTGTTCTGTATGCGACGGAGGAACGCTTCGTCGACCAGGTCCTTCGGCAAGAGGTTTGTCGAGAAGACGATCAACTGGTCGAATGGAATTTCGATCTTCTTGCCGGTGTGCAGCGTCAGAAAGTCGACGCGCTTTTCCAACGGCACGATCCAGCGGTTGAGAAGTTGCTTGGGGGAGACCTGCTGGCGACCAAAGTCGTCGATCAGGAGCATGCCGCCGTTCGCCTTCAGCTGCAGCGGTCCTTCGTAAATCCGCGAGAACTTGTCGTAGACGAGATCCAGCCCCTCGAGCGTCAGTTCACCACCGGTGATGATGGCCGGACGCTTGCAGAGTACAAAGCGGCGATCGAAGGCCGGTCGACCTTCCATTTCGACTGGCTCGTGGTTGTGGAGATCGAAGACCTTGATGATCTGACCGTCGACGGTAAACGCATGGGGAATGAGCACTTCGCCTCCGAGGAGGGGAACGATGTGCTCGGCCAGCATGGTTTTGCCGTTGCCTGGAGGGCCGAACAGGAAGAGCGAGCGGCCGGTATTGACGGCCTGCCCCATCGCATCCATGACGTGGTCTTCGAGGACCAGATCGGCCAGCGCTTCACGCACTTCCTTGGGACCGACGCGAACCGTCGAAATGGCCTGCGCCTTGATAACCCGGCGATAGTGCTCAACAGTGACCGGAGCCGGACCCGTGTAGGTCGTGCGCTCGAGCAACTGGTGGCAGCGGATGACACCCTTGGGCGTGATGGAATACTGATACGCCAGTTCACCGAAGCCGTTGGCGCCAGCAACCTCGATCAGTTCCTCCTTCTTGAGGACGAACAGGGCCTTGTCGATGATGTTGTAGAACGGCAGACACATCTCGTCAGAAATGTCCTGCGCGGTGATCTGATTGTTGAAGTAGATGAATTTGAGCGCCAGGTCCGCAATTGCGGAAAGGTCGAGGCCCGTCTGCTCAACAGATTGGGGCTCGCGGGCAACCACCGCCGCTTCAGGCGCTGCCGCCCGTTCCAACAATCCAGTCGTCGCCATAAGAAAACTGCTCTCCCACCAAAAACGAAAGATATGGGTTCGAATTCGGTGAGCGTCAGGACGTGGGACGGGAGTCCGCGCTCGTGATATTTCGCTGTTCCCAAGTTAATGCGCCGGGAGAGCAAATCACATAGCACCGAAGTCCCGTCGGCACGGGCGTTTAGTTGTCTGCCCGGCGACATTCCTGCTAATCAGGCTGGTGCTTCTTGAGGAGATCAGGTCGATTGGCACGCGTTTTAGCGATTGCCTGCTCGTGTCGCCAGGCTGCGATGGCTTTGTGGTTGCCGCTCAGGAGGACATCCGGTACCGCCAGACCACGGTACTCGGCTGGGCGGGTGTACTGCGGAAACTCGAGCAGTCCGGCATTCGCGGGATCGTGCGATTCCTGGGCGATGGATTCCGCCTTGATCACGCCCGGCACGAGTCGCGTGACGGCGTCAATCACCACCGCTGCTGCCAGTTCGCCGCCTGTCAACACGTAGTCGCCAATGGAAACCTCGGTCGCGCCGAGAAGTTGGCGAACGCGATCGTCGATGCCCTCGTAATGACCGCAGATGAGCAGGAGGTGCGGCTCTTCACTGAGTTGGTGGGCCATCGTCTGGTCGAACGATCGGCCACTCGCCGAGAGGATGATTGTGACTGGAGGCGATCCGGCGTCGGTCGCAATTGCCTCGGCGCCGCGGACGATCGGATCTGCCTTCATCACCATGCCAGCGCCGCCACCATAGGGCGTGTCATCGGCTGTGCGATGGACGTCTTCGGTCCAGGTGCGGATGTCATGGACGCGCAGATCGAGGGCTCCGGTCGATCGCGCGCGACCGACGATGCTTACCGATAGCGGGGCATCGACCATCGCTGGAAAGAGCGTCAGGACATCAATTCGCATCGAACGCCCGAACGCGGGGACTGACAAGATCCAGAATCGGCGCGAGGTCGAAAAGCGATGTAACGGCAAGGTCGGGCTGCGGCTCAGACGGCGGTATCGGAACCTGGTCGGCATTCAACCAGACAGTGGCCATGCCGATCTGCCGGCTGCTGAGGTGATCGAATCGGAACGAGTCACCAATGTGAACTGATTGCCGCGGATCGGCATCGATTGTGCGCAGTGCAATCCGATAGATCTCCGGGTTCGACTTGTAGTAGCCAGCGGAGGCCGATGTGATGATCGTCGTCAGGTAGTGATCCATCCCGTGCCGCTCGAGACACCAGCGCAGGAATTCATGGTGGACGGCGCTGGAAACGATGCCCATGGGTATCCCCAGTTCGGACAGCGCAGCCAGCAACTCCGGTGCACCCTGAACCGGATGACTGTCGTCGACGAGTTCACGGAACAGGTCATCGACGATTGCGGAGATTTCGGCGCGATCGGCCGGGATTTCAAGCCGGCGGAAAGTCTCTTGGGTGCCGTCGACCGCATCGAGCTCGTTGCCGTGCGCCATGATCTCGCGCCGCAGGGTTCCGTATGTCGCCTCGATCTCGGCTGGTGCAACGCCGTTGGCCGAAGCGAGTCTGGCGTACACCTTCGAAGGCAGCGTTCGGACCTCGAGGTCGAACCACGGATCGCAATGGATGAGCGTATTGTGGAAATCGAGCGTTACTGCAGCGCGCACCGGGACTTGCCTTCCGTATCAGGCAAGCGTACGGGATTGGCTCAATCGGCGGCGAGGGTCTGAATATCGCGCTCGTGCATTTGCTGAAACAGCGGGTCGTCCAATGACGCCAGGAACGCCTCGACGATCTGGGGATCGAACTGGGTGCCGCTGTTGCGCTGAATCTCTTCGATAGCCGCGTGGAACGACATTGCCTTGCGGTAGGGGCGATCGGTCGTCATCGCATCGAGCGAGTCAGCGACAGCCATGATGCGCGCCCCGAGCGGGATCGTCTCGCTGGACAATTTGCCGGGATAGCCACGACCGTCCCACCGCTCGTGATGATGCCGAATCAGATCGACACAGTCGTGGTAGACGTTCATGTTCTCGATCAGCCTGGCGCCCACCGAGGCATGCGACTCCATCTTGGTTCGCTCTTCGGGCGTCAGCGCCCCTGCCTTGAGCAAGATTGCGTCCGTCACGGCGACTTTGCCGATGTCGTGAATACGAGAGGCGCGTTCCAGCACTTCGCGCTCTTCCGGTGTGAACCCGGGAAGTGATGCGGCAATGATCATCGCGTAATCGGTTACGCGCTCGGAGTGAAATGCCGTGTAGGGATCGCGCAGTTCGAGCAGGTCGGTCAGCGCGGCCAGCGTGTCCTGGGCCTCCTTCCGCAATTGCCAGAGCGCATTCAGGGCAAAGTGAAGGAAGGCCAGTGGGGCAGCGAAGAGCAGCAGACCGAGCAGACTCTGATTACCGATCAGCGGAATGAGCGCGGCCAGGACCGGAATCGTGAACAGGAAGTTCCAGCCGCCAGCCATCGTCCGGGCGACTGCCTGGATCGGTTCCCGGCGGGCGATCGACGTGCCGATCACGACGGTACCGAAGTTGACGGCGACATGGATCAGGGCCGCTAGGATGAAGACGCCGGTGGTTTTGAACGAAGTCAGCGGATCCTGACCCGACGGAACCATCCACCACCAGACGGTGCCAGCCAATCCACCTGCCAGTGCGGCAGATGAGGCATTCTCAACCGACAGCGCAACCTGATGCCATCTCCGCCAGTTCGCGATCAGGAGCGTTGCGCCGATCAGCACAATGCCAAAACCGGGACCAAGCCAGATCGAAATGCCCAAGCCGCAGGTTGCCCCGACCGATACTGTCGCGGAGCCCCATTTGAAGGGGAGGCGAATGACCGAGTACTCGCTCGAAGCGATGAGTGCCGCGCCGATAATGGCTTCCGCCAGAAGCCACCAATCCCACGACTGGTGGTGGCCGTTTTCCAGGCTGAGGGCGAATGTCAGGGCACAGAGGGCGAGGAGTGCGAAGGAATAGAGGCTGGAAGGCGAGAATGCGGAAGTCCGGTCCATCGAGGGAACCGGTCCGACATCTGATTGGGTTGATGTTGTAAGTTCAGCGCTCATAGAGATCAGCCCAACATCGGTGAGATGCGCACCACACCCCAGCCGAGTATAGGGAGTTGGTCTGGTAATCGATAGAGGAAATTACTGAGGTCAACTACCCAGGCTGATAAATCCATACCTGTGTACTAGGAGACGTAATGGGGATGAAAAATGGCCCGGCCGGGAAGGCGGGGCCATTTTGCTTTGCATGACACAGGTGCTGAAATGCACGCCCATCATGACAACCCGGTGTGATGATCCCCGAAGATCATCTCCGGGAAAGAGCCTTACGGAAGACCGCGGCCCCAGTGATTTGCACGGATCATTGCGGTGCACCTTTCATCTCGAATCGAGATCGCAATCAATCAGCCAATAAGAACCGCCGCCATCGGAGTGTTCCTCCGCCCTCTATGACTTTGGTACCAACAGTCTAGTACCATCGGACTACTCTGTCAACCCCTTGTCACCCGGAAGTCCTAGGACCTCTGGGTAGGAGGCCATAGCCCTTTCAGTTGCTCGTAGAATCGAGGCATGACAGACGGACCCGATCGCTACGTTCTCCACGCCACCTGTGCCTCGGTACCACGCTGGGCGACCCGGTCCAGTTCTGATGCCGCTGGTGTAATCCGCACACCCGATGGCGGTCTCGCCGTGATCATGATCGACGTTCAGGGATCCGGTCCCGGTGGATCGACACTGGCCCGCTCACTCTTTGCCCAGGCCTCGAATCTGTTGCATGCCGGCCTGACGGCGGACCTCGTTGTCGCCGGGTTGCACCTCAATCTCCATCAACAGCGGGGTGGCAAAGTGCTGGCAAGCATCTTGTTGGCGGTGCAGTCATCTGATGCCCGTGCTGTTCAGATCGTGACCGCGGGAGATCACGCTATCGCCTTCGGAGCCTCCGAGGCGATCTCAACTGAGCTACTTGCCTCGCGCGCGACCGGTTCGTCGCGCGGGGTTGACGCGGTCAGCCGGGTGATTGCTTTCGCACCTGATACGGTCCTGGTTCTGCCCAACGATGGGGTCGCCGCCACTCAAGCTGAGTTGCGCGATCTGTTGCCGACTGGTGCCAATGGGGCAGACTGGTCGGCCGCGGGATTTCTCAACCGTGCCATTGAGCGCGATCACCTTCGGCCCAGATCCGATATGGCGGTGGCATGCCTCTCGCTCGCCAGACCTTCGCTTGTCGACGGGATCGAAACAAGTGCGCTCAGCATCTCGAGCTTGCGACCCCTGGAGCGTGAGACATGACAACCGACGATGGACAGTTGCGCGTTGTCATCATCGGCCCCTGCGCATCAGGCAAATCGACGCTGAAGCGCGCATTGACCATGCACGGCTACGACGCGGTCATCGCTGCCCAGGAACACAGCGCCGTGCCACAGCTCTGGCAGCGCGCCAATCCGGATGTCCTGATCGGCCTGCAGGCGGATTTGGAGACGGTCAGACTCCGCCGCCGCGATCCACGCTGGAGTGGGGACATCTGGCGCGTGCAGCAGGACCGATTGCGCCCCGCCTTTGCCGAGGCAGACCTGGTTACCGATACCTCGGGACAATCCGTAGAGCGGGTCATGGATACGGTTCTGGAGTTTCTCGCGCAAATCGTGCACGATTCCGGGAATGAGGAACGCAGCCATTAGCCCCCAATATCAATCCGGAACTCAATTCAGCCGATGGATCGTGCTCGCATTGGTCGCGCTGATTGCCATTGCGGGCATCGGTGTGTCCAGTCCGACTCCGGCGCGGGCGGCTGGCACCCTCAATCTTGCCGGGCCGGTCTACCCGCCAGAAACACTGGATCCTGCCCAGCTGCGGGATCTCTCCGGTGTGGTGCTGATGCGCCAGATTTACCGGGGATTGATTTTGTACGACGACGATCTGAATCCGGTCCCCGAGGTTGCCGAATCCTATACCCTGTCGGACGACGGACTGACCTACGATTTTGTCCTGCGAAGCAACGCCACCTTTCAGGACGGCACTCCGATCACGGCGCAGGATGTCGCCTACTCGCTGAATCGTGCGGTCGACCCGGACACGGTCGAAGGAGACACCTCGCTCCTGGGCGGACCGGCATTCCTGTCCGACATCGCCGGGTTTGAGGACGTCTACTCGAACGCGACCGACGAAATGTCTGGTATCGAAGTCAAGTCGGACAGTGAGCTCGCGATCACGCTGAGCCATCCGCAAGCGACGTTTCTGATGAAACTCGCCTCTGTCCCGGCGTCGATCGTTTCGCAGGCGCAGGTGACTTCTGACTCAACCTGGTGGGCGTCGCCGGTTGGATCTGGACCGTTCAAGGTGGATGAGTGGGATCCCCTGAACTCGCTCACATTAACGGCGTACAGCGATTTCTTCCTCGGTGCGCCATCGATTGATGAGATCAATATCCGCCTCGGCGCATCAGCACTTCAGTCGTTCAATCTCTATCAGGCGGACGAAATCGATATTGATTCGATCAGTCTGACCGATATCGATCGTGTGGCCGATCCCGACGGAGCCTACGTCGATCAACTCAAGGTCACGCCACAGTTCAAGCTCGGCTATATCGCCCTCAATTCCAATATTGAACCGCTGGACGACCCGTATGTTCGCGCGGCATTGCAATTGATCTTCCCGCGCGATGATTTTGCCAATATCGCGTTCAACGGCTGGGTCAATACTGCCAATGGAATGATTCCGACCCAGATGTTGAATCGAGCGTGGACGGATCAGTTGCCGCCGTGGAGTGTCGATGCGGCGAAGGCAGCGTTGGCCAAGTCGAGGTATGGATCCGCGGAGAATGTGCCGCCGATTCGGATTTACGCCGCGGGCGCATTTGCGTCGGTTGTGCTGCAGGAAATGGCGCAGAATGAGCTTGGTCTGACGATCGAAGTGCTTGATGTCCAGTGGGAGGACATGCTCAATCGGCTGAATGCTGGCGATATCCCCGCCTACGAACTGTACTGGGCGGCCGATTATCCCGACCCGGCCGGAATCGTCGGCGCCTTGTTTGGCACCGATATGCCGGACAACTACATCGGGTACAGCAACAGCGAGGTGGACGACCTCCTTCAACAGGCGGCGGCCGAAACTGATGTTGATGCACGGGCAGCGATCTATGAACAGATCAATGCGCTGGTCTGTGCCGACAATGTGGTGATCCCAACCTATTTCGATGTCGAATACACCGTTGTCAAGCCGTATGTCGAGAACCTGGTGGTGACGCCAATGGGCATCATCCGGCTGGAAACCGTGCGCATCGCCGACTGATGGACCGACTCCGATTCGGCGACGACGATCCAGTTCGCATCGCCACCCTGACTGTCGATGACATTGATCATCTGCGCCTGGGCTGGTGGTCAAGATTCAATGCAAGTGAAGTCGCCACCAGTCTGGCGGCCGAACCTGGTCTTTCGATCTGGGTTCCGGATGCGAATGAATACCTGATTGCAGGAGCCTGGCGACATCGATCGGCCGTGATCTATGCGCGAGAACTCGTGGCGATCAGGCATTCCATCGCGCTGATGTGCGAGGCAATCGAGCGAGCACGCAGTGCCGGGAGGCGACTCTTTCTCGCCATCGAAGCCAACGAGCGACGAAGCCAGAACTACTACGAACGGTGCGGCCTGGTACCACTGGAAGAGGTGGTCGCGTACGAACGCGGCCGCGAACGCAATCCGAATCAGCGACATTTCAGCGGCATTGAACGCGTGGTCGCGCTGGATCAGCTGAGCCTGTCGGAGCTGATCGCAGTCGATCATCTCGCATTTCCGTGGCTCTGGCAGAATGCGGAAGCCGAGTTCCACGACTACCTCAACCAGCCTGGCGTTGAGATCTACATCCTGCGCGAAGGAGGCGACGCGGTGGGGTACCTTGGCATCTCCATGTATGCCGGTTGGGGCCACATCGATCGGCTGGCTGTGCTTCCCACCTGGCAGGGGCATGGGTTCGGGCGGCGATTGACGGAGTTCGCCATTGCCCGCATGACGACGCTCGGAGCCACCTCAATCGGACTCTCGACGCAAAGTCGGAATGTCGTCTCGCAGACGCTATACGAGAGACTGGGCTTTCGGAAGAAGCCAGCTGGCGAGTATCGTATTTACGGTGCCCTCTTGCGGGAGGGAGATTCAATTGATGACCTGGTGATGGGTAACGAAGCATGAGTAGCGGTTTCGGCAAAATCTTTCGATTGACGACATGGGGCGAATCCCACGGACCGGCCCTTGGCGTCGTGGTCGAGGGATGTCCGGCGGGCATTCCGCTCACGGTCGGAGAGATCCAGGTTCAGCTCGATCGGCGACGGGTTGGCCAGAGCAAGGTCACAACACCGCGTGGCGAAATGGACCAGGCGACGATCCTCTCCGGAGTTTTCGAGGGGATGACGACCGGCGCTCCGATCTCGCTGATCACCTACAACAAGGACGCCGACTCCTCCAAGTACGACAACCTGCGCGACGTTTTCCGGCCGGGTCATGCCGATTTCACCTATTGGGCAAAGTACGGCCATCGTGATCACCGTGGCGGAGGTCGCTCCTCGGCTCGGGAAACGTGGGGTCGCGTTGCAGCCGGAGTGATTGCCCGCAAAATCCTGGCGCACGAAGGTTGCGAAGTGTTCGGCTTTGTTCGCGAGATTGGCGGTATCCAGATGGAGACGTTCGATCGCGATCAGATCGAGCAGAACATCGTCCGTTGCCCCGATCCGGTTGCGGCCGAGAAGATGATCGACGCGATCATGGCCGCCAAGGAAGACAAGGACAGCCTCGGCGGAATCATCGAGATTCGGGCGATCAACCCGCCGGTCGGGCTGGGCGAGCCGACATTCGACAAGGTCGAAGGGCTGATCGGGCAGGCCATGCTCAGCATCCCGGCGGTCAAGGCCGTCGAAATTGGCGAAGGCATGAGCGTCGTCAAACAGCGTGGATCGCAATCGAACGACTCATTTCGGGTCGAGGATGGCCGGGTCCGCGCAAATACCAACAACGCCGGCGGCACGCTGGGAGGTCTCACAACGGGCGAAGACATCGTCGTTCGCATCGCAGTCAAGCCGACAAGTTCCATCGCCCAGACTCAGCAGACGGTCACAACCGGCCTGGAGCCGACCGAGATTCTGGTCGAAGGCCGGCACGATCCATCCGTCGCCCCGCGGGCCGTATCGGTGGCAGAGGCGATGCTGGCGAATGTTCTGGCTGATCTGGTGCTGCGGAATCGGGCGGCCCGACTAGACTGGGACTGAGCGCGCGTCAGTCGTTCTTTTCGGCCATCACAATCAGGCGTGGGGAGCCGGCATCGAACGTTTCAAGTTCGTACGAGCCGTAAATCTGCCAACTGGTAAGACCAGCTAGTTCCAGCAAGAGTTCGAGCTCGGACGGAAAGACAACCCGCAGGTCCATTGTCGTCTGAACGCGTTGAACGGCACCGCCATGGCTTGTCAGGTCATACCAGACCGTGTGTCGAATGTGCTGCTCGACCGGATTGATGGTCTGAACCGAGAACTTCTGCAGTGTGCCGTCCGGAATCTCCAGAGTGGTCTCCAGCGAGACCCGCTCATCCGGGCCGGTTAACGCCACGAACGGATTGAGCAAGTCGAGGACCAGCATTCCGCCGGGCCGCAGCGCATCGGACGCCGCCTGAAGTGCGGAGCGTTGCTCTGACTGAGTAACCACATGGTGCAGGCTGCTGAGTCCGATGAGCACGAGGCTTTGAGATCCAGGATTGGCAACCCGATCGACCATTGAGCCAACCTGAAGGTGCGGTTTCCTGTCCCGTTCGACGAATCGGGCACGGCATCGCTCGATCATGATGGCCGACGTGTCGATTCCCGTGACTGGGTGTTCCTGCTCGATCACAGCTTCCAGAATGCGTCCCGATCCGCAGGCCAGTTCCAGGATCGGGCCATCGGCCATTTCGGCCAGGTGCCGGTACATCACGAGATCGTCGGTGAACTGATCGTGTTCGGCGTCGTAGTACGCGGCGATGGCCCGATAGGGATCGGAAATGTCGGTTTGTTGGCGCAATTGGCCCGGCCTCTCTATAGTCTCTTGATATGGCAAAGACAGCGACCAAAAAAGAAGAGCGACGGGCGGACAGAGTAGTTACCAGCAATCGCCGCGCGACCTACGACTATTTTATCGAGGACAGCATCGAGGCCGGGATCGTTCTGCACGGGACCGAGATCAAGAGCCTGCGCGATGGCAAGGCGTCGATCAGTGAAGCGTACGCCCGCCTGCGCGATGGCGAACTCTGGCTGATCGGCGCAACGATCCAGCCGTATGCCTTTGGCAGTTACACCAATCACGATCCCGATCGACCCCGCAAGCTGTTGGTGCACAAATCCCAGCTGCGGCAGATGAAAGCCGAGATCGAGCAAAAGGGCAAGACGATCGTGCCGTTGCGCATCCGCCTCAAGGACGGCAAGGCGAAGGTCGATATCGGCATCGCCCGCGGCAAGAAGAACTACGACAAACGCCAGTCCGAATCCGATCGCGACGCCAAGCGCGAGATAGACCGGGCCATGCGCGGCCGGTGAGGCGCCCCTAGCGGAAGCGTTGGTCGGTCACATTTCTCCGATTGGTGGAACAGGTACATGAGTTACGACGACCTAAGCCCGGAGATGCGAGCGATGTTTCCGAACATCCCTGAGATAGTGGAATGGGTGGCTGCCCCTTTTCCACACGGGCATTGCGCCGGTGACGACGGTGATGTTGATCCAACGGATGACATCTTCGGAGAGTTGGTGCTTCTGGATTCTTATGTGGCGGGGGACATCGTCACCCACTTCAAGGCGGGTAGCGCTTTTTGGACGACCGGCAACAATAGCCTCGAGATCGACGAGTTGCGCAGTCGCATCCAGGCACTCATGCCAGCAGCCAAACCCGGTGACCAGGCGGTGCTTCAAAAATATCTGGCATACGTGGAGCTAATGCGCGCGGCCTGGGACAGGGTTGCCGAAGAAGTCGAAGCCAGTAGGGCCAGCAAGTAGGCAGACTCCGTCAGTTTCGTGGAATGTTGGCCATCTGCCGTTGATTCGTTCTGGTTCTTTGATTGCGTAATCGATTGCCGGACAAGCCAGGCCGGCGACTAGTTATCCGCTTGCCGAAAACGAACATGTGTTCTATCCTGTGACTGTGTCTGGAGAACTTCCTCACCGAACTCTCACGGATCGGGGTGAACATGGCAATCGACTTTGCTGCGGTGGATCGTTGGATCGAAGAGAACGCGCGACCTCTGAATCGGGCGTATTTTGCGTTTCGGAATGGACGGTCTGGAACCGAATCGGTCGTCGAAGCATTGATACCGTTTCAGAATGCGGACGGAGGGTTTGGACACGGTATGGAGCCGGATCTCGGACTGCCAGATTCCTCGGCCCTGGCGACATCGGTTGCGTTTCAATACCTTTCTGACATTGGAGCGGATAAGGACTATCCGATGGTTCAGAGATCGATCGCCTACCTGGTCAATACATTCGATCCCGGGCGGAGTGGCTGGCCGATCGTCGTTCCTGCCGTAGACGACTATCCGCACGCGCCGTGGTGGGGATACGAGGGCGCGATCGCCGGTTTTGGCTGGGGCAATCCGTCGGCCGAGATTCTGGGTTATCTGATTGAGTTCGGCGGGAACGAAACCGATGGGTTGGAAGCGAAGGTAACCACGCGGGCGCTTGCTCGTCTGCAGGAGCTTGCGGAGACCCGTGAACCGGATTTTCACGAACTGCTCTGCTTCAAGCGGCTGTTTGAGCGGGCCGGGGTTGAACTCAAAGTCCAGCTAGCGGAACTGCTTCGGAATCTGATTCTGGCCACCGTCAGTGTCGATCCCGGCGAGTGGGGAGGCTATGTCTGTACGCCGTTGACGTTCGTGCAAGCGCCCGACGACCCGTTTACGGAGTTGTTTGATCAAAGTGTCCTCGAGGCCAATTTGGATCATATCGAGCGCACGATCTCCGGCGACCACTGGGAGCCGACCTGGAACTGGGGCGACGCCTATCCGGATGCATGGGAGGTCGCCAAACGTGAATGGGCCGGCAAGATCACAGCCGACAACCTGTTGATTCTCCGGGCCTTTGGCCGTCTTGAGCCAGCGCAATAAAACGCCACGGCCTGCGCAAAGACACGAATTCAGCCTACAATGCCGTTGGTTCGCACAACTTATCTACCGGTGACGCCTGTTGCCCGGGGGCCTCGGCACATGTTCCGTTTCCTTTGCGAACTCGCTCTGGCTTGTCTCGTTGTGCTTGTCGCGGTTCCATCCGTTCCGGTCCATGCCGCACTTGTTTGCGACATCGATGGCACCGTCTACACGGTGACCAAATCTGGCTCTGGCACGATCAACGGGACACCGGGGAACGATGTCATCTCTGGATCGGCTGGCAAAGATGTGATCCAGGGCAATGGTGGGAACGATGTTGTCTGCAGTGGTGACGGCAACGATGACATCACCATGGGCGACGGCAACGATATCGTCTACGCGCGCGAAGGCAATGTGAAGATCCGCGGCAATGGTGGCAACGATCGCATTATCGCGAATGGGGAGACCCTCTCGATCTCCGGCGGCGATGGAGATGACAACATCCACGCACAGGGCTGGACGGCAGCAAAAGTCGTCGGCGGGGCAGGCATCGACACGATCATCACCAGTATTGGCAACGATCGCGTGTACGGGCAGGATGGCAACGATGTCATCCAGATGATGTCGGGCAACGACTCTGCCTCGGCCAATGGCGGCATGGACAAGGTGTACGGCGGCGAGGGCAATGACAAACTGGTTGGCGGCGCCGACGATGATGACTTGACCGGCGATGCTGGAGAGGATCGGCTCTATGGCGAGGGCGGCAATGACCACCTGACAGGCGGGGTTGGCAACGATGTGATCTCCGGTTCCTCGGGCGACGATGTCGTCGGTGGTGGCGAAGGCAACGACACCATCGCCTCCAGCACCGGGAACGACTCGGTGACCGATATCGGTGGAAAGTCAGCAGTCGATATGGGACCAGGTGACGATCACTATTTCGCGCAGAACACCTACGACACGGTCGCATTGGGATCGGGTAACGATTATGCCGAGCTTTGCAATTCGCCTGATCCTGATCCTGCCGCACATTCGTCGGTCGACGGGGGTACCGGAAACGACACCTTGCGCGGGTGTGATGGCAACGACGCGCTGAAGGGGGGAACAGGCGACGACAACATCGCCGGTTTCGGCGGAGCGGACAAGCTGTACGGCGAAGACGGGATCGATACGCTCGATGGTGGCCAGGGTGCCGGCGACTACTGCAGTGGCGGCAATGGCGCCGATTTGGGCGGCGGTGGATGTGAGACGTTGGTCAGCATTCCCTGAGCGACGGCGACAATGATTTTCCGCAAAACGCTTGCAATCCGGCCCAGATTTGGCTAGAATTACGAACGTATGTTTCGGGGATGTTTGGTTTCGACAGGGTGAGGAGTTAGAAAGCTGCGTGCCGAGGCGCCCAAGGACTCGTTAAATTGGGCAAAACTGTAAGTGGCAACAGCCAGCTTGCATACGCCGCCTAAGTCAAACAGACCTCTAGGTAGCGCGTCTGCCCGAACCTAACCAGGCCAGGTTCGGATCCAGGCGTCACAAAGGCCATGGTGCGATCGGGTAGTCCGCCAGTGCTCACCGATCAAAGACCAACTGGATAACTCTTTCGGCAGGTTGCCTGTTATCGGCTGAACGAGGAAATCAAAAACCAGGACACGCACGTAGCATGCTTTCGATGAGTCACTTTGGACGGGGGTTCGACTCCCCCCATCTCCACCAGTCAAGATTCCCCTGCGGCCGGACCGGCAGCAGGGGATTTCTTTTTAAGATTCGCTGCCGTATGATGATCAGAAGTGGTACAACATCCGGTACCGAAAGGATCCGCACATGGCAATTACAGCAACTGAAGCACGGCGCACGCTCTTTCCTTTGATCGAGCGGGTCAACGATGACCGGATCGCCATAGAAATTGTTTCCCGGCGAGGCAACGCCGTGCTGCTCTCGTCCGATGAGTACTCGGCAATGCTCGAGACAATGCACTTGATGAGCTCGCCTGAGAACGCCCGTCGCTTGCTCGAGGCGCGAGAGGCTGTGCGCCGGGGTGAGTACGAAGAGCATGAACTCGATCGCGAATGAGACTGGCATTCGCAAAGCAGGGTTGGGAAGACTACGTCCATTGGCAATTGACTGATCGACAGACTCTGAAGCGGATCAACAGACTAATCGATGACGCCCTTCGTGATCCGGCATCTGGTATCGGCAATCCGGAACCTCTCCGGGGTGACTTTAGCGGAGCATGGTCGCGACGAATTACGGCCGAGCATCGACTGGTCTACGAGATCGACGGAGA
>JAPXRQ010000031.1:16093-22470 GCA_033813515.1 Thermomicrobiales bacterium
TCCATTACCGGAAGTAGCACGGTCGACATCTATTCGTTCTCACAGACACCGTACACACTCACATGGCGTTTGCTCTCGGCAGTGAATGGCTCACCGAGCCAGCCTCCCCAACGCTCCCGTAATCGCAGGCCGGCAATGCGCGCCATCAGGTCGAACTCGGCGTGCGAGGTCATCCGCTGCACGATCGGTCCCATCTGGATGCCATTTTCGGTCAGGGTGACATGGTTCTCGTCGAACAACTGCGTCGCGGGATCGAACCTGGCCACATCCAGCACAACACGATCGTTGTCGACGCGCTCGGCCATGACATGCTGGTTATCGGTCAGTCCATAGAACCAGGCGATCGTGTTGATTTCGATCACGAAGACGCCGTTCTCAGTCAGGTGCCGGGCAGCGCACTCGAAGCATTGCACCTGCTCCTCCTGGGTCAACAGGTTCGATATCGTGTTGAAGACCAGGTAGATCAGGTCAAAGCGCTCGTCCAGATCAAAATCCGCCATGTTGCCTTCGACCAACGTGATCTGATCCGCACCAGGTTTTGCCCGCAGGACGGCGAGCATATCGGGGGAGAGTTCGAGACCGGTGATCTTCAGGCCCCGATCCGCCAGAGGAAGACCGATGCGACCGGTGCCGATCGCCAGTTCCAGCACATTGCCGCCATTGGCAAGGCGCTCCAGGAAGTCGACGGTCTCCGGCTCGTCGCCCCGCATCTCGACGGTGTCATACTCCGCCGCCACTCGACCGAGAAAACTCGTTGCCGGATCAAATCCACGCATGGTGTGTGTTCCTTTCACCCGGGTGGGAGTCGACGAACAGTTCGAGCCCGATCGAGATCCTCCGGGGAGACGATGTATTCCTCAATTGCACGACCGCCCGGGATCAGATGCTGGCGAACGACACGCTCGGCTCGTTCGGGAGTCATTTGTCCGTAGGGAACCGGACCGGGATAAACATTGACGGACGGACCCAATTCGCAGCGCGACCGACATGAGGTTGCCAGCAATTCAATCTCGCCGGTCAGTCCTGCCTGAGCAACAGCCCGTTGCAGTGCCGCGAAGACCTCTTTGGCGCCGGCGGGCGTGCAGTTCTTGCCAAAACAGACGTGCACGCGATGCCGACTTTCCGGCACCAGATCTCGTAACCACTCCGGCGTGTCACTATCCGGCGGCACGTTCAATCGCTTTGCGAATCAGGGTGTAGTCGGACTCGGGAATGTTATGAACATTGCCCTGAAACGCCAGGGTCCAGTTCGCCGCCGGCCACTTCTTTGCGTAGTCCATCTGCCGGGCGATTGGTTCGGCGTCGACGTATGCGTCTTCGCCTAGCAGAAGGTCTGGCTCAATATCCAGCCGAAACGGGTAGTCCTCAGCCGCCTTCTTCGGATCGCTACTCGCCCAGATGACGGTGTGATCCTCCCGATAGGCCGATTTCACGGTCGCAATGCCGGCGAACGCTTTGGCTCCGGTGACGTAGTAGATGAACTTGTCGCCGGGCCGCATTTGCTCGGCCTTCTTCCGATGTCGGCTCTTGATGCCCTGGATGGTGAAGCCAAGTTCGCGCGTCTTGGCGACGTTATCGGGCGATCCGACGATAACCCAGTAGTTTCTTGCTTCGGCCATCGTCGTCTCCTGTGCGCCGGGTCGTCAGTTTGTGAGTATGGCACGGTCCGGAGAGCGCGCTTGACTGGCATACTAGCGAACGAGGTGAAACACGCATGGCAGCCAACGACATATTGATCGCAGAACTGCAGGGGGCTGTTGGGCCAGGCAGTGTTTTCCACCAGCCATCCGACTTGCTGGTCTACGAATACGATGGCTCCGTTGAAGGCGCCGTCGATCTCGCCCGGCCGGTAGCCGTCGTCCTGCCGCGCACAACTGAACAGGTTGCGGCCGTGGTGCGCGTGGCAAAGGCGAACCGTCTGCCAGTCATTCCGCGTGGTGCAGGTACGGGTCTTTCGGGTGGTGCGGTCGCCCAAACGGGCGGAGTGATCGTCGCTCTGACCCGCATGAATCGGATCCTTGAAGTCGATTACCTCAACGAAACGGCCCTGGTTGAACCTGGTGTGATCAATCTCGAACTCTCCGATTTCACGGGGAGGAGCGGTTACTTCTTCGCGCCGGATCCTTCAAGTCAGCGCGCGTGCACCATCGGCGGAAATGTCGCGGAAAACTCGGGCGGCCCGCATTGCCTCAAGTACGGCGTCACCACCAACCACATTCTCGGCGTGGAGTTTGTCACCGCCGATGGCGACGTGCTCTGGATCAGCAACGAACGCTCGGGCGGGGCGGGGTACGACCTCACCGCGGCGATCGTCGGCTCCGAGGGCATGCTGGGAATCGTCACCAAGGCGCTGGTCAAGTTGACGCCCGCGCCGGAACAGGTTTCGGTGGTGCTGGCGGCCTTTTCGGATATCGAGGCGGCTTCGGCGGTGGTCACGGCGGTCATCAGTGCAGGCATTGTTCCTGCTGCGCTCGAAATGATGGACGCCCTCACGATTCAGGCGGTCGAACCCGCCTACCACGCCGGGTACCCAATGGACGCCGGGGCAGTGCTCCTGATTGAGATCGACGGTCGACCGGAGGATGTCGAGGAGACGCGTGCCGAAATCGAGCAGATCTGCCGGCATGGCAATGCGATGCTGATCAGGACGGCGACCTCGAAAGCTGAGCGCGATCTGCTCTGGAAGGGGCGCAAGATGGCGATCGCAGCAATGGGACGGCTCGCACCCAATTACTACCTTCACGACACCGTGGTGCCCCGGACGCGACTGCCAGAAACGATGAAGCAGGTCTACCAGATCGCGGCCGATTTCGATTTGCCCATTGCCAACATGTTCCACGCGGGCGATGGCAATCTGCATCCCCTGATGCTCTTCGACCGTCACAATCACGCGCAGGTTGAGAGGGTGCTCCATGCGAGCAAGGAACTGATTACGTACTGCATCTCTATCGGTGGTGCCCTGACCGGCGAACATGGAATCGGCACCGAGAAGCGCGATTACATGACGCTGGTTTTCAATGAGCAGGATCTGGCCGCGATGGCCGGGATCAAGCAGACATTCGATCCGGCGGCCATGTTCAATCCGGGCAAGGTGTTCCCGCGCGGGTACGTTTGCGGTGAGGTGCGTGCGCTCCGGATGCAGGAGATGGCGCAGAAGCACGGGATCTACCCAATGTGATGACGACCACAACTGTTGCCACAACCTGCACCTGGCTCCCCGCGATCGCGGAGTTTGGCGAGCGCGTTGAACCTGGGCGCCCACAGGAGGTTGCCGATGTTTTGGCCGCCTGTGCTCGCGACAACCGGCCCGTTGTCCCGTTTGGAGGTGGGCGCGCCCTTCCGCTGGGCAACTTGACCGATCCGCAGGCGCTGGGGCTGTCGCTCGCTGGCCTTGGCGCCATCCGAAGCTACGAAGCGACAGACATGACCCTCTCGGTCGAGGCCGGCGTGACCCTGGGCGAGATCAATCGGGTCCTTGGCGAGCGCGGTCAGATGATTCCGATCGAGGCGCCAGAACCGGATTCGGCATCCATTGGCGGATTGCTGGCTACCGCATTGACCGGACCGCGGCGATTCGGCGGTGGCACCCTGCGCGATGTCCTGATCGGGATCGAGATTGCCTACCCGGATGGGTCCATCGGGCGCGCGGGCGGCATGGTCGTCAAGAATGTCTCCGGATTCGACATGATGCGATTGCACCATGGAGCGCTCGGATCACTGGGTGTCATCACCAGTGCCAATTTCAAAGTGCTGGCCAAGCCCCGCAACGAGCTGACGTTTGTCTCACCGGTGCCGGACATCGACACCGCTGCATCGATCTCGGAAAGTCTCCGCCCGATCGCCGATCGCCCCGTTGCCCTGGTCATCCGCTCGACCGGAACATCGATCACGATCAGTGCCCGGTACGAAGGTCGGCAGTCCGGATTGCAGGCTGTCCGGTCCAGGGTCGGTGCGATATTCGTCGGTGGCATGGTGCTGGAGAACGAGGATTCGGCCGACTATTGGCAGGACATCATCAACGAACGGCAATACGATCCAGTGCGCATCTGGCGGATACAGATTGGATGCCGACCGTCAGAGACCTTTGCAAAAGCTCAATCCATCCTCGCCTCGGCTGGATCTGGCGTCAGAGCCGAGATTGAGCCTGGGCTCGGCACCATCACGATCGAGCATGATGGCGATCTTGACCTGCAAGCACTGCGACGAACATCGGCCGGGGCTAACATCCGGATCCTCGATGCGCCACTGGTCGCTCGCCAGTTGAACGACATCTGGGGCGAGCCGCCGTCGACACTCGATCTCATGCGCCGACTCAAGGACGAATACGATCCGGGCCGGGTTCTCAACCGCGGACGTTACGCGGGTTATCTGTAGGAGCGTTCCGTGGCGATTGCAGAAACGGCCGATCTCAGGATATTGGGCGGATTTTCGGGGCACGATGTGCCGGATCCCGAACTGCTCAAGGCGTGTGTTCACTGCGGCATGTGCCTCTCATCCTGCCCGACCTACCGGATGACCGGCCAGGAAATGTCTTCGCCGCGGGGCCGACTCTGGATGATGAGCGCGGTTTCCGAGGGTCGCATGGACCTGCTCGATCCGGCCTTCGACGAGCAGATGTATCAGTGCCTGAATTGCCGCGCGTGCGAAGCAGTCTGCCCATCGGGTGTCAAGTACGGTCCGCTGGTTGAGGCATCGCGCGCACAACTGGAGCAACACCGACCCCGTACCAAGCCGCAGGTCGCACTTCGGGAGGCCGCGCTAGGCTGGCTCTTTGGCGAGTCCAATCGCTTCCGCGGATTTGTTGGCGCCACGAAGATGTATCAGAAGTCTGGCCTGAGCACCGTTGCACGTAAAACCGGCGTCCTCAAGGTGATGGGACTCGAGGATGCCGAGGCGATGCTCCCGAAACTCGACGACAAGCCGCTGCTCCCAGGCACCGAATCCTGGAAGCCGAACACCGTCACGAAGCAGGCAATGCTGTTCAACGGCTGCATCATGGGTACGGTCTTTGCCGATGTCAATCGTGCTGCCGGACGGACAATGGCCCACAACGGTGCCTGCGTCTGCGTGCCGAAGGGTCAGCAATGCTGCGGCGCCCTGCAAGTGCACAGCGGGATGATGGACGAGGCGCGCGATCTGGCCAGGCGCAACATCGACGCGTTCGACGGCCCGGACGACGAGGCGATTGTCGTGACGGCTGCCGGGTGTGGCGCGGCGCTCAAGGAATATGGACACCTGCTGCACGAGGATCCGGAGTATGCGGAGCGGGCGGCTGCCTTCAGCGCGCGGGTCAAGGACATCACTGAGTATCTGGCCAATGATCGAATTGTCCCTCCGGATCACGAGGTCGATACCACCGTCACCTATCAGGAACCGTGCCATCTCGCCCACGCCCAACGACTGACCGCCGAGCCACGCAAGGTACTGAATGCCATTCCCGGCCTGAAGCTGATTGAGATGCAGGAATCATCGCTGTGTTGCGGCAGTGCCGGAATCTACAACCTGCTCCGTAAACAGATGGCCGAGGATCTGGGCGATCGCAAGGCGACCAACACCATCGCCACCGGCGCACCTGTTGTCGTGACGTCCAATCCGGGGTGCTACATGCAACTGCAGTCATCGCTCGCCCGCAATGGTGGCGAAATGGACGTCCGCTACATTGTGGAGTTGCTGGACGAAGCCTATGGGGGCGAGACGGCTACGGAGTGGGCGATAGACCGGGAATCGGGGTCTCCGGAGGCATAACCGGAAAGATCATCCGAACCCGCGTGCCAGAATCGGTCCCTGCCATGACAAACCGACCGCCAAGATCGGATGTCACCAGCCGCTCAACAATCTTCATACCAAGACCGCCACTCTGCTCGACATTGAAATCGTCCGGCAGCGGTTCGCCATCATTCTCGACATCCAGGTAACAGAGCGCGCCCCGCATCTCGGCCCGGACACTGATATTGCCGTGGGTCCGGTTTTCGAAGCCATGCTCGATGGCGTTGGCGATCAGCTCGTTGATAACCAGCGCCAGCACCGTTGCCTGACGGGAGCCGACCAGAATCTTCGACTTCTGGATCTCGAACGAGACCCGGAGCGGTGGTTGCACCGAAGTGACGATGGCCTGATCGACGACCAGCTGGGCGATGGCATCGATCGAGGCTCCGGCCAGTCTCCCTTCGTCACTGAGTAGGTCGTGGACGGCAGCGATGGCCTGAACGCGGGAAACGGCCTCCCGCAGCACAAGGGCCGATTCGGGCGATTGGGTCTCGCGCAGTTGCAGGGAGAGGAGCGCGGCAACCGTCTGCAGGTTATTGCGGACCCGGTGGTGCATCTCCTGCAGCAAGGTCGAACTGGTGCGGACACTGGCCTGGGCCTCGCGGTAGAGC
>JAPXRQ010000032.1:0-22449 GCA_033813515.1 Thermomicrobiales bacterium
GATAATCCGGCCCATCTGCCAGCCTGGTTCGCGCCGTTTTTGCCAACGGGTGAACATCGCGAACTGGCTGATCGTGAACGATGTGAAGACACCGAGTGCGTAAAGCGGAATCAGGTGCTCGACTTCGCCCTGGTAGATCGCGAGGACTGTGCCCGAGAGCAGGCCGAGGGTCAGGATGCCGGTCGAATAGGCCAGGCGATCGCCGCGCAGGGTGTATTGCCGCGGCATGTACTTGTCCCTGGCCAGGAAATAGGCAAGACGGGGGAAGTCCGAGTAGGCGGTGTTCGCGGCAAGGACGAGGATGGCCATGGTTACGAACTGGATGAAGTAGTAGCCGACATTGCCACCGCCGAAGGTGTGCCGGGCAATCTGCGAGATGACCGTCTCGTAATCGGAACTGTTCGCCTCCATCGGGTAGGTCCCGAACTGGTGAGCAAGGAAGGTGATACCGGCGAAGGTGACGGTCAGGATGCTGATCATCACGGTTAGCGTGGTGCGCGCATTCTTCCATTCCGGTGGCTTGAAGGCGGGCACACCATCCGAGATTGCCTCGACTCCCGTCAGGGCGGCGCACCCGGAGCTGAATGCCTTGAGGATGACGAACAGGGTCAGTGCGCCATTTCCGGCAAGGTGGGCAGCAGCCGGAGGAGGATCCTGCACGGCAAAGCCATCGAGCGCATTGCGGACAAATCCAACTGCCAGCATGACAAAGATGCCAGCGAGGAAGAGATAGGTCGGGATGGAGAAGATACTGCCTGATTCCCGGATACCGCGCAGGTTGAGCACGGTCACCAGGAGGATGAAGCCGACTCCGAGCAGGACGCGGTGGGTCTGCAACTCGGGGAAGGCGGAGGTAACTGCGGCAACAGCGGCGGCGATACTGACGGCTACGGTCAAAACGTAATCCGTCAGCAGAGCTGCGCCAGCGGTCAGGGCAGGTCCGGCGCCGAGATTGTCCTTGGCGACGATGTAACTGCCGCCACCATGCGGGTATGCCTTGATTGTCTGCCGATACGAGATACCGACGATGACGAGGAGCGCGATGATGGCGCCGCCGATTGGCAGAGAGACATGCAGCGCCGACAGGCCAACCGCGATCAGCAGCACGCGCAGAATTTCTTCTGTCGCGTAGGCAACCGAGGAGAGGGCGTCCGACGAAAGCACGGCCAGCGCCTTGACCTTGGTAAGACGCTCGTGCGACGAATCGGCATTGGCGAGCGGGGCGCCGATCAGAACTCGTTTGGCTTTGGAGATGCCGCGCGAGACGGATCCATCCGCCTCAAGCGCCTCCATACTGGCGACCAGGTGACCGGGGCCGGCCTGAGCAAAATCGTCGCCATGCATGCGAACGATGCGCACATAGCGATCGCCGCTCATCGAACCCTGGACTTCCTGCTTGCCAGCCAGATCGGCCGTCAGCGCAGAGCCTTTTTGACGAGGGCGAATGGTTTTGCGATTGGGATCCTCGTCCTTGGCCCGGTCATCGATGATGCGCGGTCGACGGGAGGACGGGGTGTCTGATCCGCCACTCACTACGCACCGGCCTTTCCGATGACAGGAACCCAATGATGAGCAAGGCGTTTCATGCGGACGGCAGATCTGGCCGGCGAGTCCTCGCCGCCCTGTATCACGAGGCCGCCACGATGATCAACGGAGAGTACCGCACCATGGCTGGTGGCATAGGTCTGCAATGCGCGCAGTCTTGCTTCGTCGGGAAACTCCGCCGGCAGAATGGTGATCTGCGGGGTCGATCCTTTGCCGACCATGCGACACATTGACTGGATCAATGCGATTTCGTCTTGCGCCATGCCTGTATCCCGCCTTCTGCCGCCGCCAGGCAAAGCGACCACTCGCGCTCACTCGGGCAACCGGTCCATGATGCCGCGTGGCCGGTCAGAATCGCGTTAACAGGCTGAGAGGGCTGATTAGAATAGTGTTAGAAAGACGCGGCGTGTGCCGCACGGGATCCTGTGATCACCAATCCGCCCCACTATCTTGACAACGCCCGCCGTGTTGCGGCTGATCGGCTCGATGCGTTCAGCGATCGGGTCCACATCCGCTGGCAATACTTTGTCCCGCCAATCGGGGTCGGCCTCCTGACACTGCTGATCGTGCCGATCCGGGATTCGGTCAGTGTTCAGAATGCGCTCTTCCTTTATCTGCTGCTTTGCTTCGGATTCGCGCTCTGGCTTGGATCGGGACCGGCAGTGCTCGGTGCGCTGCTCTCGTTTCTCGCGTTCAACTTCTTTCTCGTGCATCCGGTGCATACGTTTCGGGTCGCCGAAAGCGATCACGCCGTTGCGCTCATTGCCTTCCTTGGCGTTGCGATCGTGACCGGGCAACTGGTGGCCAGGGTCCGCTCCCGCACGGCCATCGCCGAACGGGAACAGCACCGGACGGCGCTGCTCTACGATCTCAATGCGGCCCTGATCGGCGGGGTCAATCTTGAATCGATGCTGAATACGATCAGCGCCCAACTGGTGCAGCTCTACGGTGCGGCCAGTTGCCGGATCGTGCAGCGCGATCCTTCCGGCGCGATGATGGTCCGTGCCCGTTATCCCGTTTCGCTCGGGGTCGCGATCGACCGCCAGCGCGATGCCCTGATCCAGCGAGCGATGGATGACGGTGTGGTTGTTGGGCGGAGCCGGACCAGTCGGCGAGTCGTACCGGCCCGCCCATCGCGACCGGAAGCAGGCCTGATGCCAGGCGATGAACTCGATACGCTCTACGTCCCGATCCGCACCGCCACCCAGACACTCGGCGTGCTCGAGGTCAATGGCCGACCCGGCGGAGGCCGCTTTCATTCCGACGACGAAGCCGTGCTGACCAGTTTTGCGAACCAGGCGGCGCTGGCCGTGGAGCGGGCCAATCTTGTCCAGCAGGCCGCCAATGCCGCCGCCCTGGCCGAATCCGATGCATTCAAGACGACACTCCTCGCCGCCCTCTCCCACGATCTCCGCACCCCGTTGGCGGTAATCAAGGCGTCGTCCTCGGCCCTTATCGATGACTCGATCGACTGGGAGCCGGGAGCGCGTGATGATCTGATGCACGCCATCGATCAGGAGGCAGACCGGCTCGATCGGCTGGTCGGTAATCTGCTCGATTTGACTCGCCTGCAGGGAACCGTGCTGCAGCCAAATCTGGCCTGGTACGACATTACGGAACTGGTAGCCGATGTGGTTGCCCGGCCGGAGTTCCAGCGCAGCGAGCACCAGATCTCGGTCGATACGCCGGACGACCTGCCCCTGCTCCGCTTCGACTACGTGCAGATGGCGCAGGTGCTGATCAACCTCCTCGAAAATGCGATCAAGTACACGCCCACTGGCTCGACCATCACCATCCGCACCTATCGGGACAGTGATCGCGTCCATCTGGCCGTTGCCGATGCCGGACCAGGAATCGCCGCTGCCGATCTGCCCCACGTGTTTGAGGCGTTCCGGCGGGCAACCTCCGATGCGCGGATTCCGGGCAGTGGTATTGGTTTGGCGATTTGCAAGGGATTCACTGAGGCCAATGGCGGGCAGATTACGGTTCGCAGTGTGGTGGGCGCGGGCACGACGTTCACGGTTTCCCTCCCCATTGACCGGCCAGGAACGGACGACCATGGCTGACGGGCGGATTCTGGTCGTGGACGATGAACCGCAGATACAGCGGGCCCTGCAGACCGTGCTCTCGGCGCATGGATACGAGGTGCGGATTGCCCCCGATGGCCGCAGTGCGCTGATCGATATCGCGACCTGGCAACCGGATGTGGTGGTGCTCGATCTGGTCATGCCGGGGATGGATGGGTCCGAGGTGCTGCGGGATGTGCGGGGCTGGAGCGACGTGCCGATCATCGTCCTCTCGGCCCGCGGGCAGGAGCAGGACAAGATCACCGCGCTCGATCTGGGAGCGGATGATTACCTGACCAAGCCGTTTGGCACAGGTGAGTTGCTGGCCCGGTTGCGGGTACTGCTGCGGCGATCCGGGACGACCCAGGAGACGGTCATCCGCTCCGGACCGATTGCAATTGACCTGGCCGCGCACGTGGTGACCAGGGATGGGGCCGAAGTGCATCTGACTCCGACCGAGTTCGATCTGTTGCGTGTGCTGGCGGTCAATGCCGGCAAGGTGCTGACCCACCGCCAGATTCTGGAGCGGGTCTGGGGCGACTACGCGGCCGAGAATGCGCGGCAGTTGCGGGTGTACATCAACTATCTGCGGCGCAAACTGGAGGCGGACCCCACCAGTCCACAAATCATCCTGACCGAACCGGGCGTCGGCTACCGCCTGCGCGTGCCCTGACTCGCTCAGCGGGTGTTTGCGACCGGAGGCTGCAGTGCCGTGTCGGTTCCGATCCTCCTGCTCGCGGTTTCCCCCCGGGCAGATGATGCCATCGGAGTGATATTGACATTCGTCTATGTCTTTTGTAGCCTGTTGCCATGACAACGAAGAACAGACCAGCTGACTGCTGCCTATCTCCAATCATCCCGATGCCACTCCCGGAAACTACGCGGGCTGCAACGGTCGGCGTATTCAAGGCACTTGGCGATGCCACCCGCTTCGAAATCTTCCGTTTCGTCGCAGCGCAGGAAGAACCGATCTGCGCCTGCGATGTGGTCGATCGTTTTCAGGTCAGCCAGCCCACCATCAGCCACCATATGAAGGTGCTGGCCGAAGCCGGACTGATCACTGTCTCCCGTCGCGGCGTCTGGGCGTACTACGCTGTTGATCTTCAGGGGCTTCGGCAAATTGATTCGATTCTCGGTTCGTTTGCGCCCCCAGAATCTTTGGTGGCGAGCTAGTACGCGACGTTTTTG
The DNA here is from genome assembly GCA_033813515.1 of Thermomicrobiales bacterium. Taxonomy (GTDB): domain Bacteria; phylum Chloroflexota; class Chloroflexia; order Thermomicrobiales; family UBA6265; genus DASQCG01. The sequence continues at coordinate 4,800 of JAPXRQ010000032.1, forward strand.
TTTGCAATCAGACATAGACATCTGTCAATGTCTGCGATTATCCGGTATTGCACCGGCAGAAGGAAGCACCTCCATGAATCGTTCGGAATTGCCCGTCGTGGTCATAGGCGCTGGCCCGATCGGACTTGCGGCCGCCGCACACCTGTTGGAACAGGGTCAGGAACCGATCGTCTTTGAGGCCGGACCGACTGTTGGGACCAGTCTTCATGGTTGGGCCCATGTCCGTCTCTTTTCGCCGTGGCGCTATGTGATCGACGATGCGGCCCGACGATTACTGGCCCAAACAAACTGGATCTCGCCAGATCTTGATCAGTATCCGACCGGTGAAGAAATCGTTAAGCGGTATCTCCAGCCACTCGCAAACACAAATGCCCTCCGGGGCCGCATTCGTACTAATCATGTCGTAACGTCAGTCGTCCGGTCCGGATTCGACAAGATGACAACACCCGGCCGCGACGTAGCGCCGTTCGCCATTACGGTTCGCAACGGTTCCGGGAGCGAAGAAACGGTCCTGGCCAAAGCAGTAATCGATGCATCCGGTACGTCGACCCGGCCCAATCCGGCTGGTGCAGCAGGCGTTTTTGCGATCGGTGAACAAGCTGCCGCAGCTCACATTGTCTACGGCATCCCGGATGTCCTGGGAGCTCATCGGTCCCAGTATGAAGGCAAGCGAGTACTTGTCCTGGGCAGCGGCCATTCGGCATTCAATGTTCTTCTCGATCTCGTCGATTTGGCGGATCAAGCGCCGGGCACGTCAATCACCTGGGCCGTGCGAAAACCGGCGGACCGTTTGCAGAATCTCTTTGGCGGTGGAATCAATGATGCGTTGCCAGCTCGGGGCGAATTGGGCGCCCGAGTCCGCGGCCTGGTTGAGAGCGGACGCCTCAAGTTTGTGCCCGGGTTTCGCACGATGCGGATGACCCAAACACCCGATGGCATTGTGGTTGGCAGCACCGACAATGTGCTGGCCCCGGTCGATGAGATCGTCGTCGCGACAGGCCTGCGCCCAGACCTTTCCTTCCTCTCCGAGATCCGCCTTGGCCTTGATTCAGCGGTCGAAAGCCCGACCGCCCTGGCACCATTGATTGATCCCAACGTGCATTCATGCGGATCAGTCCCGCCCCATGGCGCGCGCGAATTGCAGCATCCGGAGCTGGATTTCTACATCGTCGGGATGAAGAGCTACGGCCGTGCACCCACCTTCCTGATGCTGACCGGCTACGGGCAGGTACGTTCGGTGGCGGCGGCGATTGCCGGAGACTGGGAGGCGGCCAACGATGTTCGCCTGGTTCTCCCGGAAACAGGAGTCTGCTCCTCAGACATCCTGGCCGAGCGTGGAGTTTCCTGCTGCGCCGCAGATGTCGCAGCTGACACCGGTGGCGATTCGTGTTGCGATTCGTCAACCTCCGCGACTCCCGGCGCGTGTTGCGGAGCTGCTGTTCCCCAGCTAATTCAACTGACTGCCGCGTCGAAAGGTTCCTGTTGCTAGCAGGCTGACACAGGTGCCAGGCGATTCGATACGCCACATGGCCCGCGTGGAATCCCGGGAGCGCACTTGAGCATCTCCATTCCCAACCTGGTGAGGGACCGTTTCTATTACGGCTGGGCAATAGTCGGCACGCTTGCTGTCACCGAAACGGTGTCATGGGGCGTCCTCTTCTATGCCTTTTCCGTATTTCTGGTGCCCATGCGAACGGAGCTTGGCTGGTCGGAGGCAACACTCACCGGAGCCTACTCGGTGGCACTCCTGATTTCCGGACTCGCCGCTCCTTTGGTTGGTCGGTGGATCGATCGCAATGGTCCACGCGTCCTGATGACCTGCGGCTCAATCCTCGGCGTACTGATGGTGTTGGCCTGGTCGCGCGTAGACCGACCTGTTGCCTGGTATGTCATCTGGGCTGGCATCGGCATCGCGATGGCTGCCACGCTTTATGAACCCGCATTTACCACCGTCTCGGCCTGGTTTGAGCGCAGCCGGGCCAGAGCATTTCTCATGGTGACGATCGCAGCCGGGTTCGCCAGCACCATCTTCCTGCCAGTCTCCGGGTGGCTGGTCGCATTGCAGGGCTGGCGGAATGCCCTTATCACGCTCGCGGTCATTCTTGGCATCCTGACCATCCTGCCTCACGCACTCGTCCTGCGCCGTCAACCGGAGGACCTGGGCCTGCTTCCTGATGGTGCGGCCTCGGCGGCTCCAACCAGATCGGTGGCCAAACGAACGGGCGTTGAACCCGGAGAGGCCTTGCGCGACCCGGCCTTCAGGTGGTTGGCGCTGGCCTTCTCGCTGGAGACGTTTGCGACCACCGCGATTGCCGTCTACCTGATTGCTTACCTGACCGATCGCGGCGACGGCGCCAGATTTGCCGCCTCGGTCACCGGACTCATCGGTGCAGCTCAGGTCGGGGCAAGAGTTCTTGCGACGATGCTGGGCGGCCGTATCTCCCAAACGACTCTAACGGGACTGGTCTTCGCGCTTCAGGCCGTTGCCGTCGCGGTTTTGCTGGAATGGGATACGCCGATCGGCGTGCTGGTCGCGGTGATCCTGCTGGGAATGGGGCGTGGCGTAGTGACTCTCATGCGCGCTGGTCTGGTGGCCGAGTTCTACGGCCGGCGTCATTTCGGCGCGATTAGCGGCACGCTGGCATTGTTCCTTACCGGTGCACGGGCACTCGCTCCATTGGCTGCGGGATTGGCCTATCAGCAGTTTAACGACTACCGTCTGGTTTTCTGGGGCATGGCGGGGATGTCGCTCCTCGGCGCCAGCGCCATGCTTGGCGTGAGACATCATCGACCAGTGAACTCGCTGGCATTTGGGGGCAATTGATGTTCGACACTTGTCCCACCGCATTTGCTCGCTCGAAACGAACGCCGCGCCGATGGGCAGAGGTAGTCAACGAGATATTCGCACCTATTCAGGAGCCCCAGGTTATGCCAACACTGATCAGTACGATCACCTGTCCTGTTTGCAGTAATGCCTCGGTTGAGGAAATGCCGACGGACGCATGCGTCTGGTTCTTCAGATGCCCGCATTGTCAGTCCATGCTGAAACCGAACGAAGGTGATTGCTGCGTGTTCTGCTCATTCGGAACCATGCCCTGCCCACCAGTCCAACTCAACGGAAGTTGCGAAGGACCTGAAGCTCTCGCGAGTCAGTCGTGATGATTGAACCCACCGGGAAACTGACATCCCGTCTGGCCGCTGCCGACGATTCCGACGCGATCGCACGCATTCACGGCCAGGGCATCGGGGAGCGGATGGCCACGTTCGCCACAGAATCCCGCAATCCCGAGCAGGTCGCAGATTTGCTTGCCGCCAAGGGCGATCGCTTCCCGACAGTCGTCGTGGAGGACAACGGGAACGTGATCGCATTTGCATGGGTAGGCGTCTATCGGGACACACCCTGGTACACCGGCATCGGTGAACACTCGGTCTATGTCGATTGCGAACATCGTTGTCGCGGCGCTGGATTGATCGCACTCAACGCACTTTGTGATGCCTGTGCGGAGCGGGGATATTGGAAGCTGGTATCGCGGATCTTTCCGGAGAACGCAGCAAGTCTTGCCTTGCATGAACGGGCAGGGTTCCGAAACGTTGGAACGTACTTCCGGCACGGCAAGCTGGAAGGTGAGTGGCGCGACTGCGTCATCGTCGAAAAGTTCATTGGCGAGGCGGACAGGTGACCGGTTCAATTCCATCAACGCTTCGTCCCCTCCTCGCGGAATGCATTGGCACATTTGCGCTCGTTTTCGCCGGTACGGGAGCGATCGTCATTGATGCCACCACGAACGGCCGCGTTGGACATTTAGGGATCGGGATGACCTTCGGATTGATTGTCATGGTCATGATCTATTCATTCGGGCACATCTCGGGAGCTCATTTCAATCCTGCAGTCACGCTTGGTTTCGCAATTGGTCGTCACTTGAGCTGGGCCCGGGTCGGCGGGTACTGGTTTGCGCAGGCACTCGGAGCCCTTCTGGCCAGCCTTTTGCTTCGCGCCATGTTCGGCAACATTGCAGGACTCGGAGCCACTGTGCCTACTGGCTCTGCCACGCAATCACTTGTACTCGAAGCGATCCTGACGCTCTTTCTTATGCTCGTGATAACAGCGGTAGCAACGGACGTACGGGCAGTCGGTCAAGCCGCCGCGATCGCTATCGGCGCAACTGTTGGACTTGAAGCGATCTTTGGCGGGCCGATATCGGGAGCAAGCATGAATCCAGCTCGATCACTCGCACCCGCCCTGGTTTCGGGTACGTGGACCGACCAATGGATTTATGTTGTTGGCCCAATAGTCGGCGCAACAATAGGTGTCTCGCTGTATCAGCTGGTAAGAGATGTAACTGGAGAAGAAGGAGTGGAGAAATGAGAAATCTCTTTGCCGAAGTACCAGACGATGCGGATTCGATTGTGGAAATCGTTATGCGCGCGGCGCTCGAAGAATGCGCGGGAGGGTCCTGCCCAATCTCGCCCATTCTGCATCCATGCGCAGAACAGGCAGTCGCCTGTTATCAAAACAGTCGAATCCGCACATTTGTGCCTCTCCTGGCTCTTCGCCAAGTGCGGGATTGCATCCGCGTCGGCGCATGTTTTGAACTACCTGCAAGAGTGCAGCGGGAAGGCTCCGTCTACCGATGACGACGCTTACAGCCAGTGGCAAACCCAAGCGAACGGCAGAATCGATCCGTGTCGAGCGGGAGTACCGCAATGTGATCACGCTGTTCCTTTCCGGCCAAATGCCGAATTTCACCCACCAGCGCCATGTCAATGTCGCAAACATTCTGAAACACATCCCGTATGGCCGCGAACTGATGCACCTCGGACTCCAGACAATGACCTACCGCCAGTTTGTAGTCGGCAAGTACAGTCGCGAGATTACCGACAACTACTGGGATCGGCTCGACGGCACATTGCCCGATCCTGCCGATTTCGCGGATTTACCTGGCGGGGCCTCGGGCACGGCGCATGAATAATCGCCGGCGTGTGCTCTTTCTCTGCACACACAACAGTGCTCGATCACAAATGGCAGAGGGCCTGCTCCGTGCTCGAGGTGGTGATCACTATGAGGTATTCAGTGCGGGAACCGTGGCAACGCAGGTCCGGCCAGAAGCAATCGCGGTCATGGCCGAAATCGGTATTGACATCAGCGACCACAGCTCGAAGCTACTCGACCTGTTTTGGGGACAGATATTCGATGAGGTCATTACCGTTTGTGATGACGCGAACGATGCCTGTCCATTCTTTCCCGGGGCTCGCAATCGAATCCACTGGTCAATTGAAGACCCCTCCGCAGTTGAAGGTAGTTTGGACCTTCGAATGGAGAGGTTCAGGACAGCGCGAGACGACCTTGCGAATAGAATCACGATAACGTTTGGCTAAAGACGGTTCAGAACAGGACGCCCTCGACGACGGAATGTTCATGGTGGTGTATTGGCAACATTGGGCAGTCCGGCCGGCCAAGGTCGGCAAACTTGCCCACTTCTCGAACGGAAGAGCCTTGCTCAAGTCGGTATGTGATTGCTGCAATGCGCCACAACTGGACTTTGCACGGTAATGAATGTGGTGCATCGAAGGATAGTTCGAACACATGCCACATCAAGAGGAGATTGCCCGTCCTGTCTTTGACATGGCGCCTGATACAGGTGCCATTGCTGGTGTTGCCAACCGGACCAAAACGGTGCTGCCGCGCATCGTCGATTCGGTCATTCCTCGCGAAGCGCTCTTTCTCAAACTGGATCGGCTGCAGGATGCGGCACTTGGGCTCATTGTCGGTCCGGCAGGCTACGGCAAATCGACGCTGGCCCGGACGTGGATCGATCGCCGCAATGTGGATACGGCCTGGCTAACGCTGGATGCCGAGGACAACGATTTCGACCGATTCGCCCGTTTCCTGATGGTCGCGCTCGCCGAAGTCGATTTGTCGGTGGTCGCAAACATCCGCGCGCTGGCTGACCGACCAAGCCGGCCAGATGTGCACGAACTCGCCGAAACCCTGGCCGATCAGTTGGGAGATCGCGACCAGCACCTCTATCTGGTACTCGACGAGGCCGAGCACATTGGGGATGGCGATGTCTGGGCGCTTCTCCAGGCGATCGTCGGGTATCGGATTCCCCGCTTCCACCTGATCCTGATTTCACGTCTGGATCCTCCGATGCCCATCGGGCGCCTTCGCCTGCAGCAACATCTGATTGAAATTCGTGGCGAGGAACTTCTCTTCCAGCGAGATGAATTGCTGACGATGCTCAGCCGAAACGCGGACGCGCTGATCGAAGCCCGGGCGGATGATCTGATGAAGGCGACCGACGGATGGCCAGCAGGTCTTTGCCTGGCATTGCTCGCCTCCGGCAGTGGCATTGGAACGCAGGCCCCATCCAGCGAGGATGTGCAGGCCAGGCGGTCGTTCATGCTCGATGTACTGGCCGAGGATGTCTTCGATCACATTCCTCCTGCCGATCGGGATGCGATGTTGGTCGTTTCGATCGTCGAGGAGATCTGCCCGCCGTTGTCATGGGCAGATGGGCTACAAGACCCCGAACATCGACCGGATCGCCAAAGAGGGCATCTCGTTCACCGATTTTTACGGCCAGCAGTCATGCACGGCCGGCCGCGCTGCGTTGATCACGGGTCAGAACCCGGTCCGCACCGGCCTTACAAAAGTCGGTATGCCGGGCGCACCGCTCGGATTGCAGGCGGAAGACCCGACGATCGCCGAACTGCTCAAGCCGCTGGGATACCGCACGGGCCAATTCGGCAAGAATCACCTTGGCGATCGGGACGAGTTTCTGCCGACCGCACACGGGTTCGATGAATTCTTCGGCAATCTCTACCACCTGAACGCCGAGGAAGAGCCTGAGCATGAGGATTACCCGAAGGATCCCGCATTCCGCGAGCGATTCGGTCCGCGTGGCGTACTCCACACCTGGGCCCAACCAGATGGCACCCAGAAGATCGAGGACACCGGCCCGCTGACCAGGAAGCGAATGGAAACAATCGACACCGAGATCAATGAGGGTGCGACGCGCTTCATTCGTGAGGCCGTCGAGGCCGACGAGCCATTCTTCGTCTGGTGGAACTCGACCCACATGCACTACCGCACGCACGTTCGTCCCGAGGATGAAGGTCGCAGCGGTCAGGGTTTCTATGCAGATGCGATGCAGTATCACGACGAAAATGTCGGCCAGATGCTCGATCTCCTCGACGAGTTGGGCATTGCCGACAACACGATCGTTATGTACAGCACCGACAATGGCCCGCACTTCAATGCCTGGCCGGATGCCGGCATAACTCCGTTCCGCAGCGAGAAGAACACCAACTGGGAAGGCGCCTTCCGCGTGCCCTGTTTCTTCCGCTGGCCAGGGCATTTCCCGGCCGGCGAGCAACTCAACGGCATAGCGTCACATCAGGATGTCTTGCCGACTGTGCTGGCAGCAGCCGGAGAAACCACGATCAAGGAAGAGCTGCTTGACGGCTACACGGCCGGTGACAAAACCTTCAAGGTCCACCTCGACGGCTACAACATGCTGGATTACTTCTCCGGCAAGACCGACGAGAGCCCACGCAAGGAGTTCTTCTACGTCAACGACGATGCCCAGCTGGTCGCGCTCCGCTTTAACGACTGGAAACTCGTCTTCCAGGAGCAGCGGGCCGAACAATTGATGATCTGGATTGAGCCGTTCGTAGAATTGCGCGCTCCCCTTATCATGCATCTCCGGCGCGATCCCTTCGAACGGGCCCAGCATGGCGCCAACGCGTACTTCGACTGGCTGCTGGATCGCACCTATCTGCTCGTGCCGGCGCAGCAGTTCGTCGGCCAAATGCTGAAGACCCTTGTTGAGTACCCGCCGCGCCAGAAGCCGGACAGCTTCAATCTCGACAAGGTGATGGAGAAACTGCAGGAGGCCTCGGGAGCAGGAATGCACTAATCCCGCGCACCTTTGCGTTCAGGTGGGGAGGTGGCTGCGGCTGCCTCCCCATCTTGCATGCTGGCGCTACGCGACGGGCTGCAGATTCCGGATCACCACGGCCAGCGAGGTCCGACCCCACTCCGCCAGGTCGTCGTTCGCGCTGCGGTACTTGCCGACCAGCAAACGCCGCGCGGCCCCGTCGTCCGGGTCGCTCTCGGTGAGGACCGTTGCGACGCCGGTGAAGCGATCCGTGCCCAACTCGATCGTGGCCGACGGATTGGCCTGCAGGTTGCGAACCCAGTCGGAACGATCGCGTCCGCCCGCCATCAGGAAGATGGCGTCGTTCTCGATTGCGAACCAGATCTCGATGCGATGCGCCTGGCCGCTGCGACGGCCGGTTGTGGTGAGGTAGGCGAATGGGATAGCTGCCCAGTGCGAAAGGTTGGCAGTGCTGGCTTCAGACATGAGCGCTCCAGTTCGTTTCGGCGGAGAGAGGTGCGCCAAGTATGGCAGCCGTATCCCTCTTGCCCGGGAGCGATTGCACCAGAGGAGCGGGTGCCGGAGGCTTGTTTCGCATCGCAACCCTCCGGCACAATGCATATGTGAGGGAGACGGAAATACCGCTGTTCCCCAGCATGGCGCGAGGAGATCTGCCATGACAACCACCAGCACAGAACCGCGCCGCCCGATGAATGTCAGCCAGGATATGGTCTGGATTCCAGGCGGCGAATTCACCATGGGCAGCGATCACTTTTATCCAGAAGAGGCGCCGCCGCACCGGGTGGCCGTGGACGGGTTCTGGATCGATCGCTTCCAGGTGACCAACCGGGACTTCCGCAAGTTCGTGCGCGAGACCGGGTATGTGACCGTGGCTGAGCAGGTGCCCGATGCCGAGATGTATCCGGGCGCATTGCCGGAGCTGCTGGTCGCAGGGTCAGTCGTGTTCACACCACCGCCAAACCGGGTTTCACTCGATAACCACTACAACTGGTGGCAATGGGTGCCGGGCGCCGACTGGCAGCACCCGGATGGACCGGAGTCGGACTTGCAGGGGCGGGATCGGCATCCTGTCGTCCATGTGGCGTGGGACGATGTCAGCGCGTATGCGGCGTGGGCAGGGAAGAGCCTGCCGCACGAGGCCGAATGGGAGTTCGCGGCGCGGGGTGGGCACGACGGATGGGATTTCGCGTGGGGCAGCGAACTGGCTCCGGGCGGCAGGATGCTGGCCAATTACTGGCAGGGCGAGTTCCCGATCCAGAACCTGAAACTCGATGGGTATGAGCGGACGGCACCGGTTGGGTCGTTTCCGGCCAACGATTACACGTTGTTCGACATGATCGGCAATGTCTGGGAATGGACGACCGATTGGTACACCGGAACCCACACGGCCAATACGTGCTGCTCGGTGGTGGAGCGCAATCCGGTTGGCGGGGATGAGACGGCGAGTGTCGATCGAAGTGCGGCGGGTAACCAGATTCCGCGCAAGGTGCTGAAGGGTGGGTCGTTTGCCTGCGCCGACAATTACTGCCGCCGGTACCGACCAGCCGCACGGCAACATCATCCGATCGACACCGGCACCAACCACGTCGGATTCCGCTGCATCGTCCGCCCGGGATAAGGCGGTTGGCGGACAAATGATCCGATTGCAGTAGGGGTTTGTTGCACAAACCCGCCGCCCATCCGCCGGCATGTTGCATGTAACCACGGTGTCATCGGCCGTGAATGCCAAACCGGGACCATGTGGCGGTCGACGAGGTCCCGGTGTCGGCGTTTCCACCGGCAACCGCCCGATCCGCCTGCAACCGCGGTTGGGGAATACCGGGCGGGTTTGCGCGACAAACCCCTGCGGCATCATTCGCCTACAATCGCGAGATGAGCGACAAAGCAAATCGACCCACGCGGCGATCTGTGCGTTTGCCGGGATACAACTACGCCGGTCCGGGAACCGTGTTCGTCACGATTTGCACCGATCACCGTCGCCACCTGTTTGGCGCCGTTCGCGACAGTCAAATGCAGCTCAACAGGTTTGGTGAGGTTGCCAGCGCGCTTTGGCAATCCAGCTTCGATATGAGACCGGAACTTATTGACCACGGGTGGATCGTCATGCCGAATCATGTGCATGCAATGTTCAGCATCGATCCGAAGCACTGGACCTGGGACGACACGCCTGCGTTTGGGCATCGGGTCAACAAGTCGGTCGGTGCAATTGTCGGCGGATACAAGTCAGCAGTTACGAGCCAGATTCGGAGGACAGCGGTCGACCCGGAATTCGTTGTCTGGCAACGCGGTTTCCACGAGGTGATTGTGCGTACGGAACAGCGATTCGCCGCAATCGAACAGTACATCCCGGACAATCCTGCGCGTTGGGAAGAGGATGTCTATCGCGACGAAGTGCCGTGAATCATTCCACCGGTACAGAGAAGAGAGCGTGCCGTAGGGGTTTGTTGCACAAACCCGCCGCCCATCCGCCGGCATGTTGCATGGAACCACGGTGTCATCGACCGTGAATGCCAGACCGGCACCACGGGGCGGTCGACGAGGTCCCGGTTTCCGCGTTTCGACCCGCTACCGCCCTGTCCGCCTGCAACCGCGGTTGGGGAATACCGGGCGGGTTTGTGCGACAAACCCCTACGGCAGGTCCCGTCCCGGGTACCACGCATTGGTCAGGGCATTCTGTTGCCACGGTCTCCTCCGGCAACCGCCGTTGGGGAATACCGGGCGGGTTTGTGCGACAAACCCCTACGGCAGGTCCTGTCCTGGGCACAGTGTCCGTGAACCTGGGGACTTGGGCCTATGGCCTTGAGCCGTCGGACTTATGTATAATGACAATGGTTGCAGAAGGGAACGCGCCGCGTCGTGTTCCAAACGCTCAGATTCCCCAACCAATTCTGCGTGCAGCAGGGAGCCACTGAGCGGTCTTCTTCCGTTCGGTCGGTTTCCCGCAATTCCCTCCGAGACATCTCATTCGCTGGTGATCCAACGTCGGTCACTCGCTGCGCGCGTTTTTTGGAGTTCCGTTTGTCTCAATCCAATACCTCTGTTCTCGACCGGGCGATCACGTCGTTCGCCGATCTTTCCGTGCGCCAATCAACGCACGATGCCCTTCGCCGCATGGATATCTCCATCCCGACGAAGATCCAGGCTGAAACCCTCCCCATCCTGCTCGACGGGCGCGATGTCATCGGACAATCCCGCACCGGCTCGGGCAAGACCCTCGCCTTTGGTATTCCGGCTGTCGAATCGGTCGATGCCAATGTCCGCGCCGTCCAGGTGCTCGTTCTCACCCCAACCCGGGAACTCGCCGTGCAGGTCGGATCAGTGCTTGGTGAACTGACGCAGGGCACGGGCATGCGCGTCGCCCTGGTCTATGGCGGACGTGCCCTCGGTCCTCAAATCCAGGAACTTCGCCGCGGCGCCCAAATCGTCGTCGGCACGCCAGGCCGCGTCGCCGATCTCTATCAGCAGCGCGCGCTCGTTCTCGACAAGGTCCACTTCCTCGTCCTCGATGAGGCCGATGAAATGCTGGACCGGGGCTTTGCGCCGCAGGTCAATCAGATCCTCGGCTGGACTCCGAAGGACCGGCAGACGGCCCTCTTCTCCGCGACCATGCCCGAGTGGGTGGACGATGCCAGCCACCGGCATCTGCGCAATCCGGCCCACGTTCAGGTCGCCTCGACTCAGGCCGAGAGTGAGCAGATCGATCACATTGCCTACGATGTTCCGTCGGGCGGCAAGATGGACGCGCTCAAGGACCTGCTCGATGCCCGCGGTGACGGTCAGGTGATTGTCTTCGGGCGGACCAAGCACGGGGTCCGCAAATTGGCCCGCCAGCTCTCCGCGGCCGGGTATCCGGTGGCGGCGCTGCAGGGCAACCTCAGCCAGAACGCGCGCGATGCCGTCATGGCCGATTTCCGCGCCGGCAAGGTGCCTGTTCTTTTCGCCACCAATGTCGCCGCCCGGGGCATCGATGTCTCGGCGGTCGATTTCGTGATCAATTACGAGCTACCGGAATCGTCCGAACTGCTTTCGCACCGGATCGGTCGGACCGGCCGGATGGGACGCAGCGGTCAGGCGATCACCCTGCTCTCCGACGACGATGCGGCCAAGTGGCGGCAACTGGAGCGCGGCCTCGGCAAGCGGATCCAGCGCCAGCCATGGACCGGCGAGCGCCGGACCGATTCCGCGCCAGTCGTTGTCCAGCACAGCGAAGCGCAGGAAACCCGCCAGCAACAGGAGCGCCGCCGCCGACCGGAGGGCAGCGCAACCCGCCGGAGCGAAGAGCGGACGAATGATCGGACGCCGCGCGCTGCAGCGAGTGGTGAGCGGTCCGAGGGTCAGCGGCAGCCTCGCCAGCGGAACGATCGCCGGGATGGCAATCGCCAGCCTCGATCTGAGCGGACCGAACGACCCGAGCGCTCCGAATCGCGCCAGCCAGCTTCGCCACCGAAGATGGGCGGACTCTCGATCTCGATTGTCGAAGAGATGAAGCGGGAACGCAGGGGCAACATGGCTCCGCCGCCACCGCGCCGTCCTGAGCTGGAGATGCCGGCCCTGCCGCGTCGCCAGTGGAGCGATCGACCGGACCAGGGCGAGCGGGCGGAGCGATTCGAGCGGGCGCCACGTGCTGACTACCAGAATGGCAATGGTCCGCGCGGACCACAGGCTGGTGCCACTACCGGCCGGCCGGCCTTTGGGGCAGCACCGGTTCCCCAGGCAGGGGTTGGGGCCGCCAGCAACGGTTCGTCCGATGCTCCTCGTCAGCGCAGCAATGCGACCAAGCGGGCAGCCGGTCGGGAGCGTGGCACGTTCGATATGGAGTCGCTCGGCTCCACGCCGGCCGCATCCAACGGATCCAGCCGGGAGAGCTTCACCGCGACCTGTTCCTCATGTGGGCAGACGGCCACGCTCCGGTTTGCGCCGGATCTGAGCCGCCCGGTCTACTGCGACGCCTGCTTCAAGGAGCGCCGCCGCAAATAGGCTGTAGGTTGAATGCCGAATGTTGAATGTTTGAGGTTCAATGTTCATTGACGTAGTCCCGGCACCGCCGTGTGCCGGCTCAATCTTCGATTGAGGTCGCCCGAGGGCGATAACCTACCTCAATCGACCTGTCCCCACGCCGAGACCACGTCCCGCGATGACGTAGCGGTGGACGCCTCTGTCCGTTTGGTTGCGTGCGGGCCGGTTGCAATGCAGAGATGGGGTGCGTCGGTTCCATACCGCGCTGCGTGTCCTGCATGTCTTGATCCATCGCATCGGTCGCCCTCGACGCCAGGAGCTAAAGGTCCAGGCTGCTCCAACGAAGTGCACTGAAGGCACTGGAAAATGAGCATTCACCGATCAGACTCATCCCCTTCTGAGTCCCTTTAGCGGACTTCTTTCGGGCAGGCCGGTCCTTTAGCACCGGCCGTGATGGCGTGCCGGATTGAAGGAGCCGGGTTGCCGCCCATCGATCACCGTTGGGGAATGGGACTTGGCCGTATTGCAATTCGGCGCTACAAGACCTTGCGGTGCATGGGAAACACGGCGCCCAGGGAGATTTACGGGAAGCGGTCCGCGACGAGCGCAACATCCGACATTCAACATTCAACATTCAACTTCTGGCCTCCCCGTACACTTCCGGCATGAGCGATGCACCTGCGCACACGACCCGGTACCGACCCTCCCGCCGCCAATTGATCTGGCTCCTCGGTTTCTCCGTCTTTGTCGCCTTTCTGGTCTGGCTGACGCTCGATCAAATCCGGGATGTGGCCATCGAAAACAAGACCGATCCGGCCGAGCACGCCGCCTGCATCGCTGCCTTCGATCCCGCGTCCGGCCAATCGCTCGAAACGGCATGTCCCGAGCACGGCAAGGTCATCTTCGCGGCACGCAATCCCATCCGCAACGCACTCATCATCTTCACCGTGCTGATGGTTGGCGGCTACGTTTACCTCCTCTTCCACTATTCCAGTTGGGGACCATCGTTCGGATCGGATCCCAACATTCCGCCGCGCATTCCGTAGAATGAACACACCCCGCTTCTGACGAACCACCGCTCACAGGGAGAATCCGGTATGGGTTGCCTCTTTCGCATCTTGACCAGGGTGTTTCTGCTGGTGGCGGCCTTTGCCGTTGTCCTCGGCGCGGCGATGTACTTCTCGCCTCGTCCCGGCGCGCTCATCATCCGGACTGTTTTTGAGCGCGGGACCCGGGATGCCGAACAGCAGATTGCATCCCTCGATCCCAACGATGTCACGACACTTACCGACATTCCGTATCGAGATGGTGATGGCGATGCCATGCTCAATGTCTCGTATCCCGATGGCGCCCAGGATGGCGAGGTATTGCCCACTGTGGTCTGGATCCATGGCGGCGCCTGGGTTTCGGGAAGCAAGGACGACTACGGTGTCTATCACCGGCTGATCGCGGCCGAGGGCTTCACCGTTGTCTCGATCGGGTATTCGCTCGCGCCGGAAAGCTCCTATCCGACCCCGCTCCTGCAGATCAACCAGGCGTTCCGCTACCTGCAGGATCACGCGGCCGAGTACCACATTGATGTCGACCGGTTCGTACTCGCGGGAGATTCGGCCGGCGCCCAGATCGGCAGTCAGATCGCGGCGATCATCACCAATCCGGATTACGCGGCCGGGATCGGGATTGCGCCGACGCTCGCACCGGAGCAGGTCCGCGGTGTCATCCTGTACTGCGGCATCTTCGATGTCCCGGTAATGATCGATGGGGCGAGTGTCGGACCGCGGATCCTCCGGTTGGGTGCGCGGACCGTGATCTGGGCCTATACCGGCAGCAAGGACAGCGATTCTGCGGCGGCTACCGAGATGTCCACGATCAACGCGGTCACGGCCGATTTCCCCGCCACGTTCATTGGCGCCGGGAACGACGATCCACTGACCAACGATCAATCGGTGCCGATGGCGGAGACGCTGGACGATCTGGGTGTGCCGGTGACAACGGTCTTCTTCGACGAGGATCACGAACCGAAGCAGGGGCACGAGTTCCAGTTCCGGGTAGACACCGAGGATGGACAGGCCACATTCGAGACCATGATCGACTGGCTGGACGAGACCACGAGTTCCTAGTTCCGAGTTCCTGGCCTCAAGCCTGGAGCCTTACGCCGTCACCCGTCACCCGTCACCCGTCACCCGTCACCCGTCACCCGTCACCCTGAAGATGCTGGGCCTTGATTTGGGCTCTTAGCGCGTTTTCGATGTGGACACGCATCAGGCGCTCGGCTTCCGCGACATCGCGCGCGGTGATGGCGTCGCAAATCTGCTGATGCTCAGCAATCGCGACTTTCGCCCGCTCCGGCGCCATTTCGTAGACCGATGTTCCGACCAGTGAATCGACCAGCAGGGCGAGCGTCTGACCGAGGCGATCGTTGCGGCTGCGATCCCGGATCAGACGGTGGAACTGGTTGGTTGCGGCCGAGAGGGTGGCCGGGTCGTTGGTATCCAGTGCCGTTTGCATGCGTTCGACGGTCGACTGCAGCGCATCGAACTCCATGGTGGACATGCGCTGGGCCGCTCGTTTGGCCGCCAGTCCCTCAAGCGCGCCGCGGAGTTCGTAAACATCGATCAGGTCTTCCAAAGTGGTGGTCGGGATCTCGTAGCCGCGGCCATTGGATGAGGCGAGGAGTTGCTCGCTGGCCAGGCGCCGGAGGGCTTCTCGAACCGGGGTCCGGCTCATTTCGAGATCGGCGGCGAGGTCCAATTCGATCAGGCGCTCACCGGGCTGATAGATACCCGTGCGGATGGCTTCGCGGATGACCCAGTAGGCCGTGCTGGATGCATTGGCGTGCGGAGTTTGGCGGGCACGAATTGCGCGCAGACTGGTTGAGCGCTCATTGGCGGTGGTCATGGTCATCGTGGGGGAGATTGTAGTGGGCGGAGCGTCGAGAGCGCGTCGGTGGAGGGGTCTTGCGCTCTTGTATCCCATTGTATACAATCATGGCCATTACGCCAACCGCGGATCGCCTGACCACGATCCACACGCAATTCAGGAACTGCCGTGGCCAACAATCCGTCCACCTTTCCCGCTTTTCGCTTCTCCGGTTCCCATCGCGAGATCGGGCGGCAGTTCGGCGAATCCTGCCGGAAACTCATCACCCTGCATCGCGATTACGCCCTCGAACGCCTGGCCAAACATGCCGGAGCCTCGACCGAGCAAGCCGTCGGCGATGCTCTGAACTACCAGCCGTTCGTCCTTGAACACGCGCCGTTCTTCGATGAGGAAATCCGCGGCCTGGCCGAGGGGGCAAATCTCTCCCTGGCCGAGGCATACCTGCTCCAGCTGCGCGCCGAACTGGCCGTCACCTCCCGCCAGGCCGAATTCATCGGCGACGAGTGCACCACGTTTGCCCTCCTTCCCGAAGTAACGACTACCGGACGCAGCCTGCTCGGCCAGAACGCCGATCTGCCCCGCTTCTACAGGGAAGTCGGCGTCGTGGTCGAGTTCACCTTCGACGATATGTCCAATGTCCTGATGGTCACCCCGGCCGGTCAGCTGTCCTACATCGGGATGAACGATCGCGGACTGGCCATCGCGGCCAACTTCCTGAGCTGCGACGGCTGGGGCTACGGTTATCCGCGCTATCTGCTTTCCCGTCTGGCGCTCACCCAATCCTCGGTCGCTGATGCGTTGGCCAGGGTCCGCCCGGTGCCGCGTGCCTCCTCCCGCAATCTGCTCCTTTGCGATACCACCTCGGCTGCCGATCTGGAAACGACCGTCACCCGCGATGCCCTGTTGGAGCCGGTTGATGGCGTACTGGTCCATGCCAATCACTACACCGCGCCGGACCTGCTGGATGAGGAACGGGCCGGCGAGAAGTTCCTGCCCAACACCCGCACCCGCCACAAACGCATGGCCGAGATGCTGCAGGAGCATCGGGGCACCCTGAATCCCGAGACGATGATGCGGCTCTTTCAGGATCGGACGAATGCGCCCAACGCAATCTGCCGGACCGAGGACGACGATGTGATCTCGGATTCGATCACCTTCGCTTCGATGATCTGCGAGCCATCGACCGGGGCCATGTGGGTCGCCGTCGGGCCGCCCAATCGCCACAACTATGTCCACCACACCCTGAAACCGGCCGCCAATTTTGAAACGGCAATCCCGTAACCTGGAGTGCCGTTCCTGGCGTCACGCGCATGGGGCATGATGTTTTGGCGCCGGTTCAGGCGTTCTTTGCCACCGTGCTTGCCAGTCGCTCACCGCTTTACGCATCTCATCAAGAGGACACCGCATGAAGGGTCGCGCTGCCGGAATCACCCGTTTCGTCTTCGACAAGGACCGCCCGTCCGAACTGAACTACTACGGCATCGGGCCGACGCCGATGTTCGCCTGCCAGTTCGACCTGCGCTTCTCCTACTGCCTCTATGTGCCAGAGCGGTATGTGGAGAAGCAGGATCAGGTTTGGCCGCTCGCGGTGATCGTGCACGGAACCGATCGGCCAGCGCAGGGCTACCGCGATGCCTTCGCCGATTGGGCCGATGCAAACGACTGCATTATCCTCGCCCCGCTCTTCCCCGCCGGTATCACCGAGCCGTGGGAACTGAACAGCTACAAGTTCATCAAGGCGGGCGACCTGCGCTACGACGATGTTCTGCTGGCGATGGTGGACGAGGTGGCGACGGCATACAACGTGGATGGCGACCGCTTCCTGATCCATGGTTTCTCCGGCGGCGGGCACTTTGCGCACCGCTTCCTGTACCTGCATCCGGACCGACTCCTGGGCTGCTCGATCGGCGCGC
>JAPXRQ010000033.1:0-22353 GCA_033813515.1 Thermomicrobiales bacterium
CAACGTCATTGTCCTTTCGAGAAACGAGGTTTCACTCATGCTCAGTCACGCTGTCATCATCGCCCTGATTCCCGGATGTGTCGAGGTTGCCAAGCGTTCAGGTCTCCCCTCACGCCTGGCTCCTCTTGCCGCTGTTCTGTTTGGCATTCTGCTGGACGCTCTGTCGCGCGCTGCCAGCGGCGACCCAATCTCCACGCTTCCGTCTGCGGCAACGTCCATCCTGACCGGACTGATCACGGGTCTCGCGGCGGTCGGCCTCTACGAGGTGATGCCTCGCTCCGCCTCCCGCAGCGATGACACGACGGTGTAGTACACCCCCCGTCGCTCGCCATGCGCTTCCAGCAGTCCGTCTTCGACCATGGACTTCAGGAGGCGCGTGGCCCGGGTCCGATCGAATCGCAGCGCCATCCGCACGTCCTCATTGGTGACGGTCCTGTTGCGCAGGGCCATGGTCAGCACATGCCGCACTGGATCGATGCGCTCTGTCACCCATTCCGGTCCATCTTCCCGGACGACGTGGTCGACCGGCGCGTTCTTACGCTCAAAGATGACGCGGAATTGGGTGGTGGTGGCTTCAAACCGGGGCGGCGGCGCTCCCTGTCGTCTGGTGACTTCGAACATTTCGTCAATGCCACCGCCTCGGTTTTCCACCAGATCCATATCCTGCATGAAGCGGGTCAGCAGGGGGTTTCGGGTGGTTTGGCCGTGCGCCAGGTCGTTGAGCCGAATCCCTCCATAGAGTCCCCCGGGGCTGGCAATGACGAGTCGATTCCGGAAGAGCTGGATATGGATGAAGCTGCCGATCATGTAACCGCTGTAGTCGCGGTGCAGTACCGCATTGACAATGGCCTCGCGAATGGCAACCTCGGGGATTTCGGGTTCCCGTCGGTGACGGATGCCGTCGACGATGAGCGCATTGGGCAGGGCCTGGACGACGGTGGCGGTTGCATCGCTGACCATTTCGTCGATGGTGCCGTCGAACTCCTGGTCGTTGATGTACCGCTCGCCGTTTGGTCCCCGGGTGGTGGTGTCGTCTCCCCAGTACTGGTTGAAGACGATGCGGATTTGCGGCAGGAATTGTTGCGGATAGGTTCCGAAACACAGCAGCCCGGCCAGGGTGGGACGCTGTTCCGTGCCGTCGTCCCGGACAATCCCGAGGAGTTCGATGGCGTCGTCATACGCACGCGTTTCGCGGATTCGCCGATTGCGTTGCTCTTCCCGCTGCAGATACCGTTCAGCGCGTGGCCGGTCGATGTCCGCAACGTCCGCGCGCTCGACGATTCGGTCGTCGAATGTGCGGTGGGCGCGGTAGTCCAGATAGGTCATGACTTCATAGACGGTCATGGCGCGGTTCGACGCTCCAATCCGCTCGTAAGCACCGTTTTGCATGCCCATGGCGGTGACAAAACATGGTTTCTGGTCGTGCAGGATTTCGGGCACGGTGACGACGACGACCGGTTTGTCCCCAGGCAGGAACAGGTCGATGCCGACGCGAACAGGCGGGGTCAGGTCGTTGCTCGCGATGTCGGCGATGTCCGACATGAGTTGCCGCGGGTCCTGAACTCCGGTGATGCCAAAGTTCTCGGTTTCGTTGATTCCGACGATAATGATTCCGCCACCGGGCCGGTTGGCAAACGCACAGATGGCTTCCCTGAGCCCTTTGCGCGGGGTTCCTCCTTTGCCGGTTTTGACTTCTATGCCTTCGTGCTCGGTGTTGGCAACAATCAGCCGCGCTCGAATTTCATGCAGTTCTTGCTCGTTCATTGATTCATTATTCCGCGTTATGCGTCACAATACTTTGATTATGCATCATTCACATCAGTGATTGTAGCATAAAGTAGCACAATGACGCAATACTGGAGATCTGTGATGCATTTCCGACTCGCTGACGACTTCCTGGCTCTCTATCCCGACGCCCGCATCGGCCTGGTGATCGTTGGCGCGATCAACAACAACCAACGGCAGGATGAATGCGCCGCCATCCTGGCCCGCCAGATCGAGGAGTCGGCCGCGGCGCTTCCGGATGAGGATTTCGCATCGCTGCCGGCCATTGCGCCCTGGCGGGCGGCCTATGCCCAGTTCGGGGTGAAGCCTTCGAAAACACGGTCATCTATCGAGAATCTGCTCCGGAGTGCAAAGGCGGGCCGCCTGCGCTCTATCAATCCGCTGGTCGATCTCTACAACAGTGTCTCCCTGGCCTGGCAGCTTCCCGCCGGCGGTGAGGATCTGGATGCAATTGAAGGCGACATTGTCCTGACACGTGCGCGCGGAGATGAGTACTTCGTTCCGCTCGGCTCGTCTGAACCGGAACCGCCACCGCCAGGTGCAGTGATTTATCGCGACGATGCCGGGGTGATCTGCAGTTGCTGGAATTGGCGCGAGGCGGACCGCACCAAACTGACCGATGCCACGACACGCGCGGTACTGGTGATGGAGTCGATCCCTCCGCTCAATCCGAAGGATCTGGACGCGGCGCTGGAGGTTCTTTCAACCCGGATTCAGGCACATCTCGGCGGTTCCAGCCGGGTTGTTGTGCTTTCGCGCGATCAGCCGGAGGTCGCGATCACCGGTCCAGACGCATGACGCAATCTCCGGCAATGCTGGCCACACGCGATCTCTACCGTCGCTTCGTCGATGGCTGGAACGATCACCGCGCCGACCTTGTTGCCACAGCCATGGATCCGGCGGGGATCATGATTGGCTTCGATGGTGCAGTCTTGCGAGGTCCGGCGGAGGTGGAGCAGGCGTTCTCGCTCGTGTTCCGCGAACACAATCCCCATCGCATTGTCCCGATCGAGCGCTCAATGCAGATGCTCGCCCCAACGGTCTGCCGCTATCTCGGCGATGTTGGCTTCATCGATCCGACAAGTGAGGAACTCGCCGAGCAACTGAATGCACGCCAAACATTGATTGCGGTGCTCGCTGAGTCTGGCTGGCGCATCCATCTGCTGCAGACGACCCCCGCCGCTACTTTCGCTCCGCCTGGCGCCCAACTTGCGCTGTCTGAGGAGCTCCGTACCATGCAGCAGCGTCTCGCCCAATCCGGCGCCTGAATCCCGTATTCTGACGCGGCATTGTTCGCACGCTTGTCATTGAAGGATCCCCAACCAATGCCTCTGGTCGCCGTCGCCGATCTCCGTCCGATCATGCTGGACTTGCTGATCAGCGTCGGGTCGTCTCCGGAACATGCGTCGATGATTGCCGAGTCGCTGATCGATGCCAATCTGGCCGGTCACGATTCCCATGGGGTGCTGCGGGTGCTCCACTATCTCGAGATGGCTGGCACAGGCGACGTCGATCCCGCTGCAACGCCGGAAATCATCCGCGAGCACGGCGCGACAGTCACCATCGATGGTCATTGGGGTTGGGGTCAGGCGTCAATGTGGCTCGCGACCGAATCTGCTGGTCGCTGCGCAAAGCAGTTCGGCATTGGTACAGCAATCGTCGTCAACAGTTATCACATCGGTCGGGTCGCCCCCTATGTTGAGGCACTCGCTCGGCAGGGCATGATCGCGATTGCGATGTCGAATGCCGGTCGCGCGGTTGCCCCGTACGGCAGCCGGCAGCGTGTCATGGGCACGAATCCGATCGCCTGGGCGGTGCCATCGCCCGACGGAGGCGAGCCAATCGCCTTCGATATCGCGACCGCGTTCATTGCCGAGGGCAAGGTTCGCGTGGCGCGCGCCCGCGAGGTAGAGGTTCCGGCCGGCGCAATCATCGATAGCAGCGGATATCCCTCGGTCAATCCGAACGACTTCTACGATGGCGGGGCGCTACTGGCCTTCGGTGCGCACAAGGGCTCGGGTCTGAGCATCCTCGCCCAGATTCTCGGCGCCGGGCTGATGGGAGCCACGGCCGACACGCTCTCCCAACATCGCGGCGGCAACGGTCCGATCATCATCGCAATGGATGTCGCGGCCTTCGTGGAGCTCGATCTGTTTGCCGAGCGGGTCGCCCATCAGGCAGATGAGATTCGCACTGCTGAACCGGCAGTCGGCTTTGAGCAGGTCCAGATGCCCGGTGATCCCGAACTGATTAATCGGGTCAATCGTGAACGCGACGGAATCCCGGTGCCCGATTCAACCTGGGCCGAGATTCAGCGGCTGCACGGGCTGCTCAACCAGTAACAGTTCGGCGGTCAATCGGTTCCGGAGTCGGTTCCAGCGGTTTGCGGGCAGTTCCGGGTTGAGAATACTCAGCCCCACCGCGAATTTGCTCATCGGCACCGGACGTATGCCCATTCGCCAGAGGGCCTGGTCAATGGCCGTAGCCTTGCCCGTGCCCTTGGTCTCAATCACGGCGTACGGACCAACCGCAAACCCCGGTGAGCCTGGCGCACCCCAGGTCAGCCCGAGATCGATCGTCACCCGGCCATCGTCTTCTGGCAAGACAAACGTGGCCCGCTGATACGTTGTGCTCAGGCACGGCCGCAATCCGTCAACATGACGTCGTACCTGATCGAAACCGGCCAACCAGTCTCGCTCGGTATCCGAAAGCTCGGTCAGATCGCCGCAGTCGTGGGCGATGCGCGTTTTGACCGTCTCGCCGCGCGCACTCATGGTCTTGACTTCCAGCAGGCGCAGATCGGAATCGACATAATGCCGAGTCCGCACTTTGAATCGATTTGGCCGCCGCCGGAGACCCGCCAGATACGCCGATCGATCTGCTTCATCGAAGTAGATGGAGTGGTACCGGAACAGGCGCTGCCCGTCGATCTCCATCACGGAAGTGCCCTCCGGTGCCAGGTGCAACAGGTCGCCCAGCAGATCAACGGGAAGCAGGTACTTACGATCCTTCCGGGTCATGAACTCGGCCCGGTTCTGCGTTTCCGCAAGGCTGATGGGCGGAAAGGTTGCCAGTACGCCCTCAAGTCCACTGCCAATCACGCGGCACCGCCGTTCGATGGAATGCGATAACGGACCTCAACCTGGGTGGTGTCGTTGACCAAATCAACCCGCTTCACGGCCACGCGCCGGATGTCTCCCTGCGTCAGATCCGCAAGGTGCGCCCGCAAATCCGCTTCGCTCAACCACGCGTGATCCAGCGTCAGATGCTGAATGCGGTACTGACTCAGGAGCATCGGGTGGTCCGAAGCCCACAGGGCCAGAACAATCGCCGCGCTCAGCAAGAGGCTGGTGTTCGGTTCGGTAACGCGGGTACCGCCCAACAATCCCAACGCCAGCGCCGCAAAGTAGTAGGCCACTTCGCGCTGATCCAGTTCGTCGGATCGCAGGCGAATGATCGACAGCACTCCGAACAGTCCGATGCCAATGCCGACCGATGCATCGACAGAGGTGAGCACGCGACATATCGACATAATGCCGACGTTCATGCCGACGAACGCCACGACCATGTCCCTCCGTTGATGTCGCCTGAAGTAGATGCCAAAGGTCAGCACCAAAATGGCGGCAAGATCAAAGAGAACGAGCTCGTACTGCGACATGAACCGAGTCCTTCAACAACACCAACAATCAAGAGCAGTTGTAGTTCGCATTACTTAAAGTTTTCTTAACACCGGCATTCACTTCTCCAAGGTTCTTCCCAGTTTTGGGGCGCACACTCCAGATCGAGCATGGATTGCATGCCGCCATCCCTCGAGGAGTTCCCATGGACCGTTACCGTCTCGACGCCCTGCCGCAAACATCCCGGCGTCGATTCCTGATGACCGCAGCCACCCTTTCGGCAGCCGGCTTCACCTTGCGTCGGCCGTTCGCAAGCTGGGCGGTGACACCGAACACCACCCACGCCCCCTTCCTCGATCCGACTGCCATCCACACCATCGAGGTAACGGCCGATCAGGATGTGTACGACGCCATGATTGCCACCTACGAACAGTCGCAGGACAAGGAATGGATCTCGGTCACCATCGCGATCAACGGTGAGTCATTTGAGGAGGCTGGTCTCCGCCTGAAAGGCAACTCCTCGCTGCGCGGCGCGGGCGGTGGTGCAATGGGCGGCGACTTCGGCGGCAACAACCCCGGCGATCAGACCACAACGCCTGATGCAACCCCGGTTTCGAACCAGACCACCACCGACGATGCCGATGATCTTGGCAGTTCGCTTGGCAGCCGTGAGCCGCAGACCCTCCCCTGGCTCATTCGCCTCGACAAGTTCGTCAACGATCAGAACTACCAGGACATCACCCAGATCGTCATTCGCTCCAACAACTCCGAGAGTTCGCTGAACGAAGCGGTCGCGCTCAATCTGCTCGACAAGGCCGGTCTGGCCTCGCAGCAAGCCGCATACGTCGCCTTCTCATTCAATGGCAGCGATCCCGTTCTTCGCCTCGGAGTCGAGCATCCCAAGGACGCCTGGATGGAGGCCCGCTTCGACAAGGACGGTCTCCTCTACAAGGCCGAATCCACTGGCGATTATTCGTATCGCGGAGATGACGCGGACTCCTACCTCGATGTCTTCGAACTTGAGGCCGGTGGGGGAGACGACGCTGATGAGAACATCGCACCGCTGACCGCGTTCCTCGTTTTCATTAACAACGCGCCCGATGAGGATTTCGAAGCCGGCATCGCCGATCATCTTGATCTCGATCAGTTCGCCATCTATCTCGCCATGATGGACCTCATCCAGAACACCGATGATATCGACGGCCCAGGCAACAACTCGTACCTCTACGTGGGTCCCGATTCCGACCAGTTCACTGTCGTGCCATGGGATATGAACCTTGCCTTCGGTGGCATGGGTGGGTTCAACCGTGGGGACGGCACCTTCCAGCCCGGGAACATGCCGGGTGGTGACACAACCGGTGGCCAAACCATCCCCACCAACGCCGATGGTACTCCGATCGACTTTGGCGGCCAGGGTATCCCCACCAATCCAGACGGCACTCCCATTGCCACCGATGACACCCAGCAACCTCCAACCCAGAACGGGGGAGGTACCCGGCCAACGGGCGGCCAAATGCCAGGCGGAGGCGGAATGGGCGGAGGCTCCAACATCCTCGTGACCCGCACCACGGCCCTGTCGGACTTCTCGACACAGGTCACCGACACCACCACCGAACTGCGCGCCAGCCTCCTCACAAGTGGTGTGGGTCAGGACATCCTCGATACCTGGGTGGCACTCCTGACAGACCAGGCCGCCGACCTGATCAGCGCCGATACCGTCTCGCAGGAAGCAAGCACTATCTCGGCTTTCTTCACCACCTAGACGCAACCCCAATCAGGGAGACGGACTAATCCGTCTCCCTGTTCGCACTTAGCGGCCCCGCGCTACCTCGGCCCCCAACACCAACTGCTCTGCGTGCCCACGAGACAGACCAGGCAAAATTGACCTCGAAGAGGTCAGCATCTGTAGCGCCTGGCTTGAGCCTGGCGCGGCCCGACGCCCCCTCCCCATCGCCAATACCCCATCGCCGCTCAATTCCCACTGGCGCCAAACTCCCACCGCCTCGCCACCATCGATCCGCCGCTAACTTCCTGCACCCCGTGCCGACCGAATCTCCGCCACGCGCTCCCGCACCGCCGGCGCAATCTCCTCCTGGAACATCGACAAAGTTGCCCCATTCGGCACCGTGCCCCACACGAACGTGTCGAACCCATACTCGGTCGCCAGCCGCGTCAGCACGTCAACCCAGTGCCCGATCGGTCCCACAATCTGCTGGTCGCCCGGATCACTGCCCGATTCCAGCACCGGCGAAACCTCCCCCGAGATGTTGTAGATCCGCCTGATCGCGGACGGTTGCCGCCCGGCCGCAACCGCTGCTTCATCGATCACCGCCTGCATCGTCAACGCCTGGGACGGCGCAATGTATGCCATCGAGGGCACCCAGCCGGTCGCCAGTTCGCCAGTCAGGCGCAACATCTTCGGTCCCAGCGCACCAAGCCAGATACCGATCTCGCGCTTCGGTTGCGGACCCGGCCGCAGTCCCGGCGCCTGGTAAATCTCGCCCTGCATCCGCACCGACGACTGGGTCCAGAATGCGCGAATCAGTTCGATCGCCTCACGCGTGGCCAACACGGCCTCGCCCGGCGTCCGCGCCGGTCCGCCCATCGCCCGGATCGGATCCCAGAACGCACCCGCTCCCAGACCAAGCTCAAACCGCCCACCGCTCAGAAGATCAAGCGTTGCCGCCTCCTTGGCCAGCATCGCCGGAGGACGCAATGGCAGATTCGCTACATCCGGGAAGATTCGCACGCGATCGGTCGCCGCCAGGAGGTATCCAATCAGGGACATCGCATCAAAGTGCCGCGGCTGGTACGGGTGATCCTGGATGCCGATCAGATCAAACCCGGCCGCATCAATCAGGCGTGCCAGCTCGATCGTCCTTGCCGGATCGTTCGCAGACGGATCCAGAAAAATGCCAAACGAAAGTGGTTGTCCGTAATCAGGCATGGTTGCCCTCCAGGAGAGATGCAGATATCATGCGGACATGGTATATCTATGCGCATGCATATAGCAAGACCCGGAGTTTCCTGCCTCGACCATGACAAACACTGACCACAATCCGCTCGCCGATGCCGAACGCGCCGAAGGCATGTTCCGCGAGCTCCTCTACATCCACACGCTCCTCCGCCGCGACCTGCTCACCATCAACCGTCTCGCCAAAGCCGCGCGCGATGGTCTCGATCCCGCCAGCATCGTCGCCGAAATCCACAACCTCGAGACCAACAGCCCCCTCTGGCAACTCCGCTACGGCTGCTGGCACTACTGCCGCTTCGTCCATGGCCATCACACGCTGGAGGATGCCGCACTCTTCCCCATGGTCCGCAAGGCCGATCCCGTGCTCAATCCCATCGTCGACAAGCTCGAGTGGGATCACCTCCATGTCCACCACATCACCGAACGCATCGTCGAAGCCGCCGAACGGGTGCCAACCGATGCCACCGGTATTGCCCGCTTCGAACTGGTTCAGCACCTCGGCGACCTTGAAACCCACCTGCTCGAACATCTGACATTGGAGGAACAATCGATCGGCCCACTCCTCAGCACCTGGGATCGCTGGCCCATCGAGTAGGAGCAACCGTGATGTCGGCGGAGCACGACACCAATCAATGCGCCATCGCCTGGACGGTTCTGCGCCGCGCCCACGCCCGGATCGCCGCAGCCCTCGAAGCTGCCCTGGCCAGTCAGTGCGGACTCACCCTGTCCGAGTTTGATGCCCTGTTGGCACTTTCACTCAGTCCTGATGACGGCTGCACCATCTCTGCTCTCGCCCCGTCGGTGGCGCTGAGCCAGCCTGCGCTCAGCCGCCTCATCAATCGCCTCGAAAACCGCGGCTGGATCGAGCGCACACGCATCGCCACCGATGCCCGTCAGGTGCATGTCAGTCTCACATCATCCGGTCGCGATCACGCCCGCAGCGCCATACACGTTCATGCAGAGGTCGTCCACGCCAATCTCGCCACCTATCTCAGCTCCGACGATCAGCAGTCGCTCGTCACGATCCTCGCCAAACTCACGCCTGATTCGTTCGCTGCTCCCGCCATTCCTGCGCCAACAGATCAAACACCAGATCGTCCGCGAACACACCGTTCTTGATCCCGGTCCAGTTCAACCGTCCCGCGTCGCGATACCCCTGCTTCCGCAACGCCGCACATGACGGAGTGTTGAACGCCCATGCCTGACTCCGCACCATATGCAAACCCAGCGTCTCGAACGCGTACTCCAGCAACAGGTGCTTCGCTTCGGTCCCGAATCCCCCGCCTCGGTACTCCGGCTGCACGATATCGGTCTCGGTCTCGGCTGTGCGGTGAATCCAGTCGATGAACGCCAGTCCGTTGGAACCGATCACGGTATCGTCATCGAGCAGGCAAATCGCAAACCGCACCCACGTCGCCGGGTCCGCTTCGTAGTTCTTGCGCGTCCAATGCCAGTAGGAAATCGGCGATCGCGCAGTCCGTCCCACATCGAATGCTGTTTCGGTCTCGCGCATGGCCCATTTCGCGATCGCAATCGCGTCGGCCTCCTCGATCGGCTTGAGATAGATGCGATTGCCCACCAGAAATGCATTGGTGGGAGGATCCTTCTCTCGCTCCGGATAGTGCTCCGGGGCCGGACTTCGGACCTCGCGAGCGACATTCCCAAACACGGGAGAGGTTGGCGCTCCCAAACTCGAGAGCCATGCCGGATGCAAGGCCTGGTATCCGATCTGGTCCTCGCGCTTGCCGCCCCGAGCGGTGTATGCCTCCCGCAACACAAATGCCTGATGCATCCCCACACCCAACGCCGCCGAACGCACCAGCATGTCGCTCGCGCCGGCATTGACCCAGACCACCATCCGGTCATGTTCATGGATCAGCCAGGGAACCAGTAACCGGATCATTTCGGCTGTCACTTCCGATCTCCGTAACGGCCCAAATACCTCTGGCACGCAAAAGGTCAGATCCGAAACCCGTCCCTCGATCGTGCGGATCTCCGCCGAGCCAATTGGCGAGTCATTGCTCCGCCGGCAGGCAATCAGCTTTCGTGTCCCGTTGGAATTTGCGCTCGGCACCTCGTCCCGCAGGCGTTCTTCCATAACATCGGCCGAGATCGGATACGCACAGTCCGACCAGAACGGTGCTGTCGCCGCATCCGCCATTTCGAGCGGACGCAGGTAAACGGTTGGCCCGACCAAAAACGTCTGCTTGATGAGTTCGCGCTCTTCTCCATCTGGCGGGAGATTCGCCATCTTGTCCGCGGCCAGAGATCCAAACGGATCTTCACGTCGGGTATAGGTGCTTTGATCGTGCATATGGGCAGCCCTCGTGGTCGTCAATCTCATCAATTGGTTCGGGGGTGCTGAACAGGAACGGTACCCGTGCTCCGGGTATTCAGCCTGACACTGACCAGTCAATCATCCCACCATGGTACGGCTCATCATCAACCTTGCCCGGACGATGGCTACCAGTTGGCTAGAATACTCCCCAATGGGGCGCCCCAGCGCTGGTGCGCCGAGTCAGGGAGAAATGCATGCGCGCCAACCACGTCAAACGTCGACTCGCCGCCGGTGAACCATCGATCGGAACCTGGCTCTCCCTGCCCAGCCCCGAAGCCGCCGAGTACGTCTCTGAAATCGGCTTCGACTGGCTCACGGTTGATGCCGAGCACAACGCCATCGACGTTACCGCCATGTCCCGCATGTTCGGCGTGATCGCGGCCAACGGGGTCGCTCCGCTCGTCCGCATCCCCTGGAACACCGGCGAGAACATCAAGCGCGCTCTCGATTCCGGCGCCTGGGGCATCGTCGTCCCCATGGTCAACAGTCGCGAGGAAGCCGAGGCCGCCGTTGCCGCTGCCAAATTCCCGCCCCGTGGCAATCGCTCGCTCGGTGGCAATATGCGCACGGTCCGCTGGAAAGCGACCGGCGAGGAGTACAACAACAACGCCGATAACGAAATCCTCGTCGTCCTCCAGATTGAGCACATCAAGGGCGTCGAAGTTGCCGACGAGATTCTCAGCGTCCCTGGCGTCGATGCCTGCTTCATCGGCCCGAACGACCTGGCCGCCTCCATGGGCATCTCCCTCGGCATTCCCCTCGAATCCGACCATCCCGAGATGATTGCCGCCGTCCGCGAGATCCGCGAGGCCTGTGTCCGCAACGGCGTCGCTCCGGGCATCCACACCTCGGGCGCCGATGGACTCCGCCAGCGCATTGCTGAAGGCTTCCAGTTCCTCGCCATGGCCAGCGAACTCAAGTACCTCCTCGGCGGGCTGCAGAGCGATCTGGTCGACTCTGGCTGGACAGCCACCCCGCGCACCACACTGGGCGAGGAAGCCGCATCAAACGCTGCCCGTGGAGACTCCGTTCGGTACTAGGGAGTACCATTGTTAACCAGATCAATCCCGCGCTCGCTTGATCCATGTCCCGCAAGGGAGTACTGCGCATAATGCAAATCCGTCGAATCGTCGCCATTCTGAGCCTCCTTGTTCTGGCCATCGCCCCCCTGGCCGCATCCGTGCATGCCCAGGACGAAACCGGTGAGGATCAGGTCGCAATCCAGGCCACCCATACCACCCGTCAACAGGAGGAGGAGACTCCGACTCCCGAAGATCAGGGTGACAGCTCGGACAATGTCGATTCGTCCGGGAGTTCCAGTGGACCCTCCGCCGCCGATATCGAGGTAGAGGGCGTCGCTCAAACCATCGCGCAGGGACTCGGCGCATTCGACGAAATGTCTGATGGCAAATGGCGCATCACCGAACTCTCTCCGCGCGCCATGGACGAGGCCCCGATCGTTACTGCCGAATACGCTGGCTTCCTCTATCAAATGGAAGGCAACACCATCGTCCGTAACGACACCACAGGCAAGCGCGCCCGCCTGGAACCAGGTGAGGCCTACTTCTTCTCCGCTAACGACAAGTACGTTCGCTATCGGGAAGACGCGTCATCCCGGGCCTGGCTGATCGAAGTCGTTCCCGAAAATGCCAAGGCGTCCGATGCCCCAGGCGATGTCATTTACACCTCCGATGTGATCGGCAGCTTCCCCGACGACACCCGCGACATGGAACTGGCCGCCGCCAATCTCATGAACGGTGACGCCGCCACCGTCGCCAACTTCGAAGTCGATGCCCTCCTCATGGTCACCGTCGGCTCCCTCGATGTCGTCACCGGCGATCAATCCATCACCATGGATGCACCTGCTGCCTTACTCATCACGGACGAAGTCGACATCAGCAACACCAGTGGCGATCCAGCGGTCTATCTCGTCGCCAAGGTCGGCAATACCGTCGCCGATTACAACGGCGCCGTCGATGGCACGTTGGCTGAGGATTCCGATGCTGAAGCCGATGGCACCGCCACGGACGAAGACACGGCCGATGCCGACGCCACCGTCGATCCCATGCAGGACACTGATGGCGACTGGCTCATCGACACGGACGAGGCGGTCTACGGAACCGATCCGAACAACCCCGACACCGATGGCGATGGCTATGACGATTACGTCGAAGTCGTCGATTACGGCACCAATCCGTTGGATCCGCTTGAATGGCCGTAACGTGGCGTCGCGCCTCGTTCTGTTTGATCTCGACGACACCCTCTGCGATTACAGCACCGCCCGTCGCCTCCGCCTGAGGATCGCCCTCGGCACTGCGCTCGAGGAGAGTGGCTGCGCAACCACCGATCTCGATCGCCTTGTCGCTGAATCAATCGCGACCCATCCCCACGCGTCCGATCATTTCCCGGCCCTGCTGCAAGCCAACGGCGTCACCGATCCCAACCGCCACCAGGCCGCCCGCGACTGGTATCACCGCAACCGCTTCCACGGCCTCGCCCTCTTCCCGGACGCGCTTGCTGTCCTCCGTGCCGTCCGCGCCATGCCAACCGTCGCATCCGTCGGCTTGATCACCAATGGCCCGGCGGAGGTCCAGCGCGACAAGATCACCCTGCTTGGTCTCTGGGACGAAGTCGACTTCGCCATCATTTCCGGCGAACTGGGTATCGAGAAACCGCATCCCGGCATCTTCCAGGCTGCCCTCGCCATGGCCGACGCCACCCCGCAAACGGCCACACACATCGGCGACTCCGACGAATTCGATATGCTCGGCGCAATCAACGCCGGCCTCTCGACCATCTGGATCAACCCCGCCAGCCGCCCCTGGCCTCACCCATCGCCCGCTCCCACCCACACCGTCGCCACCCTGACATCCATCCTGCCCACCTTCGCCTGAAACCAATCAGTTCCGCCTGGAGTCGGTTTCAACCGAACGAATGACTGGCGCAGAATTCCCGGTCCACCACTCCGAGCAACCTTGTAGCGCCGCATTGCAATGCGGCTCGCCTCCACATCAACAACTGATCCCCAAACACGGAACGTCCGTTTCACCGATTGAACAAAATCGAATCCCGCGGCGTTTAGGAACACAGGTGGGCAAATTTGGCGTACGATTATCGCCACCAGAGACAGAGCGCGGAACTGAGTTGCCGCGGTTGGCCGCCCCCCTTAGGCCAAAAACCGCGTCCGCCCTGTAGGTGTCCTGGTTCATTCGAGTCTCCATTGGAGAGGGGAGTTCACATGCGTATCCGTATCGCCCGATTCACATCGGTGCTTGCCGTCCTGGCCCTGTTACTTGGCCTGGCTCCATCCATCCTCCCGGCCCAACGTGCCAGCGCCCAGGCCGATGAACTCACGCAAAAAGAGTTCCGCGCGCTGCTCAAGGATGCCGAGGCCGAAGATCCACTCTACGGTCCCGAAGATGGCGAACTCATTGCCGATCCCGATGTCGTCTCCCTCGAGAACGCCGATGTCGAGGTTGCCGACGCCCTCATCGAAGCCACCTTCACGAATCCCCATGCCGCCGATGATGATCCATTCGATTACGGCATCCAGTTCCGCGTGGTCCGGGACAACAGCGGCTCACTTGTCCTCCGCTTCATCGTCCTCAGCACCGGAGCCTGGGGTGTCTCCGAAACCGGCGCTGATGATCTGCTCCTGACCGGCACCTACGATGATCTCGACCTCGACGAAGGCGGCGAGAACGACCTGGCCGTCTATGCCGATGGCGACGTGGTCCATCTCGGCATCAATGGCGATTACGTCGGCAGCGCCGAGGTCTCGCTCGAGGACGCCGGCGATGTTGCCGTCGGAGCCACGTTCCTCGGCGACAGCTTCGTCGAAGACTCTGTCACCGAGTTCAGCGATTTCACCATCTGGGAACTCGGCGGCTCGTCGAAGCAGAACGACGACGAGGACGCTGACCCGACCCCGGACGATGACGAGCCCACAAAGAAGACGACCGACGACGACAACGGTTCAAGTTCCGACCTCGCGACATTCGAGTCCGAGGAATGGCCGTTCACCTTTGCCTACGACGATTCCTACTGGACGGTCAACAGCGGCGTTGCCGATAGCGGCACCGAGTACATCACACTCCAGAGCGATGCCACCCCACTCATGAACATCGTCATCGGTGATCAACTCGGCGATGTCGACGAGTGCGTCGAAGGGATGCTCAACCTTGCTGTCGGCCAACTCGAAGATTCCGACATCCAGGGCGACCTCGAACCACGCGACGATCCCGCCGAAATCGAAGACGGTCCGCTCGCTGGCGGGATGGAAGTCATCGCCGATTTCACCGTCACCGATGGCAACTTCCCTGATTCCGTCATCTACAGCGGCTGCGCCATCCCGGACGGCGAAGACTACGTAGTCGGCATTCTTCAGGTCGTCCCGGCCGATGATTACAAGGCCGAAGCCAAAGAGCGCGAAGCCATCATTGCCACCATCAATGACTCCGGCTCTTCATCGAACAACGGCAAGGATGACGAGGAACCCACACCAACACCGAAACCGGATGATGACGAGAACGCGGACAGCGATCTCGAGATCTTCGAATCTCGCGAGTACGACTTCGCCTTTGCCTACGATCCCGCCCTCTTCACCGTCGAAACCACCACCCTCGACAACGGCACCGAGTTCATCACGCTGACAAGCGAGAACTCCATCGTCTTCGATATCGTCGTCAGCACCATCTTCGACGATAGCGAGGCCTGCCTCGGCGGACTGCTCAATGTCGGCACCGGAATCCTCGAGAATGCGGGCATTGCAGGCGAGCCCTCTGCCGAGGGCACAACCGAGATCGAAGATGGCCCCACGGCCGGCGCAACCGCCATCCAGGCGACCTTCGAACCCGACGATGACAGTCTCCCGCCCCTTGACATCTATGCCCAGTGCGGCATTCCGGACGGCGTCGATTACTACGTGGGTGTGATTCAGATCACCTTGCAGGATGCCACCAGATCCGAAGCCAAGAAC
Organism: Thermomicrobiales bacterium; assembly: GCA_033813515.1. Classification (GTDB taxonomy): domain Bacteria; phylum Chloroflexota; class Chloroflexia; order Thermomicrobiales; family UBA6265; genus DASQCG01. Next base: position 15,693 of record JAPXRQ010000033.1, read on the forward strand.
CGTGACGCAGTCATCGAGACGTTCAACAACACCGACGCCTCTTCGTCTGGCGATGACAATGGCAACTCCTCCTCGTCCGACGACGATGACAACGGCACGTCCTCCAATGACGACGATGACGACAATGGCAATTCGTCCGGCAACAACGGAGGAGAGCAGATCAGTGCCAATGTCGTCAGCACAGACGACGGTGGTGCCATCTACACCTCACCCTCATTCGGCTTCCAGGTCGGCATTCTCCCCGGCTACACGGTCGAGGAAGACTCGGTCCAGAACGGCTACGACACCCTCGTCATCGCTGATGACTCCAGCCGCGTCACCTACTCAATGTTCCTCTCAAACAACTCCCCGACCACCTGCATCAATAGCATCATCACCAACCTGACCAACAATGGCTCGATTGGCAACTTCCAGATCGGTACGACAAGCGACGGCGAGGAACTCCGCGGCGAAGGCGATGGCTACTCGTATGTGGTGGTCCTTTTCTCAGCCGGCGGCACCGATCTTGCCCGCTATTACGCCTGCGTCGGTGGTGAAGGTGCGACCCTCGTCTTCGCGTACGAGGCCCCACTCGACAAGTTCGTGGATCAGGCCGACGAAATCGACCTCATGATCCAGCAAATTTCCATTCCGGAGGAATAGCGCACTGTCCGGGTGGCGGGAACCATTTCCGCCACCCAGACGTCTCTCCGTCAACGCGGCTCCCATTGTGGAGTGAACCGCTCGGGTGTAGGGTTACATCGCACGATGAATCGCACCCGCTCGCATGCAGGCAAAGACGCCACGTTGGGTGCGTGGCTCGGTTGGGAAAAGGAGCACACTGGTATGCAGACAGGTCCTCGATCGTTGTTCTGGCGAATTCTCGCCATCACCGTCGCCCTCACCCTCAGCCTCGGCGTGCTGCCGGGCCTTGTCACCAGCCATCGCGCCGCCGCCCAGGCCGACGAACTTTCCCAGCGCGACTGGGAAGACCTCGTCGACGAAGCGACCAGCGACGACCCGGCCTATGGCCCCGAAGATGGCGATCTCGAAATAGATCCCGAGAAGGTCACCTTCTCCCGCTCCGATATCGAGGATGCGGATTTCTACGCCGAAGCCACATTCCAGAATCCCTATGCTGGCAGCTCCAACCAGTTCGACTACGGCATTCAGTTCCGTTCCGGGCCGGATGCATTCCTTCGCTTCATCGTGATCAGCGATGGCACCTGGGGCATCACCCAGGGCACCGATGATGTCCTCGCCAACGGCACCTACACCGATCTCGATGACTCCCGTCGCGGCGAGAACAAGGTCGCTGTCTACGCCGATGGCGATACCATCCACGTGGCGATCAATGATGAGTACGTCGGATCCGCGACCACCGATGTCGAGGACGATGGATCCATCTCCGTCGGCACCAGTTTCCTTCCCGATAGCGTCGTCGAAGGCGAAACCACCGAGTTCACCGATTTCTCCATCTGGAGCCTCGGCGGCGGCGGTAACCTTGGCCAGGACGACGAGGACGAAACTCCGGTCGACGACGAAGAAACCCCAACCGACGATGAAGAAACTCCGGTTGTCGTTGATGGTGACACCTACGAAAGCGCAACCTTCGGCTACACGGTCACCTACGATCCTGATGTCTGGGAAGTGACCATGGACGAGTCCGAGGACGACGTCGACGACTTCCGCCTGAGCAACGGCGTTTCGACAGTCCAGTTCCTTGGTCTTGAGAGCGACCTGTCTGCCGAAGATTGCATCCAGGACACAATCGATTCCCTGACCGACGACGCCGAACTCGATAATGTCGAAATCGCAACCGACGACGATGGCGAAGATCTCCAGGGCACACTCGACGACGGCTCCGAGTACGTGGTCATGAATGTCACATTCGAAGACACCGATCTCACCGCCTTCTACCAGTGCACCCCGATCGAGGAAGGCGTCTCCATCGTCAAGATCAACCAGATCGTCGCCGCCGAGGATTACAACGACGAGATCGAAGCCCGCATCACCCTCCTTGAAGGCTTCTCCGTTGATGGGTCGGCCGGCAACAAGGACGATGAGGACGTCGACGACGAGGAAACCCCGACCGACGATGAAGAGACTCCGGTCGATGACGAAGAGACCCCAACCACGGATGAACTTCCGGAAGGCTCAGTCGTCGTCTACCTCGAGGCCGTGGAAACGGATGGCCCGGTAGTTCTCGGCTCACTGATCCCCGATGGCAACGAAACGCAGGTCCAGGTCTTCGTCCTCGCGGGCGAGGCCGGTGATACCTATACCGTCGGATTCGCCGAGGGAACCTGCCGCCGTCCTGGCGATGTCAGCATCGAAGTTGGCGAAACCGACGCAAACGGCCTGCTCGATGAAACCATCGACGAGACCGTCGAAGATCTCTCCAGCGGCGACTATGTCATGGTGCTGGCGAGCGAATCCGGCGATGTCGTCGCATGTGGCGATCCGTCCGAGTTCGTCGAATAACCAAACCTGCCGCGAGATACGCACAGACAGACGCCGGATGGATCGCAATAATCCACCGGCGTCATCTGTATCCGTTAGCCTTCAACCAGCATCGATAGTGATTGCCAGCAAGGGGGACCCGCATGGCTGAGAGTTCTGTACGACGACTGATCAGATTCATCGCGATCGTCCTTCTGCTCGCGTCTGCCTTGGCTCCGTCTACCCGCGGCGCCCATGCCCAGGACGGCACCGAGATCACCCAACGCAAGTTCGATCGCCTGATCGAGCAAACCGCCCAGTCCGAACCTGTCTTCGGACCAGAGTCGGGCACGCTGATCTACGACGAGGGATACATCTCCCTGGAGAATGCCAATCTCGATGCCGCCGATGTCCTCGTCATGGCCACATTCACCAACCCGAGCTCGAGTACTCGCCACTCGTTTGACTTCGGCATCACCATTCGCGAACGCGGCAACGGCATCTCCAGTCGCTACCTCTCCTTCATCGTGCTCGAGTCAGGCATCTGGGCGCTGGTCGATCAGGATCAGGACCCGCTCGTCCAGGGCGAGTACGACGATTTCAACGGCCGCCGCGAGGGCCAGAACACGCTGACCGTCTACGCCGAAGGCAACATCGTCCATCTTGGGATCAACGGCGACTACGTCGGCTCGACCGAGACAGACATCGTCCGCTCCGGTGAGGTCTACATCGGATCGGCATTCTTCGAGGACGACTACATAGAGAATGGCGAAGTACCGTACGAGGACTTCACAGTCTGGGATCTGTCGGAACTTGAGGATTCCGGGCCATCAACCGATCGCGGCGACGAAATGGAAACACCAACAGAACCTGTGGACGACAACACAGGTCGCGGTGATGAACTCAACACACCCACCGAGGAAGCGACGGCCACGGACGTTCCGACCGATACGCCGGAACCCACCGAGACTTCCGAGCCAACTGAGACTCCCGAACCAACGGCCACCGAGGCTCCGACAGAGACCATCGCCACACCGGAAGGCGACGCCTCTCCGGTCGCGGAAGCAGGGACCTACACCGATCCCAGGTCCGGTATCACCCTCTCCTACGACGATTCCTGGACCGTCGTACAGGAAGCAACGGTCAATGGCGTGCCCACGCTGCTTCTCGATAACGGCACCTCCACCCTCCAGTTCCAGACCATCCCACTCGCTGCCGATCGCCCCCTGTCGGGCGCAGTCGACGATGCTATCGCCGCGATTGCCGAGCAGGACGGTGTCATCAGCGCCGAGGTCGCGACCGATCTCGACGGCGAACCCATCCGGTCAAACGGTGTCCGCCAATCGTCTGCGCTGGTCGCCGTCATTGTTGAGGATGAGAGCGGCGACGAGGTCGAGTACCGCTACTACATCGAGGTGCGCAACATCACCAACCAACCGGACGGACTCCTGATCATCCACGCCGCCCCGGCCGACGAGTATGCCGATCAGATCATCGAACGCGGCAAGGTCGTAACAACCATCGTCTACCCTGTCCGCTAACCGAAAAAGCAGGCCAGAATCAAAACAGAGGGCGAAGGAAACACTCCTCCGCCCTCTGTTCTCGTCCCTTACGCCTTACGCCTAAAGCCTAATAAGCCGGCACGTAATCCGGATCGACCCGTCGAATCCCTCCGACCGGCGGCGCATAGCCGAACCGGCCAAGGGCATCAACCACATCCTGAATCACATCGTCAGGCGTAGAAGCACCCGCCGTCACTCCGACGATCGTCACGCCATCCAGCCAGGCCGGATCGATATCTTCCGTTTGCTCAATGTGGTGGCTATCGACGCCCATCGACTGCGCAACCTCAGCCAGCCGCGCCGTATTACTGCTTTTCCGTCCACCAATCGCCAGGATCATATCGACATTGTCGACCTCGATCATCCGCCGCAGGGCGTTCTGGCGTTCACTGGTCGGCTCGCAAATCGTGTTGCACAGACGGAATTCCCCGCCTTCCGGCACCACCATCGCCTGCAGTTCCGCCGCGAACTTCATCAGTTCGTCGATATTCTTGGTTGTCTGGCTCACCACGGCCACCTTGCGCGGCGGTGCGATCAGGCCCGGTCCTTCCTTGCCCCGCCGGGTGTTCCAGGGCAAATCGGCAACCTTCTTGGCCGAGCAGGACTTCGAGGTGTTCGCCCACCCCAGCACGCTCTTCACCTCAGGGTGATACGAGTCGCCGTAGACCACCAGGTAATACCCCTGCCGCACCAATTTCTGCGCCAGTCGCTGCACCTTGGTCACCAACGGACAAGTCGTATCGATCAATTGCATGTTTTGTTCGGCGGCTTCGAGTGCCAGATGCGGACCCATCCCGTGCGCCGTAATCGCGACCCGGTTGAATCCACGCTCTTTCGCCTGATCAACCGATTCGGCGCCCTCGACCCCAATCAGGCGGAGACGTTGCACCACCTGCGGGTTGTGGATGATATCGCCCACCGGAGCGACCGGCCCATCCGCGACCGCCGAAGCCGAAATGATATCGACCGCTCGCCGCACTCCCCAGCAATAGCCGAGTTCTTCAGCGACAACGACGCGCTTTTCACCTTTGCGGGAAGAAGAGGGATCTGCCGTGTCGGGCAGAACAACACTGGACATAACTGATTGCTCCCGAGCGGGCCGGGACAGTCGCACAACAGCGCGGTTCCGCTCATAAAGGCCAAACATGCGCACTGCATGTTCTCCTGCTGCCAAGTATACGAGTGGCATCATTGGTCCAGATGATTCAGTACGCGCGAAAGGTCCCTAACACATGCCAGCAGGCTCGTTCGATTGGCTCGAGCTCATCACTACCGATCCAACCGCTGCAGAAGAGTTCTACGGTCCGTTGCTCGGCTGGACATTTCAGGACAGAAATGGAGACAGACTGATTCTCGCCAATCAGATTGAAGTAGGCGAGATCGCGCAGGACGACGGCTCAAATGCACCGCCACATTGGCTGCCGTACATCCACGTACCCACCACCATCGAAGACGCCATCCGCGCTGTCGAGGCAAACGGCGGCAAGCACCTGCGCAGCGACGAGATCGCTGGCGACGTCCGGTGGGCGACACTCACCGACCCGGATGGAGCCGTCGTCGCCGCCATCCAGAACCTCCATGACAGCGAACCCAAACCCACGGTCTGGCCCACGCCGATCGGCACCGCTTCCTGGTATGCCATCGCCGGTACCGATCTCGCCGCCACAGCCAGTTTCTACGCCAGCGTCTTCGGGTACGACCAGCCCGATCCGACCGAGGAGTTCTCAATTATCAACACGCCTGTCCTCACGACTGGATCGACCCTGCGCGCCGGCGTTCTCCCCGCCAGCGAAGCCTTGCAACCGCGGTGGATTCCCTACTTCGTCGTCGCCGATGCGGATCAGATCCTGACCAGCGCCATCGATCTCGGCGGTAAGCCAATCACCCCCGTCATGGCCATCCCCCAGATCGGCCGCATCCTCGGCATCACCGATCCCCAGGGTGCCACCTTCTTCGCCCACGAACCCGAACAGACATCGGGGACTAGGAGCTAGGAGCTAGGAGCCAGGAACTCGAGAGCTACATCACCCGCGGCGCATCAATCCCCAGCAGCGCCAACCCGTTCGACAGCGTCTGCCGCGTCGCATCCACAATCCCGAGCCGCGCCGATCGCGTCGGCTCCTCCGAATGCAACACCGGACAGGCGTGATAGAAGTCGCTGAACGCCTTTGCCAACTCGTACACATAGTTGGCAATCAGCAACGGCCGGAACTGCTCCGCCGCTCGCTGCACTTCTTCGGGGAACTGCGCAATCATTTGCAGCAGGGTCAGCTCCTCGGGTGCAACCCCGCCCAGCTTCGCCGCCGCATCCCGATCTGTGCCGTTCTCCAGAATCCGACAGGCCCGGGCATGTGCGTACTGGATGTACGGCGCCGAATGCCCATCGAACGACAGCGCTTCCTCCAGATCGAACGTCACGGTCTTGTTGTTGTCCCGCGCCAGCATCGTGTACTTCAGTGAACCGATCCCGATCTGCCGGGCGACCTCATCCCGCTGCGCCGCCGGCAACTCCGCGTTCTTCTCGGCGATGATCTCCGCTGCCCGCGCCAAAACCAGATCCCGCACATCGTCGTAATTCGGCGCATTGCCCTTGCGGGAACTGATCACGCCCTCAGGCAGCACCACCATCTCGTACCCCAGATGATGTGCATCCTTCGCCTGCTCGAATCCCCACAACT
>JAPXRQ010000034.1:0-22212 GCA_033813515.1 Thermomicrobiales bacterium
CGTCATCGGTGGCGGCAAGAACTTCGCTTTCCTCAGCCGCCTCAATGCCGAGCACCACTTCTTCGAACGATTGGACCCGATCGATCATCCGCGCTTCATCATGCAGTACCGCCGGAAGCGTCTGGATGAATATATTGATCGTTATGTCGAGACGATTAGCGACCTGGTCAGACCAGTGTGACGCCCGTGCCCTGTCGAATCTGCTAATGGACAAACGATCATTTGCGAGCATGGGCGGTTTCGCCTTGCGTTTGGACTGCTGCAAGGGATGGCTATGAGCGATTCACCCACCACCTGGCCCGGACCGATCTTCGCGATGACGATTTTCGCGGAAGATCTCGCGGCGACCAAGGCCTTCTATCAGAAGGTCTTCGGCCTGCCGGTTCATTACGAAGACGAGGTCTCCTGTGTTTTCCTGTTCGGCGAAACGATGATCAACGTGCTCCAGGTTTCGGAAGCACCTGATCTGATCACCCCGGTGCCGGTTGCCGATCCAGCCGCCGGCGCACGGAGCCAGATCACCCTGATGGTCGATGATGTCGATGCCAAGGTCGCGGAGTTGACCGCGCTTGGGGTCGAGTTCGTGAACGGTCCGATGGATCGACCGTGGGGAATCCGCACGGCGTTGTTCCGGGATCCCGCCGGTACGCTTTGGGAGATTGCCAGGTGACAAGCAGCGCCCCATCCGCCGAACACCGGGCCATTCTCCGCTACCTGACCTCCGAACGAAACCACATCCGCGAGATCATCAGCGGGCTGCCCGAGGCCGATCTGCGCGAACCCAGAGTTCCATCCGGGTGGCCCATCCTCGCCCTGTTTCAGCACCTGACGTGGGATATGGACTTCTTCTGGTTCCGCTGCGTCATCGCTGGCGACACTGATGCATTCGCGAAGTTGGATGCGCGGCCAAACGCCTGGAAGTTCGATCCGGCAACCTCCACCGATTCCGTCCTGGCCGCGTGGGAAAAGGGCATCGAAGAGGCGAATGCGATTTTCCTGAGCACCGACCTCGACGCTGCGCCGGGCTGGTGGCCAGCCGAAGTCTTTGGTGATTGGCGGCTGGACTCCAATCGCGAAGTCCTTATGCACGTCCTGGCCGAAACATCCTGCCACGCCGGACATCTCGATATCGTCCGCGAGTTCATCGATGGCCGCCAATTCCTGGTCCTGCCCGACGACTGAAACGTTTCAGGACGTGGCTTTGCTGACTTTGCCGAGGCCGCCGACATTGCGATCGAGCTCCGGATTGCCAAGATAGGAAACCATCCCCAATCCGCCGATCTCGACGATGAGCTTCTTCCCGGCATTGACCTTGGCTCGGCCAGCACCGGGAATCCGAACCTGGGCGGTATCGCCCTGCAGATCCCCGCCCGAGAAATTGCCGGTGCCATTGATGATCACATCGAGCTTCGGGCACGTACCGGTGGCCGTGACATTGCCGGCCCCGCTGATCTCCACGCGCAGGCTCTCGAGCGTCACGCTGGTCAGGCGGATATCGCCGGCTCCATCCAGTTCGACCTCCAGTCGGCGCGCATTCAGATTGTCGACAAAGGCTCTGGCAGCGCCGCCAAGCCTGAGTTCAGTCAGAGTCGGCGCGGTCACGGTGTAAACCGGCCCCGTCTTGTACGACACGGCTGAGGTCGTCATCAGTTTGGTATTGATGGTCAGCACGCCATCGATGACCTCGGTCTTGATCAGGGGCAGGGCTTCCGGTTCGGCATTGACCACGAGCGACGGATTCTCTCCCTGGCTGAAACGCAGGGTGCCGATGCCGTTCAGGGCAATGCCGTGAATCAGGGTCATCGGACGGGTTTCGTTTTGGGCGGCAGTCATCGCGCTTGTCCTTTCCTGCCTCCAGCCAGCATGGGCCGGGACACAACCTTCCTCATGACCTGCAGTCTGCCACAGATGCTGTGAAGGGCCGATGAATCCGCAGACATCCCGGACCGGTCAACGGCAAGGCAAACACCCGGGCGGTTGGAACCGTTCCGGGTGTGAGCTGTTCGTGATTGGTGTGCTGGTTAGCTGGCCGTTTCGGTCTCGGTTGGCTCGGCGGTTGCCTCGCCGCCGCGGGCCGTGCGGAAGAGCTCAGCGACATCGTCCGTGATCGAGTAGACCGTCGTGCCATCCGGGCGCACATCCCAGCCGAAGGGAAGGGCGCGATCGGTCCGCCGGGCGGCATATCCGAAGGAGGACATCGACCCGGAAAGTACGCGCACCGAATCCAGGCCGAGCTTCTCGACGACATCGTTGGCCGGAATTGGTCCCTCGCTGTCGAGGAGGAGATCGAGGAAGCGGCGGGCATTGTCGCGCAGCATCTCATAGTAGAAGCGGGCATCGGCGAGGCGCTCATCCTCGGTACCGGTTGCCCAGATTGCTGACCGCTCCTCGGCCGAAACCGCGCCCGGGCCACGACCGTGTCGCATGCCGCGACCGAATCCCCGGTCGCCGAACCACTCGTCACGGTCTGGTCCATGGCCGCGGCCGTGTCCACGTCCGCCAAACGGCCCGTCACCGAAGCCTCGACGACCTTCGCCACGCGGTCCACCATCGAAATCGGGGCGGCCCTCGCCTGGGAATCCGCGCCGTCCGCCTGGGAACTCGCCTCCAAAGCGGCGACCTTCGAACCCGCGGAACTCGTCGCGATGTCCGCCGCGGCCGCCGTGTTTGCGCAGGAAGCGGCTATGCATACGGTAGAAGCTGGCGAGATCACGCTCGGGCACCAAAACAGTAACTTCAATCAGATTGCTCAAGGCAGATCCTTTCATGATCTGGATTGCGGCCCCATGCCGCGTTTCGTCTCCATTCATTGTCATGAGCAATGCTAGAGCAGCAGAAAAGCAATGTCAAGAGGTATGGCAGAGCAATCCACCCCTTTCGCACTGTGCGCGTGGAGAGATCAAAATGGTGCGTATAGTCAACCACATCGCGGAGGACGAGCAATCTGCATCCGAGCAAAGAGCATTGGTTGTATGAGCAATTGAGGCCTAGTGCAGAATGCTCTGCAACTGCGCCAGTCCGGCCAGCGTCAATGAGCAGGCGGCAGCCGGCGGATTCTCGGTCTGGAAGTCGGCTATTCCGATGACGATGACATTGTCGGCCTGAGCAATGCATGTCACCGCGGCCGAGTTGGTCACGATGTAGCTTTCCCAGCTGGTGCCATCCTCGCCCCCAATCGGCCCGTTCGCCTGCCCGATCGAAATCGCATTGGCATCCATCCACTGGCCGGCGTGCTGCGGGGACGGATAGACCAGGTACGAGATTCCGGTCGTATCCGAACCATTGACGTTGACCGAGATCTGCGCAACTACCCCGAACGCATCATCCACGTCGGTCGTAATGGTCGTGACTGGATCGGTGAACTGGGCTGGCAATCCGGTCGTCGAGAAGTCGAGGTTCTGGAACGCCATGATTACGCGTTCGGCCATGCTCGCGATGGGGGTCGCCTCCAGCGATGTCGTGAGATCGCACACCCTTTGCTGGCCGACCGCCATCAGTTCGCACGCACGCTCCTGGGCAGTCTCGTTCGTGCCACCCTCGTCGACCGTGTACGCCCCGATCACGATCACCTGGCCCTGGATGCCAAGGCAGAGGGCGTACCCATCCGCGACCTGTGTCAGGGCGGCGGGTGTAGCGGCATCGGCGACGGGTGTGCCGAGGGCAGTCGCGAATCCCGAGTAGTTGGATTGGGCGGTGGCCTCATCCGCATAGACGATCCAGCTCATGCCGGTGGTGTCATCGCCGGCAACATTCAGCGTCGCCCCGCCAACTGCGCCAGCCAGATCCGTGTCATCGGCGGGCCACTCGCGCACGATCGGATCGCTGACGTAGCCCGGCAAATCAGTGGAGGGGAACGGCGTGTCGATCAGTTGATTGAGCAGATCAAGACCGGTCATGGGCTGGCTCGCCAGCGGCGTCACCTTGGGCTGCTCGGTGAAGATCGTATTCAGATGCGTCTGGCCGGCGGTCGCGTAGGCACAGGCCAAATCGGCAATGCTTGATCCATCAGCAGGTGTCTCTGCACCGCCAATGATCACCACATTCTGGACGAGCGTCACGCAGACCGCGTAATCGCCGTAATCGAGGAAGAAGGATGCCGGCACCTCGGTCAGTGGCAGCGGGGTGCCCTGGCTCTGGGCGACGGCGGAGGCACTGGTTCCGTACGAGGAAAGGGCGGCATCGTTGGTCGGATAGACCAGGAAATAGATACCGGCGACTCCGTTCTCGCTCAGCGTCATCTGGACTGCGCCAACCGTGCCTTCGAGATCCGAATCAGCCGCGTCGGTCCATTGCGAAATGGTTGGTGGCGGGGTGCCCGCAGGCAGGAGATCTGCCGGGAACGGGCTGGCGAGGAGCGCATTGAGCGTGTCGCGTGGTGACCACATCGTCCACTGAGGTGACGGCGTCGCGTCCTGGGCCGCTGCTGGCCAGGCGGTCAAGGCCATGAACATGAAACTGAGCAGGATTGTCGGCAAACGTCGCACGGTGGCCACCCTTTCGTGTCGCGGTCAGTGTGCTTCATCGAGCGGATTGACAACCACACGACAGGCCACCCTCAGCCGTGCCAATCGGACTCGACATGCATTGCCTGCCAAATAGTTCCCCAGGTATCGCAAAGTTCCTTATAGTGGAGGGAAGCAGTTCCCAGCCCTGCATTCCCTGCCGCCGTGCCTGATTTGGAGAGAGATCCATGCCAACCGCTTCTCGTGCCTTTTTCGCACTGGTGCTTGCCTTTGGAATGGCAGGTCTGGCGGGACAACAGGCGAGCGCAGCCACCTGCCGCGTGAATGGCGTTTCCTATACCGTCACCATCGCTGGTACGACAGCGATCAATGGCACGCCCGGATCGGATGTCATCCTGGGCTCGTCGGTCCGTGATGTGATCAAAGGCAACGGCGGCAACGATGTGGTCTGTGGCGGTGGTGGAAATGACGACATCACCTTTGCCGATGGCGCCGACAAGGCAGATGGCGGCGATGGCAACGACACAATCCGCGGCCTTGGTGGCGATGACCAGCTCTTTGGCGGAGCAGGCGACGATTCCCTGGCCGGCAACGATGGCACCGATCTGCTCAACGGTGGTGCGGATGACGACAAGCTGACCGGCGGTAACGGCGACGACACCTTCCGCGACGGTGATGGCAAAGACCGCATGTATGGCCAGGGTGGCGCCGATATCATGCGCGGCGAAACGGGCGACGATTCCCTCTCGGCCAATGCCGGTGCCGATCAGTTGGATGGTGGTAAGGGCAACGACAAGCTGGTCACCGGTCCGGACGATGACACTGTCCACGGCCGCGAAGGCGACGACCGCATGTACGGCGAAGATGGCGAAGACGAGCTGTTCGGTGAGGAGGGGAACGACACCCTCTCCGGCAACGATGAGTTCGACATACTCACCGGAGGCCCGGGCAACGACAAGATCACGGGCGGCAACGGCGAAGATCTGATCAGCGGTGACGATGGAAAGGACACGGCCGATGGTGGACCGGACGCCGATGTGATCTACGGCGGACTCGCCAACGACACCCTGGTCGGCGGTTCCGGAGATGATCAGATCTCAGGCAATGATGGTGACGATCTGTTGTTTGGCGGTACCGGCAACGACACGCTGGTCGGGAATGAGGGCGAAGACCATCTCGGCGTCGATCCTGCCCTTCCAGACGACCTGGATCGGGAAGTCGGCAACGATACGCTGCACAGCGGGCCCGGCCACGACTTGAGCCAGGGCGGACCGGGCACAAACACGATCACCAACGAAGGGGGACACGATGTCATTTTCGGGGGGAGCGGCGTCGACACGGTTACCGGGCCCAGCGTAGTCAGTCTCGGCGAATTCGACACGATCTACACCTTTGGCGGCAACGACATCATCTTTGGCGGCGCCGGCCCTGACGCAATCTGGGGTGGCACCGGATCCGACACGATCAATGGCGGTCCGGGCGATGACAAAATCAATGACGGTCCGGGCGAGTGGGAAAGCGAGTTCGACGATGGAACCGACACTATTTACGGCGGTCCCGGTGACGATGTCATCGATGTTTCCTACCTCAACGATGTCGTGCACGGTGAGGATGGCGATGACTACGTGATTGGCGGCCGGGGCGACGATCAGATCTTCGGCGAGGCTGGCGACGATATCCTCGTGGGTTATATCGGGACCGACTATCTCGTCGGCGGCCCCGGAGATGACGAGATAGCGGGCGGGGACGGGAACGATTTCATCAATTCGTCGAGTCCGGGGATGTGCAGTAGCCCAACAGACAACGACCCGGGCATAGACATCCTCAAAGGGGAGGCGGGGAACGACTGTATTTATGGTGGCAGTGGCGCCGATCAGATTTTCGGAGGAGCCGACAACGACACGCTCCAGGGCGACTGGATTGATTTCGGCGCGACCATCTCGACGAACGATCAGATCGATGGCGGCGATGGAGACGACATCATCAATGGTGGCTCGTTCGTCGATTACGGCGCTGACCAGCTCAATGGTGGCAACGGGAGCGACACAATCAGCGGGAGCTTCGGCGCCGACATCATCCATGGCAATGCCGGAACCGACTGGCTGTATGGCCAGGGTGGTGACAACGACGAGGTCCACGGGGACGAAGACTCTGACCACCTCGACGGGGGCGCCGGGATTGGTGATCTCTGTGATGGCGGTGCGCCCTCTGGCGTGATGCCACCGAATCCAGACGTGGTAATCGAACCGTACCCTGGTGGCTGCGAGTCCTTCGTCGATATTCCGTAGGGACAATCTGGCTCGCAGTTGGACCACGATCTGGCAGGACGTTTTGGCCCGAAATGATCTCCCGACGGTGACGGAGGGTCAGTGCGAGACTGTTCCCGGCTCCCAGCCGTTGACGCCATCCTGCAGGTGGTCGAAGAAGTGCCAGATTGGGGCATAGTCGTCGCCCGGTCCGAATGTGTCACGGCCGGTGCGCACGATTGAACCATCGCCATTGCGATGCAGTGCACTGAAACCGGGCTCGTAGGAACCGTCGTACTCGTAGCCAAGATCTCTGGTCAGGGTTGAGTTCGCGGTTGAGACCATCGTGAACGGCCAGCCGCGCGACGCAGCAAACTCCTGTTGAACTGCCGGACTATCCGGGGTGCTCAGCACAAAGGCGGCCCGTTGCTCGATCTGCGGGACAACGCTGACGAAGCCATCGGCCCAGAGCGTGCAATACCGGCAACCTCGTCCCATGTTGTGGATCAGAATCATGTCGTCATGCTCGCCGAACAGATCTGCCAGGTGCACCGATTCCCCTGTCGATCGGGTCAGCGTGTAGTTCTCAACTGGCTCCGGCGGAATCGCCCGTTTGGCGGCGATCAATTCTTCCTTGAGCCTGGTGATCTGATTCTGGATATCGTCAATTCGATCGCTCACAACAGTTCCTTCCGTGAGGTCCCTTGTCCAACGAAGGCAGGGATCAACTTTCAACATGAACTCGGAGATGGTAGATCCAGGATTAGCGGTCGCCAGTTTGGCTCTGTCCCCAAACCGGAACTCCAGCAACTCGGGCAAGTTTGCGGTCAAAGGTGGCGAGGTCCCACCCATTGTATTCGCAGCGCGCAAGAACGAGATAATCAGCGAGGCCAATGGACGGTCGCACTTCGAGAAGCGCAAGAGCTCGAATGAAGACTGAATAGTCTTCATCAGAAAAACGCATCCCGTTCAAACCGATGATCGATCGCAGGCGCGGAACCGCTTCACGCGCTGGCATGCCGTACTGACTGGGCGAAATCAGGAAGTACGCGACCTGTTGAAGAACGATTTCGCTGAACGTTGCGATCGTCTCGCTGCGTTCGATTTGCGCCAGAAGCCTGGTCGCAGTGGCCTGAACCTCCGCGCCTTCATCAGTTAAGGGATCAACCAGACATCGTAGAAGGATATTGGCGTCGAGGTAGAGCATTTACGGCAATGCGAGAATGCGGTCAGCTTGATCGTCCATTGCCTTGGCCCACTCTTCGCGGATATCTGGAAACGGTTTTCCTCGGTTTGGAACGCTACCGGCCATCTCCGCAACCGTCATCCGTCGTTGACCTTCGACAAGTAGCTGACCGGCTTTATCTCTCCGCAACACGACGAAGTCGCCCGGGCCAATGCCAAGCTCATCGCGGACGTGCTTGGGTATCGTGACCTGCCCCTGTGAGCTCAGTTTCATTTCAATGTTCTGGTTTGCCAGATTGCGGCGTTTCGCGGAAACCATGCTATACACCCTCCATACCTAAAGTATAGGAAGAATGTAAAGCGACTACCGGAATCTTGAGATTGCGAATGGCTCAAGCACTTCTGCCTTTGCACCCGAGATGAGGAAATCAGCCAATGTGCTCCCCGAGGCGGGTGCCAGTGTCAGGCCGAGCATCTGATGGCCGGTGCTCAGCGCGAGATTCCGATAACCAGGCAACAGGTCAATGATTGGCATGCCGTCCGGCGTCATCGGTCGCAGTCCGCTACTTACCCGACCCGCACCGATCTCGGCCGGCCAGTTGCGCAGGAAGCGGGATGCACCTCGCCCAAGCGCGTCGACTCGCGCCCGTCGCACCGTGGTATTGATGCCGGAAAGCTCCATCGTGCCGGCCAATCGCGTCCATTGCCACATCGGGGTAACGGCCATGCTCGCCTCGTACAGTGAGATCGGGTGGCTGATCTCGGTCGGCGGATTCTCGTAATCGACCATGTACCCTTTGCCCGCCTGCAACGGGATACGCACTCCGAGTGTCCGCGTCAGGTACCCGCTCCTGGCGCCTGCCGCAATCACAACCGCATCCGCCGCCACCGTGCCCTGATCGGTCACGACGCCGGTTGCGCGCTCTCCCTCCACGGCAACTCCCTGGACCGTCTGATTCCAGAGCATGGCGACGTTGTTGGCCGCAAGCCAGGTCATCAGGCCATCAGTCAGCGAATTCGGCCGGATGTGCCGCTCGCTGGAAACGAGGAACGCTCCATTGACTGCATCGGAGAGGCCAGGCTCCAGGTCGCGTGCCTCCTTTCCCCAGAGCGCCTCGGGAATCTCGATGCCGAACGCCTTGAATGTCTCGAGGTGGTGAAGCTCCTCCTCGAGGTTGCGGGGATTGATGAATGCACAGAGCAGGCCGGCCGCTGCCATTTGAAACGAGACACCATTCGCCGCCATATCATCGAACCCCTGCATCGTCTGGCGGTTGAGTTCACCGATCGAGGCGATGGCGTGGGCGTAATTGGTCGGGTTGCAGGCGCGCCAAAACTGGAAGAGCCACTGGGCCAGATCGCGATCGCGCAGGTTCGGACGGATGTACAGCGGACTGTCCTGGTGCAACATCCAGCGTATGGATTGTCCGACGAGTCCGGGTGATGCGACCGGTTCGGAGTGGGCCGGGGTAATCCAGCCGGCATTAACAATGGAAGCACCATTCGGAGCGGTCGCCTGATCAATGATGGTGACCTCGGGCACACCGCGCTGGCGCAGGGCGTAGGCCAGGCTCAGTCCGATAATGCCACCACCGACAATTGCTACCCGCTGCATGTTCATTCCTGTCCCGAGACCGACAGTGCGATTCGCGATCTCCACCGCGACATCTTCCGGGACGCGCGAGGTTCCGGCAAGCCATCGCCTTGCTGGCACAGGTCGCCGCATGGGAACGACCCGGGTACACTTGGGCACCAGATGGCGCTTCCAGGTTGGTCCGGGACCAGCCCGGTTTTGGTGTGTCTGGCATACGGCCACAAATGAACGCTCCGGCAACGAGACGCCTGCGGAGGCGGGCCAGAGCGATGAAGGGATAGAAGTAACCGTGAAGGTGACAGTCGAGCGCTTGCCTGAGAGCCAGGTCAAGCTGGACATCGTAGCCGACGAGCAGGAGTTCGCCGAAGCCGTCGAGAAGGCCGCCCGCAAGGTTGCCAAGGACGTGCAGGTGCCGGGTTTCCGCAAGGGCAAGGTGCCTCGACACATGATCGAGCGGCTCTACGGGCGGGAGGTTTTCCTCGAGGAAGCCGGTCGCCTGATCATGGACGATCTCTACCGCGAAGCCATCGAGAGCGAGGATCTCAATCCGGTCGGCAACCCGTCGGTGGTCATTACCGAGGCCGATCCAATCGCGTTCACCGTCACGGTGCCGGTCTATCCGGAAGTCGATCCCGGCGATTACCTGACCGTGCGGGCCGATCCGAAGGATGCCGCGGTTGAGCAGAGCGAAATCGACGAGGTCGTTGAGCGGGTTCGCCGCCAGTCCAGCCCGTGGGTCGATCCCGCTGAGGAGCGCACACCGGCCGAAGGCGACGAAGTCACCCTCGATCTGGTGATCTTTGAGGGCGACGATCAGTTCCAGGAACCAATCGAGGACGCCCGGTTCATCATTGGCGAAAGTGATCTCTTCCCGGAACTGCGGACCGCGATTGAGTCGCTGAAGCCAGGCGAATCGACGGATGCCACACTGACATTTGAGGAAGACAACACTGCCGCTGCCGAGCATCTGCGCGGCAAAACGTTGCGGTACACCGTCACGCTCAAGGGCATCAAGGAGCGCGAACTGCTCGACCTGAATGACGAGTTCGCAACCACCTATGCCGGCGAAGAGAGCCTGGATGACATGCTTGCCTCGGTCCGTAAGGATCTGCACCGCGGTAAGACCAATGACATGCGCAATGAGGTGCTGAACAGCATCATCGATCAGATCGGCGAGGGCGCGAATATCGCCATCCCGTCCGTGATGGTTGACGATTCGGTTCAGCAGGAAATCGAGCGGATGCGGCAGCGTTTCCAGATGCAGCGCTCCTCGCTTGAGGCATACCTGCGCTCCAACAATCAGAGCCTCGCCGAGTTGGCCGAGGAACTTCGCCCGACCGTTGCCACACAACTTCGCAACACGCTGACACTGCGCGAAATTGCCAAACGCGAAGGGATCGAGATCAGCGATGCCGATCTTGATGCCGAGATCGATGCGATTGTGGCCGACGCACCCGAGCCGGAGCGCATGCGCCAGATCTACGGTGCAGATTCCTACATGCGATCGGTCATCCGCGATGAACTGTTCAACGAACTGCTCACTGACCGCCTGATCGAGATCGGAACCGAAGGCAAGGGCGCCGTGACCAGCGCGTATGAGCCGGAAGATGGCGAGTCGACTGGCCGCGGAATGTTCCGGGGCAGCCGACGGAAGAGCGGTGGCAAGAAGGCCGCCGCGGCCAAGAGCGACGCTGTTGAAGAGGCAGCGGGCGAGGTCGCGACCACACCGGCCGCTGGCTCGACCCAGCCGCTGGATGGTGGCGAGTGTCCGGACGACTTCCCGATCAAGGGCAATCTCAGCTCGCTGATCTACCATCAGCACGGCCAGAGCTCGTACGCCAATACCGAGGCGGAAATCTGCTTTGCAACAACCGACGATGCCGAAGCGGCCGGATACCGCGCGAGCAAGGCGGCAGGCGCAATTCAGGATGCAGCCGAGGTTGCGATCGAGGCAGCCAAAGAACTGAAGGGCGAGACCGAGTAGTCGGCGCCCGGTTCACTCCACGAAACAATCAGCCCGGTCAGAGCGTCGCCTTTGACCGGGCTGTTGCGTTTCCGGCACATCGCCGGCCACAAAAAACGCGCCGGATTGGACTCCGACGCGCTTCTGTTGAGACTGGTGGTGGTTTAGGCGCCGTTCAGAGCCGCCTGCAGCTTGGCCTCATCCTCGTTGGAGAGATTGCTCTGCAGGATGTGGCCGCCGAACTGCTTCATCTGCTCGATAACCTTGTCCGGGGTGGAATCGCGGATCAGCGTGAAGAGGGCTGCCTTGCCCGGCTCGACCTTGGTGGCCAGCTCCTTGACGAAGCTGTCATCGATGCCATAGTCGGTCAGCTTGCCGGTGATGGCGCCGGTCGCCGCTCCAATGGCCATACCGGCCAACGGCATGAGGAAGATGAGGCCGACCAGACCACCCCAAAACGCGCCACCCAGGGCCCCGGCCCCGGTCAGGTTCAGTCCCTGATCGAGCTTGATCTTGCCATCCTGATTGGTGGCAATGACGGCATCTTCGAGGGAGATCAACTTCTGCTTCTGAAGGTTTCCGAGCTCGGCCAGTGCATTCTTGGCGATTTCTTCCGAGTCGTAGACCACTGCAACCAGTGTGCTCATCAGGTAGTCCTTTCGATGATCGGCGACGTGTGCATCGCCGTATGTCGGTGCCCAACCGGGCAAGCCGATTCGATTATAGGAGATCGAACATGGAGGTCTGATGAACTCCGTGCTGTCAAATCGTCCCGGATTCATCCCGCATCCATGCTCGACAACTGCGAAATACCGTAATTCTGCGGATAGGTCTCTCCCCGGTTTGCGCACACGATTGAGCCATTCACCACCTTGGTGGACGCGATGCCATTGGTGTCGGTTGTGATCCATCTGTTGAGCTGGCACCCGAAGATGAGACTCGGACCGATCGTTGCCAGGTTCATAGACTCCTCGCTCTCCAATCCGGCCTATCTGGACGGGTCCCGGTCGCCGCTGGATCCGCTGGCGTTTGCGCTGACTCTGCCGGATACACGACCCGGGGAGCGTGACGGCGCCATCCTCCGGACCGACGTGTGCTTTCTCCGATGCACATCACCCACGGCGATTACGGTCTATCTTGCGGGCGGACGAGTCGACGAATTGGTGCAATGTGATTCGAACAGATTCGGACGCGAAGGATCTGCCGATCCCTCGGCGATGGTTCCCCTGCGCGTGTATCTTGACGGTATGGAGCCCGGCCAGCTGCGTGACCTCATTCGCGAATCGTGGTGCAGTGCGACGGCTGGGCCCGGCGATTCCGGTGAGATTGTCTGATCGAGCCCAGGTTGGTCACCGGGAACGAGACAGGGCAGGGCAATGGCAACCAGAGACGAAGCGATCCAATGTGCATTGGCCATGCCTCAGGTTGAAACCGGTTTGGCCTGGGGACAGACCGACTATCGGGTTAGCACCAAGGTGTTCATGGCGTTCACCGTGCCCGATCGCGTGACGCTCAAGCTCGATCAACCGGCAGCTGAGGTGCTTGCTGCCACGAACCCTGAGACGTATCAACCGCACCGCGGCTACTTCGGAAGCGCTGGCTGGGTGAGGGTTCGGTTCGCGGATATTGGCCTGGCCGACTTACAGGAACTGATTGGTCAGTCCTGGAGCAATGTCGCTCCCAGGCGTATCCAGGCAAGTCAGTCCGGGGTTCTCCACGATGTTGACAAAGGATAGGGGGGTACCCTATTATCCAGACATGAAACGGAGCGTGTCAGGAGGCGTCATGACCGGAATCCAATCGTTGCCCGATACCGATCGCGCAAAGATCATCAATCGACTCAAGCGCATCGAAGGTCAGGCTCGTGGACTCCAGGCCATGATCGACGAGAACCGCGATTGTGTGCAGATCCTCGACCAGATTGCCTCGATGAAGGCCGCGATCAATGGACTGAGCGGTCAGATGCTCGAGGTCTATGCCCTTCACTGCCTGCGCCATCCCGATCAGTTTGCTTCGGCCGAGGATGCTGTGGCCCAGGCTGTGCAGGCAGTTGTGCGAGCAGGACGATAGGAGAGCGCCATGTCGACGATTCAGGAACCCACCCGGACAGCTGCATTGGGATTTGGCATCACCCTTCCGCTCCCGGTGCCCAACGCGGTCGAGCTGGTCACGGCGGCACTGAAGACCGAAGGATTCGGTGTGCTCACCACGATCGATGTGCAACAGACACTGCGCAACAAGATCGAAGTCGAAGTTCCGCCCTACATCATCCTTGGCGCATGTAACCCGCATCTTGCCCATCGCGCGCTTTCGATCGAGCCCGATCTCGGCATGCTCCTGCCCTGCAATGTCGTCGTGGCAGAGGTGGATGGCGGCAGCCAGATCAGCGTTGCCGATCCACTGCAGATGTTGGGAATGGCGGGAGATCGCCCCGAACTCATGTCGATCGCTCATGAAGCTGAGGCGAGATTGCGCCGGGTTGTTCGCGCCCTGGATTCTGCGACGTAGACACACGCACCAGGAATCGTGTGGAGATGACTGACTGACAGAGCTTGTCGGCCAGGTGTGAGGTTGGCCAATCGCCAGGCGATTGGTTGTGGGAGAACCATGTCCGAAATTTCTGCATCGCTGTCGCCGGAAGCCCACCATGCACCCGTGCGCGAGATCCATCCGCTCGGCAAGGTTGGCCGCTTCGTATCGGCCCATCGCAAGGCCGTCGTCGCCGTTTGGCTGATCCTGACCGTTCTCGCTGCGCCGTTGGCGGTGACCTTGACCGGTGTCCTCTCCGGCGCCGGCTGGGATGTGACTGGCTCGGAATCCGATGCTGTCCGCAATGAACTGCGGGCCCAGTTCCCGACATTTCCGGCAGAGGCGGCAATGGTCGTGGTGCAGCTGGACCATCCGCTTGCCGATGGCGATGCAACCTACGCCGCCGTCATCAGCAGTCTCGCGTCCGTTCCGGGCGGATCGGTGATGTTCGATCCGCTGACGCTCGAAGATCCCTCCGGCTTCATCTCGGCAGATGGTCAGACCGTACTTGTTCCTGTGAAACTGGCCGGATCAGAGGATGCAGACCTTCCGGAAGCCGCTGGCGACCTGATTGCATTTGTCGACGATCTGGCGATACCAGGAGCGACGATCGCCGTCACGGGCGAATGGCCGATGTGGTCCGATTTCAATGAGACCAACGAGGCGGCATTGCACCGGGCCGAGTTGCTGTCTGGTGTCCCCAGCCTGATCCTGCTCTTCCTCGCCTTTGGTTCGGCGATGGCGGCCGGACTTCCGCTCCTGCTGGCAGTTGCCGGAATCGCGTTTGGATTCGGCACGCTGTACCTGCTCGGGGTGACCATGCCGGTCTCTGTCTGGGCGATGAACTTCTCGATGATGATTGGATTGGCAGTCGGGATCGACTACAGCCTGTTCATCGTTTCCCGGTACCGCGAGGAGCGCTGGCAGGGACGGTCGTCTGCCGAAGCGATCGAGAACGCGCTTTCAACGGCCGGGTTTGCCGTCTTGCTCTCTGCACTTAGCGTCATCTTTTCGCTGGCAGTGGTGTTCATCGTTCCCGTCAATGTCTTTCGCTCGATGGCGATTGGGATGATTCTGTCGGTGACTGCCGTTGCGGTCGCGTCATTGACCTTGCTCCCAGCCGTCTTGCTGCTGCTCGGAGACCGCGTTCTGGCAACGCGATCTGGCGGTCAGGGAGAGGCACCTGCAAACGCCGGCGCGTCATTGCGCGACCGACAGATCAATTTCGCCTTTCGCCGACCCGGTCTGGCGGTGTTGGCTGGTGCCCTGATTCTCGGCGCACTGCTCATTCCCGCCCTTGGAATGCGTTTGGGAATGCCGGATGCCCGGGTGGTCGACGAAGGGCACTCCAGCCGGGACGGGTACGAGTTGCTCACTGCCGCGTTAGGACCGGGTGCGGCCGCGCCACTCTATGTGACCGTAGATGCGGCCGAGGCGGAGACAGTGGTTAAGACCGCGCGGGATGTGCCGGATGTTCTGGCGGTTGCCGTGGTCACCCGGCCCAATGACGCTGGCCGGGTGGTGATTCAGGTCACGCCGACTGAGGGTGTCAGTTCCACCGCGACAATGGAACTGGTTGCTCATCTCCGCGCCGAACTTGCGCACGATGCCCCATCCGCCCTGGTTGGGGGGCCTGCCGGTCAACAGCACGATCTGACCGCGGTCCTGACTGAGCGCGCACCGTGGGCTGTTGCCATCATCATGATCGGTGCGTTCCTGATGTTGCTGGTTATCTTCCGGAGCGTGCTGATCGGCGTGGTGTCAGTCGCGTTGAACCTGGCCAGTGTGGCTGCCGCGTTCGGTTTCGCGACCATCGTGTTCCAGCATGGCTATGGGACGTCGTTGCTGCACATCGAGTCGCAGGGATTCGTGGATGCCTGGGCGCCGATCTTCTTCTTTGCGCTGCTGTTTGGCCTCTCGATGGATTACCAGCTCTTCCTGCTGGCAGCAATTCGTGAACGTTTTCAGCAGGGTGCGTCAACGATCGAGGCGGCCCGGGACGGGATCACGCGGACAGCCAAGCCAATCACGAACGCGGCAGCCATCATGATCGTTGTCTTCATTGCCTTCGGCGTGACCGGTCCGATCCCTCCCACCGAACTGGGTATCACACTGGCGTTCGCGGTGCTGCTCGATGCCACATTGATCCGCATGATCCTGATGCCGGCGATTCTGGCGCTGCTTGGGGAGCGAACCTGGTGGCTACCGCGCTGGCTCGACGACCGCCTGCCAGAGATCGAGTTCAAACATTGACGGGTCGCGGAATACGGCATTGACCGATCCCGGATAATGAACCAATTGAGGAGCAGGAACTGCCGATGGCATTACGAAACTCGTTGGACCCCGGTCAATCTGATCGCGATTCGCAGGAGTTGCTGGAGATTGAGATCCAGACAGTGACGGAGGCGTTGTATCACGCCAATGAGCTTGTCCGCGTTGATCCCGGAGATGAATTGGCACGTGAACGGCAGGGCGAGTTGGAGTTGCGTCTCGCCAGACTTCTTCCCGGCAGTCTGGCCTTCTATGTCAAAGGAAAAGAGCCTTTGACCCCACACGAAGAAGATAAGGTAATAGCCGAAGCGATCGCGGAAGAGTGGGGACAAAAGCAGTTCAATTCGTGAACGATCCGGCCGTCTTCCTGGACACCAATTTCTTCGCACGACTTTTCTTGGATGCCGGGTCAGAACATGAACGGGCGGCGCTGGGTGTCCTCGAGAAGATTGTCGATGGAACCATTGTGGCCGAGACCCATCCGACCGTCCTTTTCGAACTTGCCTATGTACTGACGAAATTTGGAGACATTTCCAAAATCGCAGTTGTCACAAGTATCAGGGCGGTTCTTGGTTACACAGGAATATTGATTCCCAATCGCTCCGAGTTGATAGCAGCGAGCGCGTTGTGGTCGACGACCGGTGCAATCTCGTTCGCCGATGCTTTTCACCTGGCGCTGACGGCGGCCACCGAGCACAAGCACATCTTCTCGTTCGATAAGGCGCTTTCGAATCGGATCGAGGGTGTCGTTCGCGTGGAATCCGTGGCAGAACTCACTGCCGCTCCCTGATCGGGTACAGTCCACGGCAGACCAGGCTTCACGCACCCGCCGGATTTGCCGCATGACTGAAAAGCCACCCCTCACCGATGACCAGATCAGCGCGCTTGCCGGTCCGCCGCCATCGACGCCGCCTGCCGGTCGCCTGCGAGACAGGATCTGCCTGGTGATGGGCGGCACCCGGGGCATCGGAGCAGCAACAGCCATCCGCATGGCCGAGGAGGGTGCCCGCGCAGTCGTCGTAACTGGCCGGGATGCGGCCACAGGATCTCACGTCGCCAGACAGATTGCCGAATTGGGTGTTGAGGCAATGTTTGTCCCGGCCGATGTCACGGTCGAAGCAGATGTAGAGGCCGCCGTGTCCACGGTGGTAAATCGGTTCGGGAGCCTGGACGCAGTTTTCAACAACGCCGGCTACCAGGAACCGCGGGCACTGATCCACGAGCAATCGGACGAGACCTACGACCGCGTCTTCGACACCAATGTTCGCTTTCTGGCTCACTGCTTCCGATTTCAGATTCCGGCGATGCTGGCCAGTGGCGGCGGAACCCTGGTCAACAACACCAGTGTCAGTGCCTACCGCAATCCCTATACCGGATTGGCGCTCTACAACGCCTCGAAAGCGGCTGCCGTCACCCTGACCAAATCAGTCGCGCTCGAATACGCCCCACAAGGGATCAGGATCAATGCCGTCGCGCCAGGCCGTGTGGTGACCGAGATGTTGAACTCGGTCCTGACCGATATGCCGGCTGTTGCCAAAACACTCCCGCTCCAGCGCATGGGACGCCCCGAGGAACTGGCGGCCATCGTCTGCTGGCTCCTGTCCCCGGACTCTGCCTACGTCTGCGGCCATGTCCTGTGCGCCGATGGCGGATTTCTTGTTTCCTAAACAGGTTGCCATAACGGGAACGTGGTAAACTAACAGGCGCAGACCCGGGCGAGGCCGCTCGGGTCGTCCCTTGTCCCGCCCCGGCATAACACCGAGAGAACCATGGATACCCAGACGGCGACAGCCGCGCCCATAACGGCTGCCCAACTGCGCAATGTCGCAATCATTGCCCACGTTGACCACGGTAAAACGACACTGGTCGATGGCCTGCTCAAGCAGTCCCACATCTTTCGCGATCCCGATGCTGCAGGCGAGTTGATCGCCGATTCCAACGATCTCGAGCGCGAGCGGGGAATCACCATCCTGGCCAAAAACATGGCCATCACCTACCGCGATATCAAGATCAATATCATCGACACCCCTGGTCACGCCGATTTTGGCGGCGAGGTCGAGCGCGTCCTGAACATGGCCGATGGCTGCCTGCTCCTGGTCGATGCAGTCGAAGGCCCGATGCCGCAGACGCGCACCGTGCTCCAGCGCGCCCTCGCCCTTGGCCTCAAGCCAATCGTCGTCGTCAACAAGATCGATCGCCCGGCCGCCCGTTGCGCCGAAGTCATCGAACTGACGCATGATCTCTTCCTCGATCTGGCTACCGATCCTGACCAACTCGAGTTCCCGGTGATTTACGCCATCGCCAAGCAGGGCAAGTCCGGCTTTGCCGAGGACGATCTTCAGTCCGACCTCCGACCGCTGCTCGACACCATCGTCGATCACATTCCGGCGCCGACCACCGATCCCGAGGCGCCGCTGCAGATGCTGATCGGTTCGCTCGATTACGACAGCCACCGCGGCCGTATTGCCATCGGACGCGTCCATCGGGGCACAATCCGCACGGGCGAAGTTGTCACCCACATCGCCCCTGATGGCGCCGAGACCAGGCAGCGCATTTCAGATCTCTGGACATTCGACGGACTCGGCAAGCGCAAAGTCGATTCCGCTATTGCCGGCGATATCGTTGCCCTCGCCGGTTTCGCCGACGCCCGTATCGGCGCGACATTGACCGATCCCGCAACGCCCGAGCCGCTCCCGACCATCGAGATCGAGGAGCCGACGCTGAAGCTGACCTTCGGCGTGAATACCTCGCCGTTTGCGGGTAAGGAAGCGACCTACTCGACATCCCGGCAGCTGCGCGAACGACTCTATCGCGAACTGGAGACCAACCTCTCCCTGCGCGTGGAGCCGACCGATCAGGCCGATGTCTTCGCCGTTTCCGGTCGCGGGGAACTGCACCTCTCGGTTCTGATCGAGACCATGCGCCGCGAGGGCTACGAGTTCCAGGTCTCACGGCCGGAGGTCATCACCCGCGAAGTCGATGGCGTCACGGTCGAACCGATCGAGAATCTCGTCATCGATACCGTCGAGGATTCGGTTGGCGTGATCATGGATCTTGTTGGCACGCGCCGGGCCCGAATGGCCGACATGGTCAACGACGGCCGTGGCAGTGTTCGGCTCGAGTTCGCGATTCCCACGCGCGGATTGATCGGTCTCCGGAATGCCTTCCTGACCGCGACCAAGGGCAATGCCGTCATGGGTTCGCGCCTGATCGGGTACGAGCCGTGGTTGGGAAACATCCCGAACAATCGCACCGGAGCCCTGGTTGCGAGTGAAGGCGGAACGGTCCTTGCGCACGGTGTGGCCAATGCCCAGGAGCGCGGAATCACCTTCTCCGAGCCAGGCGAAGAGGTCTATGCCGGGCAGATCGTCGGCCAGCAGCCCCGCCAGGGCGATCTGGTCGTCAACATTTGCCGGGCCAAGAAACTGACCAATATGCGCGCCAGCAACTCCGATATCGGAATCAGACTGGTTCCGGCCGTCAAACTGAGCCTGGAACAGAGTCTGGACTTCCTGGCCGACGACGAACTGTTGGAGGTCACACCCAAGTCCTGGCGCCTGCGCAAACGACTCCTCGACGACAACGACCGCGCCAAAGAGCGAAAGCGCCTCGCGCAGCAGTAATAAGTCGAATGTTGAATGTTGAAGGTCGCATGTTGGCATGTCGATTGAACCTGTGCCTCGAGCATTTGCTCTAGCGACCAGACCGTCACCTAACCTTCAACCTGCGACCTTCGACCTTCGACCTTCAACATGCAGAACGGGCCGGTCCCGAAGACCCGGCCCGTTCTCTGTTGGTGTTAGATCACCGCTGGTTTAGCGGCGTCCCCATCCCCAGCCAGGGAAGCGGATCACAAGATCGAAGACACCATCACCTTCGAAGTCGATCTTCAGTTCACCGCGCTCGAAAATCACGATGATCTGACCGGTCGCTTCTTCAGTTGCGGTGGCCGTTGCTGTCGGCTCAACAGTCGGCTCGAGGGTAGCCGTCTCTGTCGGGACTTCAGTCGGGGCCAGGGTCGGCTCCTCGGTCGGGGCCAGAGTCGGCTCCTCCGTTGGGACCATGGTTGGCTCAAGCGTCGGCTCTACGGTCGGCGTCTTGGTCTTCTTGTGGTGGCCGTCGTGATCGTTATCGTCCGGATCCCGATCCTTCTTGCCGCCATCGTGGTCGTCTCGATCCTTCTTGCCATCGTGGCCATCGTGATCGTCGTCCCACGTGCCGTTGCCGTTCCCGGGGTCATCATTGCCCCAGTTCCCGCCATTGCCATCGGAGCCCGGATCGTTATCGCGACCACCGCCATTGCCATGGTCGCCATCCCGATCACCGCCGCGACCGTCACGGTCACCGTCCCGATCGCCATCCTTGTCGCCGCCATGGAATTTGGCAGTGACACTCTTTGCGGAATTGCTCAATGGGGCGGCGACCGCATCGCGCTGAATGGCCAGACCAAGTCCGCTGACCAACATCAGAGCAATTGCGATCACCACACCCAGGCGACCAATTCCTGAAATCTTCTGAACCATGCTGCCTCCATCCTGCATCAGTGGTTCCGTAGTGTCCGAGAAGGACGAGACTCGCCAGCCATTGACGAATCTCAAGACACGGAAGTGCCTCCATGCATAACCGTGACACAGGCCTACGTCGAAATCGTGAGATTTGGATGAGAGAACGCTCAGAACAGGCTGGGGAAAGTGGGCCATGACCCGGCGCCGCAGCCTGCGGTCTGTAGCCCGGGAAACAAAAGACAGGGCCGGCAAGCGCCGGCCCTGTTGCTGTTCGAATGCGTTTGGCGTTCTAGCGGCCTTCGCAGGATTTGAGACCGCGCACCAGGTCGAACACACCGTCGCCATCGGTATCAACAAGCAGGCGATCGCCATGCTTGCCTGAGCCACTGTTGTCGTCGGTCGAGTCGCTGTTGTCGTCGGTTGAACCGCCGTTGTCATCGTTCAAATCGTGATTCACGCCGTCATCGGTGCTGGAATCGTCGCGATCTCCACCGTTGTCGTCATTCACGTCGTGATCGGCGCCGTCGTCCGATGTGCCTTCGGGGCGATCTCCACCGTTATCGTCATTGATGTCGTGATCCGGTCCGTCATCGCTCGTGCCGTCCGGGCGATCGCCACCGTTGTCGTCGTTGACGTCATGATCGGCGCCATCGTCCGTGCCCTGGCCGCCATCGTCTTCGCCGTGGCCACCGTTGTCGTCGTTGACGTCATGATCGGCGCCATCGTCCGTGCCCTGACCACCATCGTCTTCGCCCTGGCCGCCGTTGTCGTCGTTCACATCGTGGCCGGAATCGTCTCCACCGCCGGGGCCGCTGTTGCCATCGTCCTGGCCGCCATTGTCATCGGTGCCATCGTGCCCCGAAGAGTCATCGCCACCATTGCCGCTGTTGTCATCGGAGCTGTCGTCATCGCCACCCTTGAGGTGAAGCGCACTGGAGGGGAAGGCGTTACGAGCCGCAGGCGCAGCAGATGCATCGGCGTGGGAAATGGCGCCCCAGCCAGCGGCGATCGCGAGCGCCCAGGAAAAAGCGACGCCCATACGGGTCAGGGTCAAGAGTTTCTGCATCATCGTGGGCCACCTCGGCTTTTCAGAGTTCGTGCAACGACCACCGTTGCCTTCTTAAAGGAGATTAGGAAATGACCGTGAGATGAATGTGAGAGTGATATGTGAGTCTTCTCACCGAGCCAGCCCAGACGCGGGCGGGGCAAAGGTCCCGATCAACCACCCATCCGGGTGCCGCTCAGTCGCTGCCCCCGTCGTCACTGCCGTGCCCACCGCTGTCATCGGAACCGCCACCGCCGCCTGACCCACTGTTATCGCTGCCGCCCTTGTCGTCGCCGCCGCTATCGTCAGAGCCACCGCCACCGGAGCCGCTGTTATCGTCGCCACCACCATCGTCGCCGCCGTGACCACCGTTGTCGTCGCCGCCGCCATCATCATCACCGCCGCCGTGAT
>JAPXRQ010000035.1:0-21922 GCA_033813515.1 Thermomicrobiales bacterium
CCGATACTGTTTGAACTGGGCAGTGCGGATCACCACATTCCGGCGGCGCACGCAGCAGCGTTTCGTCGTGATCTGCTCGCACTGGATCAGGCAGCTGGCGATGCGATCCATCTCTCCGTGCGGGACGGACTGGACCATGCCGGGATCACCGCGAGCGATGCGGCGCTGGATTCGGCAGTGCAGTTCCTCTGCGAATAGAGAACCATGCATACCAGTCGTTCCGATGAGGGCGGTTTCACGAGCGTCCGGGCTATTGGATGCGTGGCGACGTGACCCTTTCCGCTCCCGTCACGGCGCTCCTGGACTGGCGACCACCTCCGGGATGATTTCGATAATGGATGGGCTGTTGTCGTAGCGGTAACAGAGATACAGGCCGTCACCTGTCGCCATGAAGCCGAGGGAGCAATCGGTCAGTCCAGAATCGAGTGTCCACGTCTGCTCTCCTGTGCGAGCATCCAGACCAACAGGTAGCGTAGCCTCGCTCCAAACAGCGATTTGATCCGACTCGGGATAGTAGGCCGCGACTGCTCCCGAAACCGTCGATTGCCAACGTTTCGTTCCGGTAGCGCCGTCCAGAGCAGACACGAACGTACCCTGGTCACTCGCGATACTCAGGAAGAGCGTCGTTCCGTCTGAGGCAAATGGAGCACCTGTCGTTTCCTGTGTTTGCCAGACCAGTTCACCTGATTCAGACGAGAAGATCGCCAGCGTTGGCTCGTACGAATCAAGCGTCGCTCCAAAATGACCGGCCATCACCGCGACTCCGGAATCCAGTGCCACAACAGGAGTGAGGAATTCGGCACCCGGGATGGTATCGAGAATATCGATGTTCCAGCGGAGGGTTCCATTCGCTGCATCCAGGGCGATCAACCGGAATGAACGTTGATCTGAGATGTAGACGCTATCGCTTTGAATGGCAACAAACGGAGCCCACACGGATCGATCTGTGCACTGGTCTGCAGTAGTTTCATTCGGTGTGCAGAAACCATCCTCCAGTCTGGGATTGACGGCAGTGTCCCAGTCATAGGTCCAGCGTTGGGTGCCGTTCTGAAGGTTGAGGGCGGCGAGGTGGCCATTGCCCGTAGTCAGATAGATGGTGTCGGCGGTGACTGAAAGGGTGAGGGGGGTTGGGGTCGGACCGGTGTGGAAGGTGTCGGGCGAGGTCCAGAGGATCTGACCATCGGCGCGATCGAGCAGGGCAATGGTGAACGGATTGACTGCGTCGCTGCCGTCATTGGATTCGCCGGCTGGAATAGCTGTGACGACGCCGGCATCGGTTATGGCGAAGGGGACAGCATCGGTGACGGTGGCCTCCCAGAGGAGGGACTTGCCGGCGATGTCCCAGGCCTGCATGGTAGCCGTGCCGGAATCGTCGAGCGGGGCGATGCGGGTGTAGAGCGTGTCTCCGGCAATGAGCGACGGGTAGATGAAGCTGGCGGCAGCTCCAGGCACGGTCCAGACGGTTTCGGCAGTGCCGGAGGTGGGGGCCGGGCCGGGGTACTGGTTGTCCTGGGCGGCGGTGCCTCCCTGCTGGACGGTGGCGACCGGCGGAGTTGGATTGACCGCGATGACAAATGCTTCAGCGTTCCAGTTCTTGCAGATGTATTGGTTGGTTCCATTGCCGGGCAGTGTGAAGAAGCAATCAGTTTCGCCTGGATCGACTGTCCACGTGATCTGCTGTGTCTGGGGATCGAGTCCAATCATTGATCCGTTCGGATACGTCGAGAGGACCAGATCGCCGGACGATGACATGAACCCAAGCTGGGACCCGTTTGTTCGATAGGTCCATCCGATTGTTCCATCGTCGGAATCAATCGATGCGATGTAAGGAATCTGATCGATCAACATGGCCGCAAAAACGAATCTGCCGTCTGAAACCAGTGGAGAACCGGACAGGCTGTTGTTTGTCCAGCGTGCTTCACCGTTCACTGCTGCCAGGAATGTGACGGTTGGAGCGATTTCGCCCCCGGACTGAAGGCTCCAGCTTGTGCGGACGGCCACCCCGGAATCGAGTGCCATTAGCTGCGCGATGTAATTCTGGTCGTTGGTTGGAACCGTGAGGTCAGATTTCCAGCGCTCGTGGCCAGTCGTTGATTCGACGGCATACACGACCATTGATGCCTGTTCGGCCACATAGACCGTGTCGCCGTGGCTGGCGAGATAAATCGGAATGGAGGTATTGGCAAAACACGCCTCGGTCGCGCCTTTCTCCGAGCAAGTTGGGGTGGCTTCGGCTGGTGTGGATTGCGAGGGTGAAACCCAGGTGAAGTTCCATCGGGTTGAACGCGCCACGAGATCCACGGCGATCAGTCGGCCAGAGGACGGTGCAAAGTACGCAACTGTGCCATCGATGATCAGTGCGGGCGTGGACGTTGCTCCGGCAAAGTCGACTATGTCCTGACTTTGCCAGACCAGGTCACCCGTGGATGGATCAAGAATGGCCAAAGCCATTGTTTTGTTTGATTCGTCAACCGGCACGGCGGTAACGACTCCAACCTCGGAAATGGCAAATGGAACGAGGCCAACCGTAGTGGTGCGCCAAAGCATCTTCCCGGTTCTGATGTCGTACGCGGAGATGTATCCCGTAAAACCGTCAGGTGCGTTCATTTGCTGAGCGAAGTACGTGTTTCCGCTTACGAATGAGCGCATTGCCGTTGTCGAGATTTCGCGAGGGATGGTCCAGGTGATTTCGGCGGTGCCGGTGGTGGGGGCCGGGCCGGGGTACTGGTTGTCCTGGGCGGCGGTGCCTCCCTGCTGAACCGTGTCGATCGGGGTGGTTGGGGCCGCGATCGATGTCGGGGTGGCGGAGTTGGACGCGGGTCCGGCAACACGGATCAGGCCGGCAATGGTGGTCAGGAGCAACAAGGCAACTGCAGCGAGATCGAGCAGACGGCGTCGCGTGATGAAGCGAACGTATTCGTGTTCGTAGAAGGAATTTCGGGCCGCAGGTATTGCGCTTTCACGAAGTAGGCGGTTGCGCAAATTTGCGGCAAAGCTGGCCGATGGCTGGATTTCGGTTTCGAGGTGGGCAAGCGGCGTGGTCATCGGTCGGTCTCCTGGGCTTGGACAGCGGTTCTGATTGCGCGTTTGGCACGGGCGAGGATTGATTCGATCGCGTGTTCGCTCTTGCCAAGCAGGTCGGCAATCTCTCGCACGGGAAAGCCATCGAGGTAGCGAAGCAGCAGGACGATGCGAGCTTCGGGATTGAGCGGGGCAATAAGTCGATAGAGCTCGTCCTGATCGGCGATACGGGCGAGATCGGCATCTACTTCAGGAGCAGGTTCGGGAAGCGTGTTCCAATCGGTGAGGTTGACTGGGCGGGAGGATTGGGATCGGTAGTAATCGATCACTTTGTTGCGGGCGATAGTCAGAAGCCAGGCAAGCGGATCGGGAATAACATCACGCCGGGCTGGCCAGCTGGCTGTGAAAGCAAGATAGGTTTCGCTGGTCAGGTCTTCGGCAGTTGGGGTGTGGCCAGAAACACGAATCAGGATGTAGCCATAGACCCGTGGCAAGGTGCGATCGAAAATCTGGCCGATTTCACGCGCGGTGTCGGGGTCAGCGTTGGTATTCGGGTGGTGGAGATGACCGGCAGCCATACGATCAAGATCCGTTGCATTGGGTCGATGGCGTCTTCATGCATACAGGATCGTATGGAATGGGCGATTTCCGTCGCAAGCGAAGGCGGAAGGCGGAAGACGGAAGACGGAAGACGGAAGACGGAAGACGGAAGACGACAAATTGTCGATGCGCTAAGCGCTGGCAAGCACCAGGCTTGGCACTAGGGACTAGGGACTAGGGACTACTGATGTAGTCCTGCATCTCTGGCTCTGATGAGCGCCTCGCTCCGATCAGCAACCTGCAGCTTGCTGAAGATATTGGTCAGGTTATTGGCAATTGTCTTGGGGCTGAGAAACAGCTCCGCGGCAATCTGGGGATTGGAGCGACCCCTGGCCAACAGGGCGAGGATGTCGCGCTCACGGTCCGTCAGGCTGGGGAAGATTTCGGGAGCGACAGGCCTGCTGGCTGCAAAGAAGGCCAGAACACGATTGGCGATACTGGGGCTGAAGAGAGAGTCACCGTTGGCGATCGCGTGAATTGCACGCAGGAGTTCGCCTTCATCTGCATCCTTAAGCACGTAGCCTCTGGCGCCGGCACGGAGAGCCGAAAAAACAGAGTCATCATCCTCAAACAAGGTGATCACCAAAATGCGCGTTGATGGAAGCGCAGACATGATCTCGCGGGTAGCGACGATCCCGCTTCTACCCGGCATCTGCAAATCCATCAGGATCAAGTCGGGCTCTGTTTCGAGCGCGGCTGCTACCACTGCTTCCCCATCAGTGACTTCGCCAACGAGCGCGAACTCCGAATCAGCTTGAATCAGATCCCGCAATCCTTTGCGGTAGAGCGGGTGGTCCTCGGCGATCAGGACGCGGATCTTGTCAGGCAGAGTCATACCGGCAAGCCCGTGTATGGGATATGGGCAGTCACGGTCGTGCCTGATTCGGGAGCATTATTGGTAATGGTTACGGTTCCGCCCAGTTCCTCGGCCCGATTCTGCATCGACCCAAGTCCAATACCGTCGCTGGAAACCGCCGTCATACCGATGCCATTGTCGTGAATACGCAGTTCGATGGTGCCGTCCGTGATCCGCAGACTCACGATTGTCTCGGTTGCCTGGGCGTGTTTGACGACATTCGTCATTGCTTCTTCAGCGATTCGGAACAGGGCAACTTCGGCGGCGGCACTCAAGGGTGGTAAGGAAGCTGGTGGCCGAAACGTAACACGCATGCCCAGCTCTGCCGCATCTATCCCACCAGTGTCGAACCGCTGAAGGCGTTCCTGCATCGCACCGATCAGTCCCAATTCATCGAGCGAAGGAGGTCGCAAGCCAGCGACAAGACGCCGAACATCCTGGATGGCCTGGCGCAATTCGATACGGAACTGATCGATCTCGGTATCGGCTGCGGCGAGATCGCGATGCATGGTGGACCGGAGGGAGCCGGTTTGCATGATGAGGCCGGCAAGGTGCGCACCAAGGCCATCGTGCAGATCACGGCGCAGACGACGACGCTCTTCTTCCCGGGCGATAACGATCCGCTCGCGCGATTGCTGCAGCGCGTTCGTTAGCGAGACGGTCGTGGCAGCCACGCCGATCTGGCGGGCGAGATTTTCGAGGAGCGCGCGATCGGACTGATTGAAGGTGGAGCCGGGTCCCCGTTCGCCAACAGCAAGGGTGCCAATCTGGCGCCCACCGTGGGTGAGCGGGAGATTGAGCGCAAAGGTCGTGGGGATACCCGCGGTGGCAGCAAGTTGCGGGCCGGATGGGCTATCGAGGAACAGAGCCGCGTAGGGAAGCGAGAGCGCCTCGACCATGGTGCGGACAATCGCGGGAAGGAGATCTTCGCTCGATGAGGTCGATTCGATGCGCGAGCCGAGCTTGGCCATGGCGGTGTACGGCTCATCGCGCGCACCGTACACCAGGCGACGAACCAAAACACGAATCCGAACGGAGGCTGGCTGAAACGCGATTGCGACAAGCCCGGTTGTCAGCACCGAGAGGACGAGGGAGAAGTTCTCGCCGAGCAGGTGACCGATGCCAAGGACAATCGCGACATAGGCGGCGGTCACACTGGTACTGAGAGTGATCCAGATGAGCGTCTGCGAAAGGACGAGATCGATATCAAAGAGCTGGTAGCGCAGGATGGAAATGCCAATCGCAAGTGTGGGGATAAAGAACGCGAGCGGCATAAGCAGCGTGAATCCGAAGAGGCAGCTGATTCCAAACGCCCCCGGACCGATGTGACGCAACATGAAATCGCCCAGGAAGAATGCGGGAATGCTCAGGATCATTCCGAAGGCCACCCATTTGAATTGTTGGCGTTCCCGTTCCGTGGGTGCCTTGCGGAAGTTGATGACGAGTGAGGCGGCAATGGTTGCCAGGACAACGAGTCCGAGGCTGATATTGAATGCTTCAACTACCGGCTGATTGAGAAGATGTTGGGGAATACGCTCGAGCAGGAACGATGCGCTGCCGGCGAGAACGATGCACGGAATAACCCAGCGACCAGCAAACCGGCCGGATGGGAAAAGCAGGGGGAGGATAAAGAGTCCGATGACTGAAGCCATCGTGATGCCGAGGGTTAGGGCTTGCCACACCGGTTGACCGGGAAGCAGATCCGGAATGTCGGGCGGATAAGTCGCGGCGATGGTGGCGACGATGACAAATGCGAACAGGATCGTAAAGCGATTGCGAACAGGAGAACGAAGTAAGAGCCAGCCAATAGCAATGCTGATGGCTTGCAACAGGACCGTCAGGCTCAGCTGCACCAGGCCAACACGAAGCAATGAGAGGTTCACTTTGGCCAATGCCGCATTCAGCGATGCGGCATCTGACGGATTGAACCCGTCGCCATCACGCGTATTCCGCAGGCTGCCAGGCAAGCATTTGATCGCGACAATGATTGCCAATACCAGAAACGCCAGCCAGAGCCATGTCACCCAATCCAGTCGCCAATTTCGGTTTGGCTGTGGGGCAGCATGCGACATGGGTGGTTCCTTCGGGACTGGGGTTGGCTGTACACCACCTTGTATCGGGTAGTGCGCAGCATATCGATTGTTGCGTTCAGGCGATATCGAAGAAAGCGTACATGCCGGTCATGGCATGTGGCATGCCTTGATCATCAGGGAACATGCAAACCGCCATGTAGTGCGATGCCGGAGCAAGATCAACCTCCAGGACAGATGTCCGGCCGGGGCCAAGCAGACCAATCGCGGCGAGTGGCTGGTAATCGATCACCTTCATATCCGGCGTGGGTGTTGCGGTTTCATCCAGCATCAGCAGCGCCATCAGGTCATCGAATGTGAATCCTGTGGGGACCGCCAGGACGGCCAATTCATGCGTCAGGGCACCGAGGTTGCTGATTTCCCAACGGGCTTGGCCGGCAAGGATCGGTCCCTTGGGCATATTGATCACCATCTCGCCGAGTGTGAATTGGAGATCAGATTCACCGGCAGTGGATTCGGCCGGCAGGTCTCCGGTGACGTTCATGTAGGTTAGGCCGCGGGCACCAAAGGGATCGAAGGCAAAGTGAAGCCCCGGCGTGAGTTGAATGAAACCGGAAACGGTGGCGTTAGGGGCAGGCCAGTCCGGGAAGCCGAGACCATCAACATGGAGAAAATCGAAGCCGGCATCGTCATCTGCGGCAAAGATGACATCGAACTCTTCTTTCGTCATACCGTCTGGAAGGCGGGCGACGACGGAATGGGATTCGGTTGATGCGCCCGTGTTGGTGTTGGTGACCCGATAGAACCCGGCGGCAATTTCCTCTGGCAGGATGATCGCCGTATCGGTGAGTTCCATAGCGATGATGTCGGATGCATCTGCGGGTGTTTGAGCGCTTACCCGCGAACCCATCAGGGAGACTGCAGCAACTCCCACCGATGCCGAAAGCAATGTGCGTCTGTTCACTGATTTCCCTTCCCAATGCGAAGGAGCCTGGTGCTCCAAAGCCAGCATTGGAGATGGGATATCCCGGCCGAAAGGGGAGCTTTTCCCGATTTGCCAGGGAAGCAGTTGCTACCGGTCAGGTGTGCTCGAGAGGGGTAACTGTGCTTAGTGTCTGGATCTTGTCGCGAAGCAGGCGCTGCTGATCAGCCAGTTGGCGGTATTTGGCCTTCAGAAGAGCAAGTTCCTCATCAGTTTCATCTTCAGCCGCCATTAGGTCGTCATCGGCATCGGCAATGGCCCGGATGATTTCGTCGAGTTTCAGGTGGACAGCCAGAGAATCGCGATTTTGCGTGTTCTGAATCAGGAAGACCATGAGGAAGGTAATGATGGTGGTGCCGGTATTGATCACCAACTGCCATGTTTCGGAGAAATGAAAAATGGGTCCGGTCAATGCCCATGCAAGAACGATGCCAACCATGATGATGAATGTGCGGTAGTTGCCAGCTGTGGTGGCGGTGCGATTGGCGAAGTGGGCAAACGTGGCCGAGAGACCCGAGTGTTTGGTTTGATCGTTGCGCTGATCCATGGGCGAGGTATCTCCTCAGTGTGCCGGTAATTTGTCTGGCACTAGTGTGACGGCTGTGACTTCGAGTCGGTGAAACGCGTACATTTAGGCGCACGATCCGGTTTGCTTTTTCCTGTGGGGTGGGGACGATGTCGTCTGCATTTGCCTGGCTGGACTTTGATGATCGCACCCGGCGCCAGATTCTCGAGGTCGTCGATCTCTTCCGCGAGAAGGGAACACTGGACGAACTTGGAATCGGGCAGATTCGGGATGCTTTCGCCGATCGCATGTTCCCCGGCACGAGCACGATCCAGACGCGGGCGCGCTACTTCTTTTTCCTGTCGTGGATTTACCAGACGTTGGCGACGGTGCCATCCGCAACACCAGCCGCCAATCGCGCGCGGGATATGCAGAACCAACTGGTGAAGAGCCTGAAGGCCGGTGGCGAGCAGGAACTGGCCGGAGTGATTGGGTACAACGCCGGGGATGCGCTGAAACGGTTACCGGCGGCGGTGTACTGGAACGGGTTGCGACGGTTGGGATTCCGGCTGGTGGACGCTTCGACCGAGCAGTATCACGCGCAGATCGATCGGCGGTCCGCAGGAAGCCGGCGGCGGGCGGTTCGGAGTGAGAGTGAGGAATTGCTTGAGCTGGAACGTCCCGATTGGTTCCCTTCCTTGCCCGAGCCCTCAGTAAGCTGGCTCCAGGCGACGAACTTTGATCTCACGGCCAAAGAAGCGGCTGTTTTCTCGGAACGGATCCAGTTCATGGCGCCGGATACGATCCTGGCCGAATGGTTGATGGGAACCGTGACGGGTAGCAGCCAATCCGGATCGGTTTGGGAACTGGATGGGCTGGATCGACTCTCGCCCGAACTGCATCGGGTGGTGCTGGATGCCGAGATCTTTTCGCTGGTGATGCACGGCGCGGCTTTGACGTACAACTTGCTGATGGCTCGCAAGGCGATCGAGTTGGGCATGACGCGCGGCGATGCCTGGCGGCAAACCTACACCGATGCCCTGGGACGATGGGCTGCGGAAATGCGGTCCAAAGGCGATGCTCTGACCGATCTGGATTGGACAAGGTATTGGGCGCGGATTCGGGAGATGCATCCGCGCGTTTCGCCTGGTGCGGTGCTCTTTTGCGACACGTGGATGCAGCGAGCAGTTCAGTCACCTGAAACGGTGGGGGACGATCCGCAGCTGGTATTCCTGATCACGCAGCGAGAACGTCGGCTGAAGGGTAGTTTGGCCAGATTGAGCAATCCCCGGGTGTTGGAGAAGTGGTCCGGTGCGTCCGGGGCCGGGAGGCTGGATTTCCGATGGGCCAATGCCCGGATCATTTTGCGAGACATCCAGACGGGTCTGGAGGCGGGCGATGCTTGAGCCAGACAATCGCCTGCTGCTGATCGACAATCTGCGCCCTCCTGTTGGGTATAGCCTCGATTGCGCGGTGGGGACAACATATTCGCTTGATCTGATGGCATTGATGACGGCGCCGGTTGCGTTTGCCATGTTCGATCGCCAGAACGAAGAAGGGGCGCTGGCGGCGGATGCGATCGCGGCCCTGGAGGCGTTGCGCCGGCATGCCAGGCACATCACGCTCTTCTGCCAGGCCGGGCAGATCGCCGTGCCGGCTGAGTACCGATCGCTGCTGGTGTATCTGGAGGACTCGGTATTTCAGGTCACTCCCCGGCAACCATCGCGGGTGTTTCATCCCAAGGTGTGGTTCATCCGGTATCGCGCTCCTGGTGGTGAGACGGTGCTGCGCATGTTGTGCCTTAGCCGGAATCTGACATTTGATCGGTCGTGGGATACGGTGCTGCGGCTGGATGGGGTTCCGGGTGAGATCGAGCGGTATCCGGAACTGCGGGAGTTTGGCGAAGCGCTGCTGGCCATGGCCGAGGGGGACCGATTGGTCCCGGAGGCGCGGCAAGCCGAGATTCGCGGACTGGTGGCCGAGTTCGCCCGTGCCGAGTGGAGCTTGCCGGACGGTTTCGATACGGTCCGATTCCATCCGCTGGGGCACGATGGCGAAACGCGGTGGCCGTTCCCCAGGCCACGGTCTCGTGTGTTGATCGTCTCACCTTTTGTGACAGGCGGTTGTCTGGAACAGCTGTCGGTTGGAGCAACGCATGCGTCAGTGATCAGCCGGGCCGAGGCGCTTGATGCGATCGGACAGGCGGGGACTCAAACCATCAACGAATGCCTGGTACTGGATCCGGATGCGGGAAATCTGCCAGAGGACCAGTCACACAACTCGGAGGTGGAAGAGGGTGCGGTTGGGATCGGTACACGGCTTCAGGGTCTGCATGCCAAGACAGTGATCTATGACAACACCGGAGAAGATGGCCAACCCTGGAAGAGCAGTCTCTGGACGGGATCGGCCAATGCAACGGACGCTGCATTCCACGGCAATGTCGAGTTTCTTGTCCAGATGGATGGCGCCTGGGGAAAAGTAGGGGTGTCATCGGTCATAGAGGGAATCCCGGTTCCACAACAAATCCAGAGTGGACGATTACGTCGGATTCTGATGCCGTATTCGCCGCCTGCAGGGCCACTTCCCCCTGATCCCGAAGAACTGCTTGAGCAACATCTGGATGCGATACGGCGGGCAATCGGGAGTCTGAAGTTGACCGCACAGTGTCAGCGAGTTGAGGACAATCGGTGGCGGTTGGATGTGCTGGGATTACCGGTTAACCACCTGCTGACAGTGGTCGATCTGGATGATGTTTTAGCCACGATTCGGCCGCTATCGCTATCCCGGGAACATGCTCAGCCGCTTGAGGTGAGTGCGGAGGGTATTGCCGCGGATGTGACGTTGTTTGAACCAAGCGTCACTCCCTGGTTTGTGATCACGTTGGCATTGGGAAAAACGCAGATTGCGTTTGTGGTTCGAGTTGATTTGATCGGAGCACCGGCGGGCAGGGAAGATGCGGTCCTGGCGGGATTGCTGAACGACCGAGCGACCTTGATCCGCTTTTTGCTTCTGCTGATGGGATCGGTCGAGGAAGCAATGGCCGCGTTCGATCCCACTGGCGAGGGAATCGGATCCTGGGGAACTGGCGCCGGGATGGAATCGATTGCGCTTCTGGAGCCGCTTTTGCGGACAGCCGCTCGAGAACCGGAGCGGCTGCGCGATATCGGTCAGATCATGAGCAGTCTGGCGAGTCGCCCTGAGAGTCTGGCGGTGATTCCCGAGGAATGGGCAGTAGTCTGGGATCCAATCCAGATCGCAATGGGACTGGGAGATCCATCATGACCGAGCACGCATTCGATGGGCCAACCATTGAACGGGATGTTCTGGGTTCGTTGAAGCCGTTCCAGCGCACGACGGTGGAGCATGTCTTTCACAAGCTGTATACGGCGGACAGGCCGACGGATCGGTTTCTGGTGGCAGATGAGGTTGGGCTTGGGAAGACGCTGATCGCGCGCGGTGTTATCGCCAAGGCAATCAATCATCTGCAACAGCAAGGAATCAAACGGATTGATGTCGTCTACATCTGCTCAAATGCGGAGATTGCCGGTCAGAACATCCAACGATTGAATGTCACCAACGACAAGTCGTTGAGCCAATCGACCAGGCTGACACTGTTGCCCACGATGTTTCACCAGATCAGTGACAAGGGGCTGAATTTCATTTCGTTCACGCCCGGCACGAGCTTCAGTATGACCAGCAGCAAAGGCACTGGATCAGAACGAGCGGTGCTGTATCGATTGCTCCAGTATGCCCTCGGCCAAGCATTTCCGCCAAAAGGGACCATGAAGGTTCTCCGGGGCGATATGAAGCTGGAGAACTTCGAGTGGACTGTGCATCAAACCAAGCGGGTTTCCAGCAAGCCCGGTACGCCGCTTGATTCCCACCTTGCTGATCGATTCTCCGAGGACCTTCATGCTCGACCGGAGCTTATGGAACGGTTGCGCGCTGTTTCGATGCAGGCGACGCCAGATCGCACAGAAGCGACACGGGTTATTCGGGATTTACGGAAGCTATTGGCCCAAAGTTGTGTGCATGCACTCGAACCAGATCTGGTCATCATGGATGAGTTCCAACGGTTTCGGGAATTGCTGGCGCCGCCGGATCCAGAAGATCTGGATGATGTTCGGCTACTGGCACATCGCTTGTTCACACACGAGCAATGCAAGGTTCTGCTGCTCTCCGCCACGCCATACAAGATGTACACCCTCCGGGACGAGCAGGACGAGGATCACTACGCAGATTTCCTGAACACCGCTGGATTTCTTTTCCATCAACGCGTCGAGGAACGGGATGCGTTGGCAGAGGATTTGCGGTCGTTCCGGATGGGCTTGCTGCAGGAACGGGAGCGGGGGATCGAACCAATCCTGGAGACGAGGGATCGGATTCAGGACCGGTTGAAGGAGATCATCGTTCGGACCGAGCGCCCGGTATCAACCAAAACAGGTGATCCAGTGTTAGGCGACACAACGGTGTTGCCGGCTGCTCTTGCGGCGACCGATATTCGGGCCTATTGCGTAGCCGATAGAGTCAGTCAGTTCATTGGCAGTGAGGGGATTACCGACTACTGGAAATCGGCGCCTTATCTGCTGAATTTCATGACGGAATACAAGTTGAAGCAGCGCTTTCGAGATCACCTAATCGATCCCGAACGGTCTCGCGATCTGGCCGTAATGCTTGACCGTGATGTGCTGCTGAATCGGGAAATGATCGACGACTATGCTGCAATCGACCCGGGAAATGGCCGATTGCGAGCCCTGATGGCCGATACAGTTGATCAGGGCGCCTGGCGGCTGCTTTGGTTGCCACCTTCCCTTCCCTACTACCGCGGCCACGGAGCCTATGTCGATTCGCAACTCGAGAGGATGACCAAGCGATTGGTGTTCTCGAGCTGGAATGTGGTGCCAGATTCGGTATCGGTGATGCTCAGTTATGCGGCTGAGCGAGCGATGATGCACGAACGTGATCCAGCGATGCGGAATACGTCGATCGATCGGCAACGACTGCGTGGCTTGCTGACATTGCGCCGGGGTGAGAGTGCGACTGCCAGCATGTCGACTTTTCTCCTCCTCTATCCCGCTCCGCAATTGGCACGAATCATTGATCCACTGAAAATCGTTCGATCACTATGGGCGGAAGCAGGTTCGGTGGTGACGGCCGAGGCTGTTTTGAAGGCTGCGGAGGCCGTGCTCAGGACGCGTCTGGCCCCGTTGGTTAACCACCTGACCCAAGCAAACGGACCAGTCGATCAACGATGGTATTGGGCGCTCCCAATTCTTCTGGATCGGACAGATGCGATCAGTCGGGAAACGGTTGGAGCTTGGCTGGATAGTCCATTCCAGGAAGTGCCCGCTGAGGATGGTGAGACCGGAGAAACCATTGGTTGGAGCGAGGTCGTCCGTCTGGCCAAAACCATGCTCCTGGCAAATGAACTGTCGTTTGGACCCGCACCGGATGATCTCTATCAGCGTCTGGCGCAGCTGACGATCGGAAGTCCGGCCATCTGTGCTTACCGGGCTCTGGGCACGATCGCTGGATCTGGAAACGCGACTGAACTGGTTCGACTTCAGGGATCGTTGGCGATAGCACAGGGATTCCGTTCGCTCTACAACGTGCCTGAAGTGATGTCTCTGCTTCGTGGGTCAGGGACCGACGATGATGATCACTACTGGCAGCGATGTCTGCAGGAAGGAGTCAACGGAAATCTGCAATCAGTTCTGGATGAGTTTCTGGAACTGCTTCCTGATTGGCTGGGTGTCATGCATGCAGATACCGAAACAATCATCAAGGAAGTCAGTAGCAACGTGGCTGATGTTTTGATGTTGCGCTCAGCTGTTCGCGTGGTCGATGACATTTCAGTCGATGGTGACCGGATCAAGATGGACCAATATCGGATGCGAACCAGGTTTGCATTGCCATTTGGAGGAGTCAGTCGCGACGAAGCAGGAACGCAACAGCGCATCAGGTCGGTGCGAACGGCGTTCAATTCTCCGTTTTGGCCATTTGTGCTGATCTCGACTTCGGTTGGACAGGAAGGACTGGATTTTCACCAGTACTGCCATGCGGTTGTTCACTGGAATTTGCCGGCGAATCCGGTCGATTTCGAACAACGGGAAGGTCGGGTCAATCGATACAAGGGACATGCCGTACGGAAGAATGTCGCCCAGCGCCATGGTGATCTTGTCTTTGCGGCAGGTACGGATACTCCCTGGAGCACGATGTTTGAATCTGCAGTTGACGAAAGCCGAACAAACGGCACATCAAATGGCATGGAGCCATTCTGGATCTATGGTGGATCCTCACGAATCGAGCGCTATCTACCGCTCTTGCCCATGAGTCGTGAGTATGAACGTCTGGCGCAGTTGCAGAAGACCCTGGCAGCCTATCGGATGGTGTTCGGACAGCCGCGGCAGGATGATCTACTCGCGTTGATTGGAAAGGATCGGAGCGCGGACGACCTAGAGGAACTCACGGCGATGTTGCGAATTGATCTATCACCGGATGCAGTGGCAGGGATGGTTTGATTGGTTCGCTCGGGACGACATTTGCTTCCCGGGTGGTTATTGGCTGGGTTTTTGCGGACAATTCGGATTGACACGCGAGCGGATCAATCTGGTGTAATGCGAACACTTGTTTTGTTGTGCCAGAGGGTGTAGGCTACCGCTGTAGAATCTTTGTTCTGAATTCTCTTTGCTGAATCGAGGTCTCCCCAATGTCCGAGCGTGACCGCGCAATAGAAATGGCCATCTCCCAGATCGAACGCCAGTTTGGCAAGGGCGCGATCATGAAGATGGGCGATGCCAATTCCAATGTGCTGCAGATTGAGCACATTCCCACCGGCTCGATCGCGCTGGATCTGGCCCTCGGTATTGGTGGTATTCCGCGCGGACGGATCACCGAGATCTATGGTCCGGAATCCTCCGGCAAGACAACCCTGGCGCTGCACATCATTGCCGAGGCGCAACGGATGGGCGGAATTGCGGCCTATGTCGATGCCGAGCACGCACTGGATCCGCTCTATGCCAGCCGACTTGGAGTGAACCTGGACGAGATGCTGATCTCGCAGCCAGATACCGGCGAGCAGGCACTCGAGATCGTGGATACGCTGGTGCGATCGTCGGCGATTGATGTGATCGTGGTCGACTCGGTGGCGGCTCTCGTGCCCAAGGCCGAGATCGATGGCGATATGGGCGATTCCCACATGGGTCTGCAAGCCCGGCTGATGAGCCAGGCGCTGCGGAAACTGACCGGCAATATCAATCGCACGAAGACATCGGTGATCTTCATCAACCAGCTGCGCTCGAAGATCGGTGTCATGTTCGGCAATCCGGAGACGACAACCGGTGGCAATGCCCTGAAGTTCTATTGCTCGGTGCGACTGGATATCC
This sequence comes from Thermomicrobiales bacterium, assembly GCA_033813515.1. Taxonomy (GTDB): domain Bacteria; phylum Chloroflexota; class Chloroflexia; order Thermomicrobiales; family UBA6265; genus DASQCG01. The sequence continues at coordinate 15,380 of JAPXRQ010000035.1, forward strand.
GGCGGATTGAGACGATCAAGAACGGCCAGGATGCGATCGGATCGCGAGCCCGGGTGAAAGTTGTCAAGAACAAGGTGGCGCCGCCATTCCGCCAGGCTGAATTCGACATTATGTACAACGAGGGGATTTCGGTCGCCGGCTCGATTCTCGATGTCGCGACCGATATGGGCATCGTCAAGAAGAGTGGCGCCTGGTACAACCTCGGTGATGAGCGGCTTGGCCAGGGGCGGGAAAATGCCAAGACCTTCCTGCGACACAACCCTGAGGTGATGAACAGCATCAAGGCCCAGATCATGGGTGGGTCGGCCGAGTATGGCAATCGTCTGGCGTATGCCGGCGTTGAGGATGGTGTTGTGGCTGCGACCGGGGAACTGGTTGCGGATTAGGTGAGGTCGGTGCCAGTCATCGATATTCATCTGGCAGAATTCAAAGAGCCGGGGGGATGCATTCCTCCCGGCTTTTTCATCAATGCCTTCCGAGCGTGGCAGGCGGCCAGTGGTGTCGAACCATCTTTTCTTGCCAATGCAGAATGAAGTGGAGTGCCGATGATCGTTTCTGGACCATTCGTTCCCGATGATCAACAACTGGCGGCGTTGCTGGATCTGACTGCGCGCGTGCGGCTATCGGATGGTATCGAGGCGCAGATAGCGTTGCATGTGTTCGAACCCGGCCCGCAGCAGGCAACAATGCATGCCGTGATTGGGGAGGGACGGATGGTTGGTGCAATTGTTGCGCTCCGCTATCACGAACCAGAGGCAATGCTGGTTGTCGATCCGGAATGGCGTCGACAAGGGATTGGCCGGATGTTGGTAGCGGCTCTGCAACAGGAAATGTCAGATACCCACGAACCAGAAGGGTTATTGATCGCCGATCTGGGAAGTGCCTCAGCCAGACCGTTCATTGATGCGCTCGGGGTTCCGTTGGTCGAAGCGGAGTATCAGATGGAGATAACCGGATCTCCCTCCAGTCCCAGGCCTGTGATTGATGGGCTGGTTTTCCGGAACGCAACCAGCGATGACCGCGAAGTATTGATCCAGGTCCACATGGCGGCGTTTTCGGCAGACGCATCGATGGCTGCGGAGCATGTCGAGCGCGGGCTGGCAGAAACTCGACGGCATTTTGTCCTGGCGGAGGTTGATGGGGTGCCGGTCGGGATGGTACGACGGGGAGAGTGGGATGGAAACGGGGATGTCACGTCACTCGGGGTAGTGCCAGCCATGCGGGGACGGGGCATTGGAAAGGCACTGCTCATTGATGCGACCGCCTGGCTGGTTGAACAGGGATTTGCGACTGTCATGCTGGAAGTGGCAACCGACAATCCGAATGCGCTTGGCCTGTACACCTCCGTTGGATATCGGGTAACAGCCGAGTTTGCCTATTACCGAATTCTGGCGGCCTGACAATGCATCCGCTTCTGCGATGGCTGGCGAATATCATCGCGGCGATCTTTTTTCTGATTGTCCTGCTCTTCATCCTTGGTTCAATTTGATCGGCGAGAATTGCACCCGGTTTAGATTCCAATCTTGAGGGAGATGTGTATGCAGACAGAGATTCTTTATCAGCCAGCCTATAGCCTGGCCAAAGTGACACTTGCCGGCGGCGAAACAATGCGAGCCGAAAGCGGCGCAATGGTTTCGATGTCGGGCGGAATCCGAATTGAAACCCAGGCAACTGGCGGATTCATGAAATCGTTGAGTCGGTCGTTGCTTGGTGGCGAATCGTTTTTTCAAAACACCTTTCATGCCGATCAGCCGGGAGAGATCACGCTGGCCCCCAACCTGGTCGGAGACATCATGGTCTTCGAGATGCAGGGCGGCGAAGTGCTGGTCCAATCCGGCAGCTATCTCGCATCAGCGACGACGATTAATGTCGATGCGAAGTGGGGTGGCGCCAAGTCGTTCTTTGCGAGCGAGGGGCTTTTCATGCTCAAGTGCTCCGGTCAGGGGCATCTGATCATTTGCAGCTACGGCGCAATTCACCGGGTAACCATTCCCGCCGGGCAGTCCTACATCGTCGACACCGGGCATATCGTTGGATTCCCGACCACGATGACCTACAGCGTCCGCAAGTCAGGCAACTGGAAATCGACCGTGTTCGGCGGTGAAGGGCTTGTCTGTGAGTTCCAGGGACCTGGCGATATTTTGCTGCAGACCCGCTCCCCAGCAGAATTCCTCTCCTGGCTGATCCCGCTCCTGCCCAACAATCGATCGAACTAGATCTGGATCTCATAAAGGACGATCGGGGCTGTCGGCGATAAGCCGGTGGCCCTGATTTTGTATGTGTGTTCTCCTGTTCCTGGTCGTCTCCTGGTTTGCCAAGGCGCCCGCTGTAATCGCCGAGATAGCCAATGACGTCCTTCAGGGCTGGGCTTCACTTGCGTGGGCTGCCAGTCATCCCGGACACGACTCAAGTCCATCGCTAACAGATTCCGTCGGTTTATGAGAGTTGACAATCAAACCTGGTAGTCGTCAGGGTCGCGCGGGACTAAAGATCCCGCGCTAGCCATTCCGTCGGTTGAAACCGACTCTTTACGGCGGCTACCCGATCAGGTGTGCAACATTCAGAAACTGATTGCCCGAGCAAGTTCGAATCGTCCATGGGTGCTGGGTCGGACCGGGAGGACCGCGCGTGTCACCGGTCTTGTGGGAGCAAGCATCGCCCCGGGAGACCTTGCCTGGTGGCGACATGGAGCAGGGACGTCCCGTGAATCAGCTGGTTTGCGGTCGTCCAAGGCGGCGTCTGCGGGAGTGGTTCGGGGCTGATTTTCGGGTGTGGGGAAGCCGTCCGGAATATGGGAGCGACACTGGACGTCCCTCCGATCGGCCGTGTACTGTGCCTCGATGGCGCGGATATGGCGGGCTTATTGAGACGTGGTGGGTGCGACCTCTGTACCAATCACTGTCGTGACAAACGGGCACGCGTTGTTATCATCCGGCTGGCTGCTTACCATGAACACATACCGCGCCGCGTCTCCCGCTCGCCTGGTCACTTGTAAATAAGTTACGAGTGATTGAGGGTGGCTGGGGAGTGTCCGGAATGGATCCGGGGCTCGTGGGGGAAAGCGCCACGTGTTTGCGCAGATGGTAACCGCAGGATTGAAGAGCGAGGCAATGGGGCCAATTGGCGCCTGATCTTCGGGGTTGGTCTGGCGGGGTGTTGAGGAGAGGTTGCATGTCGTGAAGTGCCGGAGAGATCCGGAGCGATTGCGGATTCGACGCCAATCGGAACCGCGCATCGATCCGGGAGCCGGGCAAACAAAAAGCGATCAACGCGCCAACGTCGATCGCTTCGTGCCTGGCCAGTGCTGGCCATCGAAGTTCTGAAGTTGTTCCGGTCTCAGGAAGCTGCTCCGTCGCCAAACAGATGCAAGCCTGAACCGATGTCCCGATAGCCATTGACCCCTGCAAAAGGGAGGGTTACGTGCACCCTGGCCACGTGTTGTGCATTCTAGTCACGCGATTTGGTGCGTGTCAAGAGGAATTGCGAGCGTCTGACGGAATCAGTCAGTCGCCAGTTGGCGGTTGCCAGAGGGCCGTTGGGCATGCCCGGGCCGGCGGGGGTCTCCGGACGTGGTTGCCCGAGGAGTTGTTGTCCAGGACCAGGCACGGGATCGGGGTGGGTGGTTCGTCCAGCAATGCGGCTGAGAGCGGCGGGCGATTGCAGGTAGCCCCTACGCGTTGGTCCGGTAACAGCCATTCGATTGCGACCGTCCCTGGGCATCGTTCAGAGACATGGGTAACACATGATCGGCGGGGTGCCGTAGCGGTTTGTTGCACAAACCCGCCGGTTGCCAGGTCATCGAATACCAGGCCACGCAGCTATCGGTGCTGGACAGAAACGGGCTCGGAAGCCCGGCACGACAACGGTCGCAGCGGCCGGGTTTACGCGGTAAACCACCAACGTGAATCGGGGTGGCGTCGTGGGTAGCCGGAAGGGGTCGCAGGTTGAACGGCGGAGGTCGGACGTTGAGCCGTCAGCCGAAGGGCATTCGCCATCAGGACAGCCCACGGGTGTGGCGCAGTCGGGGTCAGTGCTCGAGGGGATCAATTTCAATGGCACCCAGAGCGGCGAGGATGTCCGGCAGCGCGGCTGGTTCTGGCACTGGAACGAGCTGCATACCGAATACGGACCCCTGCTGCAGCATTCCGGAATCGGGCTGATTACCTCCTACATTGTCTGGACCGATCGGCGGGAGCATTCGCCCTACCGCGGCTACGCGTTTCCCAGCCGTCATTTTCGGGCTCGGATCGGGCGGAACTGATCACGATCAACCGGATCCTGGTGGCGCTGGATCTGATCGAGATCCGCAAGGAGATGATCAGCCACACCAACGAGCGCGGACACAAACTGAAGACCCCGCACAACCTCTATCGCGTCAAGGACCGCAGCGGCGATCCGCATCTGACCACGCGCGATGTGGTGCGGGTGCTCCAGCTGGCGGCCGAGCGGAACGATGTCTACCGCCACATCCGGCATGTGCTTTCGGCAGGATTTCAGCCGATCAGCCGAACCAATATCTGGCATCGATTGCTGGAGGAACTGGCCAACGAGCCGGTTTGGCGATCGCTGGCGGCGAGGGTTGCCGAAGAGGAAGAACGGTACTCGGCGCGGACCAGGGCCGGCCATCGGACGCGGAATGAGGGAGGAGGAACGGGGGAAGAGGCAAGAGGCAAGAGGACGGAGAACAGAGGGGCATCGCCTGCGGATCGTTCTCCTTTGGGTGTTGATGTTTGGGTGCCTGGGGAGAGCTTCGCCACCGGCCGGGAGGGGACAAGCCCCTCCTCTACGCAAGAGGTCGATTCCGGGAATGCAGATGGCTTCTCTGTGACCACTGTTGCACCGAGCAACCATGGTTTGGAAAGCGTGGTTGAACAGAGCAACGAAGCTTTGGTCGATTTTGGGGAAAGCGCGGTTGCTCCCGGCAACGAAGGTCGGCAAACCATGGTTGCCCCCACCAACGCTATGTATGACCAATTCCATACAACCACAACGACAAGCGCCGGAAATCAGAACAAAACGACAGTAGCTGTGACAACCCCGACTGAACCTGTCACAGCACCTGTGACAAACCACCTCTCCGATTTGTCACAGGCGGGTTCCGGGCCGGCGGGATGGGCGCCGGTTGCCGGATTTGGGCCGGACCAGGCGATGGCACTGCGGGCCTACGCCGAGGCGAACGGGCGGGAGCCATCGGGCGCGGAGGAACGGTTGTTGCGGGGAGTGGCCGAGGAGATTGGTGGCAACGGATGGACCTGGATCCGGGGCGCGATCGATGAAGCGGTCGATTCGGGCAGCGGATTTGTGGCGCCGAAGCGGGTGCGGGAGATTTGCCGGCGGTGGATGGCAGAGGGATTGCCGGCGGAGGTTGGGGGAAGAGGAATGGGGGACGAGGGAGGAGGTAAGAGGGAAGAGGAAGGAGGAAGGAGGACGGAAGGTGAAGAGGGGAGGCATGAGGGACGAGAGTCTGGAATGGTTGTGCAGTCGGAGGTCTCTGAGGTGCAGCCTTCAACCTCGGACAGGTCTTCGGTGAGCGGGCGGGTTTACGCAGTAAACCCCTACAGCATGCACCCTGGCGCGCAAGAACCCTCCGGTATGGACTCCAGCACGGAGGACCGTGTCGGGGCGGTAATCAATCGCGAAGGCAGTGACCAGGCTGCGACATCCAACGTCCGACCTTTGACGTCGTTCCGGGTGGTGGAGGCCGGGTTGGGATCGGGGCAGGTGTGGTCGGCGGTGCTTGATGTCCTGGAGCGGGAGGGGATGATGCGGGCGACTGATGTGCGCGATTACCTGCGAGACGCGGTGCTGATCGATCGGGTGGATGCGCGGACGTTTGTGCTGGGGGTTGGGGATGCGTTGAGCTGCGCACGGATCAGGCAGTTTTGGGTGGAGGAGATTGGTGAGGCGTTCGGCATGGTGATCGGTGGCCGGGGGTGGCAGGTGGAGGTTGTTGAGGCCTCGGGCCAGAGGCGTAGGGACAACAGAGGGTAAAGGACAGAGAACAGAGGAAACATGGGGCGGACTTTTTGCGGTCCGCCGTTTTGTTTGTGGTCGTTAGTTCCCGCGTTCTGAACGTTCGCCTGATGCAGCGTCGTCAGCCTCTGTTGTCAGTTCTTTTGCCTCTGCTCTTACTTACCTTCGAAGATGGACATGACATCGTTGAGGAGGGCGAGGGCTTCGTCGCGGGGGCGCTGGAAGACATTGCGGCCCATGATCGAGCCGAAGCCGCCGCCGGCATAGATGGCGCGGGCTTCATCGAGCAGGGCGTTGCGATCGGTGTTCAGGGCGCCGCCGGAGAAGATGACGATGCGACGGCCATTGAAGGCGCTCTGGATGATGTGGGTGACGCGCTCGGTCAGGGTATCGCGCGGGATACCGGTGCTCTCGTAGATTTTGGCGGCTGCGGACTGCTCCAGGTGGGCCGAGGGGAGCTTCACCTTGATGATGTGGGCGCCGAGCTGGGCAGCGATCTGGGCAGAGTACGCCGTGACATCGAGACCGGTCTCGCCTTCCTTGCTCAGTCCACCGCCACGGGGATAAGCC
>JAPXRQ010000036.1:0-21771 GCA_033813515.1 Thermomicrobiales bacterium
GCCTACACCTATCTCCTCTGGAATGCCCGCGAGTGGTATTTGACCGAGGTCGATTCCGCAGAATGACCATGCACGCCGACGAGTTCCCAATCAGCAATGACCTGGTCACAGCGATGCTGGCCGAACAGTTCCCGCAGTGGTCGGGTCGAGCGCTCCATCGCGTGACCTCCGCCGGCACGGACAACGCCATGGTCCGGATCGGTGATGAACTCGTCGCGCGCTTGCCACGGATCGCCGGGGCCGTGCCAGGTATTCAGAAGGAACAGCGCCTTCTCCCCCTCCTCGCCAAACATCTGCCCATCCCCATACCTGCCGTCGTTGCGCTTGGTCAGCCGGGCGATTTCTTTCCATGGCCATGGACAGTTCTCACCTGGATGGATGGTGAAAGCCTCGATCGCAATCCTGTGGTCGATGAAGCCGCCCTGGCTATCGATCTCGCGGAGGTCCTGCGATCTCTCCACGCCGTCAAACCGCTCCCGGGATTACGACTCCGGGAGGGCCGGGGGCAACCATTGCGGGACCGTGATGAGCAGACCCGGGATACCATCCGCTCGCTCCCGCATGATCTCGATGTCGACCGCGCCCTTGCCACCTGGGACGCTGCTCTCGCCGCTCCGTACGATGCCCTGCCTCGGGTTGTCCATGGCGATGTCATGCCTGGCAATCTGTTGATCCAGAACGGCCGCCTCGCTGGCTTGATCGATTTCGGCTCACTTGCATTGGGTGATCGGGCAGTCGATCTCATGCCGGCCTGGAATCTCTTCAGCCCACCAGCCCGCCAGGTGTTCCGAGATGCGACGCACGCCACCGATCAGATGTGGGCGAAAGGCAGGGGATGGGCGCTCTCCCAGGCGGTGATCGCCCTGCCCTACTACCGCGAGACCAACCCCGTTCTCGCCGGAATCGCGCAACAGACCATCGCCGCCGTGCTGGCCGATTCGGCGTAGGGACAGATATCCGGCGTCCATGCTCGACGTCACTTTTGAATCCCGGGTAGGCTATCCCCAATCCATTCCCGCACGGGCGGGACCCAACAGCGAGAGACAGGTCACGTTAGGCAAAGGAGTGCACGCATGGTTCGGTTGATCCCCCAGTTTCGCGGCCCGATTGATCCGGAGTCGCTTGATCACGTCGATGATCTTGTCCAGGCGCGCATCGACGGCGGCATCTCCCGTCGCCAACTGATCCAGCGCGCGGCCCAAATCGGTATCGCTGCTCCGGTTGTCGGTGTCATGCTCCATGCCACGTCAGACATGGCCGCAGGCGCCCCCAGCCAGGGTCGCGACAAAGCCATCGCCCGGATGCAGGATGCAGCCACCAAGGAAGTGACCGGTCCGACCGCTCCGGCTGGAAATCAGGTCGCGGGCGGAACGCTGATCTCCAGCACGATCGAAGAGCCCGACACCATCAATCCATGGACCACCCAGCTCGTCACCGGGTTCGATGTCTTCTCGGCAATGTACGAAGGCTTCATGACCTACGACAGTAACCAAACCCTGATTCCGAAACTCGCGACCGAGTTCTCGATCAGCGACGACGGCCTGTCCTACACCTGGTCCCTGCAGCAGGGCGTCACATTCCACAACGGCGAAGCATTCAATGCGCACACCGTGGTCAGCAACTGGAACGCGATCATGAGTCCCGATTACTCGGTGTGGTCGCAGCAGGGGTGGGATCAGATCACTGCGATCGAGACGCCGGACGACTACACCGTCGTCATGCACACCGCCAATGCCTTTGCGCCGTTCATCACCTATATCGGCGGCCAGTCGGTCTACATCCCGGCCAGTCTGACCGATGCGGCTCCGGCGATTGGCGGAGGAGCGACCCCGGCGGCAAGCCCGGTCGCCGTCTCCGACGCGGCGTTGGAAGCCTTCCGCGCCATCGGCCGTGCGCCAATCGGCACCGGCCCGTTCTCGTTCGTCGAGTGGAAGGCGAAAGAGCAGATTGTCTTCGGACGCAACGAGAACTACTGGGGCACCAAGGCGATCCTCGATCAGATCATCTATCGCATCAATCCTGACGACAACACGCAGCTTGTCCAGATTCAGACCGGCGAAGTCCAGATGGCGGCCGGATCCGGCTCGGTCGGATCAGCCCGGCTCGACGAAGTCCTTGGTTTCGGAACGGTCGATGTCTATGCCCGTGCCAATCAGGGCTGGAGCCACTTCGATCTCAAACATGTCGATCACCTGCGGGTGACCAAGGTTCGGCAGGCACTGGAATTCGCAACACCAGTCCAGGAGATCATCGACAATATCCTCAAGGGCCGGGTCCAGCGCTGCACCGGCGATCAGTCGCCGATCACCCCCTGGTACAACGCCAATATCACGCCCCGCACATACGATCCAGAGATGGCCAAGCAACTGCTGACAGAAGCCGGACTGACCCAGAACGGGGACGGCATCTGGGAAGGTCCAACACCAACTCCTTCGCCGGACATTGATCCGAACACCGATCGGGGCGGACCCTCCAAGCCGCTCAACATGGAGTTCTGGTACATCGCTGGCGATTCGGTCTCGTCACAGATCGCTCAGGTCGTCGCCCAGTCATGGAACACCATCGGCATCAAGACTGAGGCCAAGAGCGAGGATGTATCGACCATCTGGGGACCGGAAGGCTACCAGTGGAATCCGGACACGATGACCGCCTGCATGTACTCATGGTTCAATGGCAACGATCCGGACGACATGTACTACTGGCACAGTAGCCAGATTCCCCCAGATCCGACCGGCGCCGGTGGCAACGCCCTGGCCTACTTCTTCCCGTTCAACTTCCAGGCAAAGATTGACGAACTGACCGAGAACGCAGCGCACGAGACTGACGCATCCAAGCGCAAGGAGCTCTACGACGAGATCCAGACCGTGCTTTACGATGAGGCCCCGGTCACCTTCACCTGGTGGGGTATGGATTTCTCCGCAGTGCAGCCGAAGATTGGCGGGTTCTGGCCGAGCCCGTTCAATAACCTCTTCTGGAACGCCCAGGAGTGGTACTTCGTCGAGTAGATTCGCCTGATCTCCGGGGGACGCTGTTGAAAGCGTCCCCCGTGAAGGTGTGTTGCCATGGCTCCATTCCTTGCTCGCCGATTGCTGGGCGCGATTCCTCTCCTGCTTGGGGTGTCGGTCCTTTCGTTCATCTTCATGCAACTCGCGCCCGGGGGTCCGGACACCATGCTGGCCAAGAACGGCCGCATGAGCCAGGCCCAGCTCGATGCCATTCGCGCCAACCTCGGGCTGGACGAGCCGATGCTGGTCCAGCTTTGGACCTGGATCAAAAACGTTGCCCGCGGCGATCTTGGCATGAGCTTTTCCCAGCAACGTCCGGTTCGGGATGTGATCTGGGAGGTCTTCCCGAATACGCTCTACCTTATGGTCACCGCCCTGATCATTTCACTTGTGGTGGCGGTGATCTTCGGGGTCGGCGCGGCGGTGAACCAGTACGGCTGGTTCGACAATCTGACCTCGTTCTTCGCCTATTTCGGACTCTCGATGCCGGTCTTCTGGATCGGACTCATGCTGCAGATCATCTTCGCGGTCAAGCTTGGTTGGCTGCCTTCGGCTGGAATGCATAGTCCAACCAACGACTCGTTCTTCGATCTGATCAAACACATGATTCTGCCGGCCATGACGCTTGCGATTGGCAGTATTGGCAGTTGGAGCCGCTACCTCCGTTCATCAACGCTCGAAGTCCTCGGGCAGGATTACGTGCGCACGGCCAAGGCCAAGGGACTGAACGAGCGGGTCGTCATGTCGCGGCACGTGCTCCGCAACGCGATCGTGCCGTTTATGACGATCGTCGCGATCGATATTCCGCTCTATCTGACCGGCGCCGTGTTGACCGAGACGGTCTTCTCGTGGCCGGGGATGGGTAGGCTCTTTTTCGACTCCCTGACCAAGCGGGACTACCCGGTGCTGATGGGCATCCTGCTCCTTGGCGCGGTGCTGATCGTGATCGGCAACATCATTGCCGACATGCTGTACGCCGTGCTTGATCCGCGGGTGTCGCTGAAATGAGTGCGATGGCCCCCTCGGCATTGGTCGAGCCCACAATCGAAGCCGCCGCGCCAACGAAATCACTCTCGCCCTCGGCGATGATCTGGCGCCGTTTCCTCAAGTCAAAACCGGCGATGGCAGGATCGGCAGTTCTGCTGATAGTCGTACTTGCTTCACTGTTGGCGCCGTTTATCGCTCCCTACGGCATGAACGATATCGACCTCTTCAATATCACCGCCTCGCCCAGTCGTGATCACTGGCTCGGCACCGATGCCCTTGGCCGCGACGAGCTTACCCGGCTGCTGTACGGCGGACGCATGTCGCTGGCGATCGGTGTCTCAGCCGCACTGATCTCGGTTGTGATTGGGGTCATCATCGGCGCAATCTCGGGTTACTACGGCGGCTGGATCGATTCCGTCCTGATGCGCTTCGTCGATTTGATGCTGGCCTTCCCGAGCATCTTCCTGCTGTTGATTGTGGCGGCGTTGCTCGATGGCATTACCGTCGTCAACATCGTTGTCTTCCTGGCTGCATTCGGCTGGATGTGGCTGGCGCGGGTGATTCGCGGCGAGTTCCTTTCGCTGAAACAGCGGGAGTTCATCGAGGCCTCGCGCATGATCGGCGTACCCAATATGCGCATCATCTTTCGCCACCTGCTGCCGAACGTGACCGGTCCGATCATCGTCGCCCTGACCCTCGATATCGCGCTCTACATCCTCTCGGAAGCGACCCTTTCGTTCCTCGGATTTGGCGTCAAGCCCGATCAGCCGACGTGGGGCAACATGCTCAATGAGGCCCGTACGTATTCCCTCACCCATCCGATGCTGGTCATTGCGCCCGGTCTGACGATCACGATCGTGGTCCTTGCCATAAATTTCATAGGTGATGGTCTCCGCGACGCCTTCGATCCCAAATCCGGCCGCTAACTGCGGGCGATCTGACAATCGCCCCTACGAATGCGCTGGAACGCGGTCAATTCTGAAGGGTCTGTGTTTGGTTGACCGGCCCGGGCGAGGGAGACGGTGGGTGCATTGAGACAGGCGTGCCGGCAACCGCGGGCGATCTGACAATCGTCCCTACGAATGCATTTGGCGCCTCACCAGCGCTCTATTGTCCAGGCCATCTCCCAGAATGCGGCTTCGTACCTGGTGCTGGTGCGGAAGATTCTGGCTAATTGATCAACGCGCCAGTCCGGGAGCCCATCGGACAACTGATCGGTGATCTCGCGGCACCAGTCGACGAACGCGCTGTACTCCTCACCGGCATACATGTCGATCCACGCATGGAACGGATTGTCATCGGCAACACCTCGTCCGACGATCGCATGTCCAACATCGCGATAGCCCCAGGCACATGGCAGGAGAGCCGCCAGCGCGTCCAGCACGTCTCCGTTCAAAGCCGTTGCGATCAGGAAATCGGTGTACGCCTGGCAGGTCGGCGCCTTCTCCATCTGATCCATGGCGGCAACGTCGATCCCGAACCCGGCGCAATACGATCGGTGCAGATCCATCTCGGTACCAAGGGTGTCGGTGAGCAGCTGACTGAATGCGCGCATCATCGCCAGATCGGGGGCTTTCGCTGCGCAAATCGCAAAGAGCCGACTGTACTCAATCAGGTAGAGGTAGTCCTGCTGGAGATAGAAGCGGAACGCATCGAGTGGAAGGGTGCCATCGGCGATCCCGGTTACGAACGGATGGCTGAGTTGCGCGGTCCAGACAGGTTCGGCGCGATCACGGAGCAGGCGGGTCAGGGTCATTATCTAGTCCATTGGTCATTGCCCGGCATCCCATCGTCCGGCGAGGAGATTGGACGTCAATTCTATGGTCTGCCACAGATTGGCGGTTCATGATGGTGGCATGAGTACGCGCAAGCACAACAGGATCCTGACGGCGATGTTGGAATCTCGGCAAACAGTGGAGCAACTGATGGCAGGGGCACAGGGATCATTCGAGATCCAGCGCTTCTTTGTCGGCCGCAGTCCGATAGCCGTTCTCGCCCCGCATGCCGGCACAATCGAGCCCCTGACCGGTGAGCTTGCGATGGCGATTGCCGGGCGACTACATCGGTTCTATGGATTTAGCGGCAAGATGCTGCGCGATTCGGCGCTGGGTCATGTCTCATCGCTGCGATTCGATGAACCTCAGTTGCACGACGTTTTGCGCGGCGCACGGTCGGCGATCGCCATTCACGGCACGGCCGGTGATGAGGATGCTGTCACCTTGATCGGCGGCTGCAATCTCCGCCTGATCGAGACGATTCGCGTCCGCCTGGAGTCGGCGGGATTTGCCGTTATGGGCTGCCCGACTGCTGCCGATGCAAATGATCCGCGGAATGTGGTCAATCGCGTGCCAGAGGGCGGAGTCCACCTGGAACTCACCCAGCGCCAGCGAGATGATCTGCGCGGTGGTTGGTTCCGAAAGCTGCGCTTTGAGGCGTACGCAAATGCGATCCGGGTTGCGCTGGCCGAGGAGCTCGATCGGCCGGGTCCGCAGTGGGACCAGATCCGCATGCAAAGCGCGAGCCCTGCGCTTTAGCATTCTTCGACGACAATCGAGATTCCGCGATGCTCATCAAACCAGGGTTTGGTGACGACCATCCAGTAGGCCAATCCGGCGAATTGCCCGTACATGGCAAACCGTTCGTTGATTTCGGCATCGGTGATGGTGTCCACGCCGATCATGCGCGCGTAGGTCGGACGAGTCCAGCTGTCGAAAATCAACTTCGATGAGCGACCCAGCATGTGCATGATGTGCGCGGCCGCATACGGACCAACTCCGGGCAAGGCGAGCAGTTCCTTCTCCATCGCCAGGTCGTCCATTTCATCCAGTGGAATCGCAGACAGCCGTTCGAGATCCAATTCCCCGGCGGCAACCGCACGCGACAACTTGACCAGATGTGGCGCCCGGTATCCGGCCCGAACAACTTCGCGGTAGAACGTCTCGTCCCTGGTCGCCATCGCATCAGGGGTGGGAAATGCTCTGCCGAAGGGAGGCTCGGCTGCGAAGCCAGGATCGGGATCCCCCAGTTCGCCGACCAACCGCTCGGTCATGCGGATCGTCGCCGACCATGCGCAGTTGGTCGTCAGGATCGTCTTGATGACGTCCTCATATACGGTTTGGCAGCGCATCATCCGGCCAAATCCGGCACCCACCCAGGCGAGCAACGGATCCGATATGGTCTGACCGTAGAAGCAGCTCAGGTCCTGATCAAGCTTGAGCATGTGACGCAGGGCATCCAGAACCATCGACTGACTGGTCGGCGCTGTACCGAGCACCGTGACCTCCGCCGTGCTGCCTTCACCCTGTCCAAGCTCGACTGTGCGAATGTCGCCGTTGGCCAGCCTGATCGTTGTCCGTAGACGGCTGGTGAACGACTGGTTGGGAGGCAGCGACGCAACGCCGTGCCCGTTGATCGTCGCGATGAAATCGACCGGTTCGCCCGAGGGCCCGATCAGTGGGAGCGCGAACGATGACACGGGATCAGAATCCAACCCTGGTGAACGCGGCATCGTAGAGCGGATCATCCATCCGGAACGCGTCCGGATTCGTGCCCTTCAGCGCGGACATGCGACTGGCCAGAAGCTGCATCGGGACGACGGCCAGCAGGGCCGAAATCGCCTCGGGCACGACCGGCAGCACAAAAACCGGACCAGTCACGCCATCGATCGGCTGACCAACGGTCCAGGTCTCGCCCCCCATCGCCTGATTGACGCGGGCAATCGCACCTACCCGATCGGCCGCCGGACCATCAACATGGATCGCGACTGCCAGATCGCCGGCATTGAAGGCCACGGTCGGACCATGCAGAAATTGCTCAGCGGCAAGGCCATCGATCTTGTGGAAGGCAGCCTCCCGGGTTTTGATCATCAGTTCGGTGGCGGTGATTTCGTTCGGTCCGGCTCCGTAGGCATAGATGCGCTTGCTCAGGGCGGTCTCGGCTACCGGCCAGATCTCCTCCCGGCGTTCGAGGATTTCGGCAACCTGATCGGGAACGGCCGCCAGTGCCTCGGCAAGGTGAGCCGCGCCCATTTCGACAGCCACAGCGGCGGAAATCGCCATCGCGCAGAGGTGCGAACTGGTGTAGGTCGCCGCCGTCTCCGGAACCGTTGTCCGCAGAACATGGCGTGCTCCGGGATGGGCGGCCTCGGTCGATCCGATAGCGATTGCCGGTATGCCCCTGCCACTCAAATCAGCGAGTAGCTGTTTGGTGAATCCTGTGTTGCCGGTGTGTCCAAAGATGACGACCGCATCATCAGTACCGATGCGGTACAGCTGCGAGTAGGACAGCGCATCGAAGGCATGCACCGCTATGGCATCGGCGCCGGCCTCGCGCAAAAACCAGGCACCGACCTGCGAAGCATGGTGACTGGAGCCAATTCCCAGCGTGAAAATACGCTTTGCCGTGCGCAGGACACCGGCCGCGCTGGCAACGGTTTGCTGCTCGCGGGCAAACATGGTGCGCAGGTCATCGGCCTGGCGCAGGATCGTCTGATAGGTCTGGCTGGCTGTTTGACGGTCGTCGGTCATGATCAGTCTCCTAGAGCGTCAACAGGGCGAAAGCATCGGAGTAGGTTTGGTCTTCGCGCCGGAATCGATCGGGATGTGTGCCCCGAATTGCCGCCAGGTGGTAGGCGAAGATCTGAATCGGCACAACATTGAGCAGCGGGGAAAGCATCTCGGTGATGGGACTCGTCGCGAAATGCGTGCCGAGCCCGGGATCGGTGTCGCCGACCGTCCAGAGTGGAAGTCCAATATCGACCAGGGCCTGCGCGATTGCCTGTGTCCGCGCCAGCGACGGTCCCGATTGAGTAACGACAATTCCGTAATCGTTCGCATCGGTCGCGACGATTGGTCCGTGGAAGAACTGCTCTGCACCCAGACCATCGACCTGAGCCAGAGCGGCCTCGCGCGCCTTGATGACGAACTCGAGGGCCGTTGGCTCGTTCGGACTGGATCCGATCGCATAGATGTGGCGTTGGGCGGCCTGCCGGGCGGGTTCTTCGATCTCGCCGAGCCGGTCGATGATGCTGGCGATCTTCTCCGGCACGGTCGCCAGTTCGGGCTGCAAACCAGGCTTGCCAAGTAACGTTGCGATCTGTGCGAGTCGGGTCATGGCGGTCAGGTGGGAGGTTGTGTAGGCAGCCGAGGTTTCGCGAATGACCGTGCGGAGGACGAACTGCGATCCCGGATGCTCGGCCGAGATCGAGCCAATCGAGATTACCGACCGCGCCGAGGCAACGGCACGCTCCATCGCGAGCGCGGAGTAACTCTTGACCCCGGTGTGCGCCTGAACAATGACGGCATCGTTACGCCCGACCGGATATTGATCGGGGTAGGTGGCGAAATCGAATGAGGAGACCGCGCGGGCATCGTATCCGGACGAACGCAGCAACCAGCCGCCGACCAGGGCCGCGTGGTAGCTGGTGCCGATGCCGGTAATCCAGATGCGATCTGCACCGGAGATCAGATCGGCAGCTGCCTCGGCGTCCGACCACCCCTGATTGACCAGAAAGGCGACATCGGCCGGCTGGTGATGAATCGTCCGGTACATGATCGAGTCGGTCGTCGGGAATTGATTACCCATGGAATGCTCCTGCGGCACGAACATTGGTTCGATCGGCAGCGTACCAGAATCACGTTCCTATCCGCGTTGTCCCTTCTTTCGGGGCATTCAGTGCGGGCATCGTGGCATGGCATGATAGCGGTAGCGATTTGCGGGGCGGGGCGAGGCTGACAGAGACAATGCGACTGATCAATATCGGACTCGGCAATGCGAACTCGACGGTTGGCGCCTTCACGGCCAATGTCGATCAATGCATCGATCTGGCACAGCAAATGGCGGCCGAGCACGTCACGGTGGCGCTCTTTCCGGAGCAGATCGTCGGCGGGTACATGCCGGAGGATCTGATCCAGTGGCGCGGGTTTGTTGACGGGCAGTGGGCCGAACTGGAGCGGTTTGCTGCTGCCACGGCCGATCTGGACATGGTCTCCGTCCTGGGCGCGGCCTTACTGATGGACGGGCTTCGCTACAACTGTGCTGTGGTCGTGGCGGGTGGCGAAATCCTCGGTGTCGTCCCCAAGCAGAAACTGCCAACCTACAGCATCTTCTACGAGATTCGCACCACCAGCCGGGGTTTGCCGCTCGAGACCGGGCAGATCAATGGCGTCCCCTTCGGCGATCTGATCTTCCAGTTCGATTTCGGGACGATCGCGGTCGAGGTCTGCGAAGACCTCTGGAGTGCGGATGGACCGATGAAGCGCCGCTGCTATGCCGGCGCCGAACTCGTCTGCAATGTCTCGGCATCGCCGTTCCGGATCGGCATCCAGGAGACCCGCCGGGAACTGATTGCGACCCGGGCCGGCGATCACCAGGCGACCATTGCCTACGTCAATCTCTACGGCTCCAATGATGGTCTGATCTTTGATGGTGGCGGCTTCGTCAATCAGAACGGTAAGTCGATGTTGAACGCCGAGCGCTTCCGGCCCGGTTTCAGCACCCAGGTCGTCGATCTGGATCGCACCATGCGCCTGCGGGCCGAGAACACCACCTGGCGAATGGACCGGGAGGACTACCTGGTCGACAATGGTCTGCCGGAGATCGTCTATGTGCCGGCCTCAGTGCTCGATACCTCTGGCGGTCGGGCAGACCTGGCCTATCCGACGCCGGCCTCAGGATCATTCTTCCTGCCGCCCGAATCGACTTCACTCGGCCCACGCACCGTGCTCTTCGAGGAACTGCTTGATGCGCTGGCGACCGGGATTGGCGACTACTTCGAGAAGAATCCGTTCTTCAAGCTAATCGGCATCTCGCTCAGTGGCGGAAGGGACTCCCTCCTGACATTACTGATTGCGCATCGGTATGCCAGCCGCGTCCGCCCAGAAGATCCCGGGTCATTAATTCGGGCGTTCTACCAGCCATCTCGTTATTCATCCGACGAGACCCGGGCAGCCGCCGAAACAATCTGCGCCGATCTGGGTGTGCCGCTGGAGATCGTGTCGATTGATGAGGCGTTTGAGCGGGAGCTGGCGGCTGTTGGCGAATTTCTCGATGACGGCACGCCGGTCACCGAACTTACCCGGCAAAACATTCAGGCACGGATCAGGGCGCAGCGGATGTGGAACTGGTCGAATTCCTCGGCAGGCCTCTTCCTGCAGACCGGCAATATGAGCGAGAAGGCCGTCGGGTACACCACGATCGGTGGCGATCTGATGGGGGCGCTGGCCGTGCTGGCCAATGTGCCGAAGACGGTCGTGATGGCGCTGCTGGACTACATCTATCAGCAGCAACAATATCCAGGGATCGCCGCTGTTTTGAGGAAACCGGCCGGACCGGAATTGGCGCCGAATCAGAAGGGCGAGGACGAGCTGATGCCGTTCCCGGTGTTGGACTCGTGCTTTTACCTCTTCGCCGGCGAAAAGCTCTTGCCCGAGGAGGTCAAGCAGGTGCTGGCCAGCATGTTCCCGGATATCGATGCCGGCACGCGCGATGGCTATGTCGACAAGTTCGTACGGCTCTTCCTGCAGTCGATCTACAAGTGGGTGCAATCACCACTCTCGCTGCACATCGGCAATCTTGATCTTGAGCGCGAACGGGCGCTGCAGCTTCCGGTCGTGACCAGTTCCGACTGGACCAAACCCCGCTCCGGCTCAAGCTGATGCAGGCATTTGCCGGGTACCGGGTGCTCGATCTGACCCATGTGCTGGCCGGCCCGTACTCCACCTATCAACTGGCGCTGCTCGGAGCCGAGGTGATCAAGATCGAATCTCCGCATCGGCCGGATATGGTGCGCGGGGTCGGTCCGGTGTCCGCCGCGGTGGCGGCGCAAATGGGACACGACTTTCAGACGCAAGCCGCCAACAAGCGCTCGCTGACACTCGACCTCACGAAAGACGAGGGACGAGAGATCTTTCTCGAACTGGTGAAGACAGCGGATGTGGTGGTCGAGAACTATCAGGCCGGCTCGCTCGCGCGACTGGGTCTGAACTGGGAGCGGCTGATGGAGATCAATCCACGGCTGATCTCATGTGCGATCACCGGCTACGGGCAAACCGGGCCAAAAGCGGGCCGCCCGAGTTACGACGGGGTGATCAAGGCGGCAAGCGGCTTCCTCGTTGAGCAATACGGATCGGGCCGACCAGCACGCGAACTGGCGATCGGGCCGGCAACGTTCGACTATGCGACTGGTATCTCAGCTGCATTTGCGATCTCGGCCGCTCTGTTGCGACGGGAGCGGACCGGCGAAGGGCAGCGGCTCGATGTCTCGATGTACGACGCGGCCATGACCCTGATGAGTGTCAATGTCACCAATGGGCACGCCGCCAACTGGGAAATCGATCCGGAAAAGTGGATCAGCACCGGCCACCCCGGGTATCGCCTGTACGACACAGCCGATGGCGTGCTGATGGCCGGCGCCTGGACCGCCGATCAGACGGTAGCGTTTTGGCAGGTGCTGGAACGGCCCGATATGGCCGAGGATGCGCACGGTCGATCGATCCCTGATCTGGAGAGCGCACCATCCGAGGTGCTCGACGAGGTCCAGACGATCATGCGGACGCACACTGCGGACGAATGGGAGTTGTTGCTGAATGCAGCTGATGTCCCGGCAGCCCGCGTGCGGACGCTGCAGGAAGGCATTGCTGATCTGCAGATCTCCGAACGGCAAACGCTCCGCACGAGTAGCCAGGGAACAGTCCATACCAGTGCGGCATTTGTCGCCAATGCGGACGGTCCCGTGGTCAGCAGCCCGCCACCCACGTTGGGTCAGGACACGCGGCAGATCCTGCTGTCGCTAGGGCGCAGTGAGGCCGAGATCGACCTATTGCATAGCCGCGGGGTGATCTGAAATCACCTCAATCGGTGGTGGTGCGGACTCTTCGCTGGGGATGTTCTTGCGCAGCGGATGGTCCTCCAGCCAAATGTCTTCCAGAGCGGGTATGACGGCCGCTATTGGTAACGCCAGGAGTGCCCCGACGATACCGAGCAGCGCCGATCCGATCAGCACCGCCACCAGCACCGCGAACGAGGAGATGTTCAGGGTTGAGTGGTACACGCGGGGAACGAGCAGGTAGTTCTCGAACTGCTGATACACCAGATACGCGATCAATACGATGACGCCCGTCTGGATCGATTGGGTTGATGCGATCAGCACGGTCGGGATGGTGACCGCCGTGACGCCAACGATCGGGATGGCATCGCCGATGGCGGCCAACAACGCAAGGAAGAGCGGCTGGGGCACACCGAGTGCCGAGAGCAGCACAAATGCGAAGACGCCAAAGAGAAACGATGTCGCACCCTGACCGAGCACATATCCGCTGACGACACGACTGGCATCGGGAATGCTTCGGTCCAGCTTCCGCCGGTAGCGAGGCGGCACATAGCGGACGCACCAGTTGTAGATGCGACGGCCATCGAGGAGGATGTAGGTCGCGAAGACGATCACGATCAGCGTGTCCGAAATCAGGCTGATCAGACTCATACTGACCCGCGTGACACCACCAGTGATGCGCCCGGTATCTGACGATGCGTTCTCCGCGATCTCGCGAAGGCGATTGAAGAGTTCAGGGTTGTCCTCGAGTGGGCGCTGGAAGCGATCGACCTGGGCGGGAAGATCGGTCAGAAAATCCTGGCCCTCGGTCAGAACCGGGGAGAGGATCGCCAGAATCGCCCCTATCAGCAGCGCAGTCATCGCCAGCATCGTCACGGCCACGGCATAGCCGCGGCGCATACCCACCTTCTGGACCCGGCGGACGATGGGATCCATGGCCGCCGCCAGCATCAGCGAGATCAGGCCGAGCAGCATCAAGTGCCAGAGTTTGTCGAAGAGGTAGAGGAGGACAAAGACGAAAATGACCCGCAGAATCGTGCGGGCGGGAATCTCGATCTGGGTTATTGTCCGTTCACGATCTTCGCGCACGTAGCGGGTGACCCTGTCTGCGATACCAACGCTGTTCCGGTGACTATCTGATGCAATCGCATTCTGACACAAACGTCTCGCTACAGATCTCAAGCAAGATTCGGTTGGGTGGCCTGCGATGGGAGGTGCCATCGACGAAACCGACTGTTGTGATTGCACACGGGATCAATGAGCACATCGGCCGGTATGCGCATGTGGCAGAGGCACTGAACGCCGCCGGATTCCCGGTGATTGGCTATGACCATCGTGGACACGGCCGGTCGGGGCAGAACGGCAAGCGATCGTCCAACATCCGCCGGTTCGACGATTTTGTCGACGATTATCTGGTCGTCCTTGCAGCAGTTCATAACGAAACGGGCCGCAAGCCGATCTCGCTTGGTCATTCCATGGGTGGATTGATTGCGACCCGGGCGGCGTTGCGAGATCAGGACGGGATTGCGGCGCTTGTCCTGTCTGGTCCGGCGCTGAAGATCAGCACCGATCTCTCCGGTCCGCGCTTGCAGGCGGCCATGTTGTTGGCGAAGGGCTTCTTCTTCCTCAAGGCGCCGGGTGGCTTGCCCGGCGAACTGAGTCGGGATCCGGCGGTGCGCGAGGCATTCAAAACTGATCCGTTGTGCATCAACGACCCGATCCGGCTGGGTATCGCCAGTCAGCTGTTCATCGCTGCGGAGCGAACCCGGGCGCATGCGGACGAGATTACCGTTCCGTTGCTGGTGATGCATGGCGAGCAGGATCAAATCACCGATCCCGAAGGCTCACGCTGGTTTGTCGAGCACGCGAAATCCTCCGACAAGACCTTCATCGCCTGGCCGGAGGATTATCACGAGATCTTCAACGAGCTGGATCAGGCCGACATTCTGTCCACGCTGACCAGGTGGTTGCTGGAACGATTTCCCGGCTAGCAGACCCACTCGCCGCGGCGCCCGACCGACCACATCCAGGCAGCTGCCTCGGCATTGGCCACCGGATCGAAGATGCTCGAGTTGGCGTACGGCGTCGTTGCCCAGGTTCCCGGCAGGAACTGGAAGAGGCCGGATGCATTTGAATAGGGATTGACCGCATTTGGATCGAGGACCGATTCGCAGCGGGCAACCGCCAACATGGCATCGCCGTTTTGTCCATATTTGGCCGCAGCTGCGTAGATGATGTCGACCATGGAGTTGCCACTCGTCGTTGTGGTGGTGGTGCCGGAGGATGGCTTGCTGGTTGACAGATAGGATCCGGAGGCCCAGCCCTCGGTGCCGTCGTATGAAATGGCGATCCAGCCGTCCTGCTCTTCCCCAGTCGTGGTGACCTTGGCGCCGCCGGGCATGACCGTCAGCACGCGATCAGACATGGATGGACCAGAGCGCAGGTTGAGGCTGGAGGAGACGTAAAGCGTATCTCCACCGCCGGCGGTCGAATCGGTCCACTGGCCAGTCTGGGCAAGATAGTCGGCATGAGCCCAACCATTGGTGCCGTTGTAGATCACGCCGAGAAAGCCGTTATCGGACGCGCCAGTCAGTGTGACCCGCGCGCCATATGGGAGGACGAGTTGAACATCGAACCCCGTACCCGGGCCGGACCGGAGATTGAGCGCCGATGTCGTGCTGGACGACCCGGCATTGCTCCAACCTGCATCGACATACCCGTTGCCGGATCCGCCAACTGACAGGTAGTCGGCAGAGGCGTACCCCAGCTCGCCGCCATACGAGACCTTGTAGAAGCCCGATCGGCCGAGATCGCTGAGCAGCGTGACCGAGGCGCCTGGCGGAATGACCATCTTGATGTAGTTGCCGGTGCTGGGTCCGGCCCGCAGATTGAGATCCGACGTTGTGACTGCCGAAGCGGCTGCGGAACCGCGATTGGGAGAGATGCCGGCGACAGAGATGCCAGTCGCGAGCAGGAGTGCGGCCAGGGCAACCCTGAGCCAACGAGCCAGCGCCAAATCGGCGAAAGCAAATGCGAGCATGAATGCCGCTCCACTGGTTCCATCCGATTCCGACGCAGCGCAGGGCAGCGGGAATCCGATCAGAACCTGGTAGCGATTCGTGGCAACGAAAGAATCGCGCGTACGAGAGGACCAGCCATATCGCGCGTCCAGCCGATACAGGTCCGTCCGGTTCTCCCTCGATAAACCGGATTTGGGGGCTCGGAAGCGCTCGTCATCGATCGTAGCCAGCGATCATGGAAATCCACCTAATGGATGACGAATTGCGGTTGAGCCTGGCAGGTTATCGCATAGCCCATATGGATGCGTCAATGTGTGCCGGCTTGGAATACCTGGCGGGTTGGAGCGGTTGTCACCGTCAATGAGCCATTGGACAGCACGATCTCGGTCGTCTCGGTGCCATACCAAAGACCGGTGATCTGGACCGAGCGACCACCGCCGATCTGATAGCGCAGCGGTCCATGAGACGCGGCGACACCGATGATAAAGCGGCGGGCATGTTCGACCGACCAATCACGCGGAATGAGCAGGTCGTCGCTGGTCGCCTTGCTTTCCCACGATGGAGCTGTGGCGCTCGGAAGGATCGATCCCGGCACGTTCGGGTACTGCTTCAACAGGCCATCGAGCAACTCGCTGGCTCGCTCGGCAAGGGTGAGTTCGAGTTCGTGATAGGTGACCGGCTCCGGAACGGGAACGACCTGTTGGGCGAGGATCGGGCCTGCGTCGTATGCGGGGGAAAGGCGATGGATTGACGCGCCGGTGGTCTGCTCGCCATTGCGGAAAGTCCAGAAAATGGGATCTGGTCCGCGATGAGCCGGGAGAAGTGACGGATGCAGATTGACGGCGAGCCAGGATGCGGTCTCATAGATCTCCGGTGGGATCAACCATGGGAAACAGGCGACGACGATCAGATCCGGTTGCAGGCGCTGGATACGACCAATCAGTTCAGGCGAATCGGCATTCCGCACCAGGTAGTTGGGAATCATCGGGCTGGGCCGAATGAGATTCATACGCGTGTCGACGCGGGGCGGCCAGCGAGCCTCCCTGAGCGGTTCACTCATGCGGCGATTGCCCGGTGTGACGATGGCCTGGATCGAGACACCGCGTTGAGAAAGCACCGGCAGGGCAAACCGCAGCAACGGTCCCGGCATGCCGAAGACGACAGTGCGCAACGGGTTGTGCCCAAATCTGTTTGACATCAGACCGATTCCTGCCTGAGGATTGACCGGTTGATGCGGAATACGGCCGCACCTTCGCAGACAAGGACAAGGTACATGAGCAGTTCCGAACCGGGAATGGTGATGTGCGCCAAACTCGGTCGCATGGCTCCGGCGCTGGAAAAACCACCGTTTTCCGGTCCACTGGGGCAACGCATATACGAGAACGTCTCGGCGGAAGGGTACGACCTTTGGAAGCCGCACATGACGATTCTGATCAATCACTACGCGCTGAATCCGGCCGATCCAGACACCCGCGTGATGCTAAGGCAGCAGATGGAAGAGTTCTTCTTCGGAGAGAACGCGCAGGTTTCCGATGAATGGGAAACGCCCGAACAAGCGGGACCTGCTCAGCGGAAGAAGTAACTCGCTACAACTCTGGTCACTGGACCGTCAGATGCACTGTCGGCGTGATCTCAATGTCGAGCAATTCATGTGCCCGGCGCAGCGCGTCTTCGACCTGATCGGGAGTACCGCCACGGGCAAATACAAAGCCAAGATAGCTGTCGCCTTCGGGTAGCCGTTGAATCGGATGGTTGCGCACAGCCGTGATATCCACGCCAGTAATCCCGGGTACGGCGAGCGCCTGATCGATTCCGGAGACGCCCCGGAAGAGTCCGGAACCGGGAATCGGGATCATCAGCACGCCCGCGGCATCGGTCATCGCCGTCCCGCTGATCATTTCGCCGAACGCGTGGCGCAGAATGAGCTCTTCGAGGCTCATGCCGGCCCCGAACTCGAGGACTGATGAACACATGCCACCGATCGACCGTGAAGCCACTTCCAGTGGCCAGACGCCTGTGTCGTTGATGCGAACTTCGGCATGGACCGGGCCGTGCGCCAGACCCAATGCATTGGCCATGCGTTCGACTGTGCTGGCGATTTCGGTCTGCGTTGCCTCGGAGTGGCGGGATGGGGTGACATAAATCGTCTCTTCGAAGAACGGGCCATCGAGCGGGTCGGGTTTGTCGAAGATGGCCAGAACGGTCAAGGCACCGTCAGTCATGATCCCTTCGATAGCAACCTCTTCACCCGGAATGAACGACTCGACCAGTGCGGAACTGGCTGACGGTTCGATGCCCTGGTTCTGCAGGATTCGGGTCAGCCGATGACTGGCGACCGCAAACTCGTCATCGTCGTTCGCACGGATGACGCCGCGGCTGCCATTGAGTCCGGCGGGTTTGACAACGACTGGATGCGGGAGCGGGGAGTGGGTCGATCGATCGGGATTGAACGGGCGCATATCCGGTGAGGGCAGACCGGCTGCAGCAAACAACTGCCGCATGCGAATCTTGTTGCGGCTCGCTTCGGCGGCGTCAGCACGGTTTGTCGTGATGCCAAGCGACGATGCAAGCGCAGCGGCCATCTCGACCGCGGTGTCATCGACGGCGAGAACCTGAAACGAGTCCCACCGCGCTCGAAGTTCGTTCACCTTGGCGCAAGCGGAAGCAATGTTGGCGGTTGAAACGGAAACAATCAGCTCCGTGTCGTGCATCGGAGCGATGGGATTGACGAGTCCTGTGATTGACTCGATCCCGAGGGCCTTTGCCGCTGTTTGAAAAGCGGTCAGTCGATAACTCGCCGGGCTGGCAAGCAGAAGCACGGCCCGGCGAGTAGTCATGAGCTAAACGGTGGTATCGGCGAACTTGCCCAGGCTGCAAATGACGACGGTGAACACGCCACCCTTGCCGTCCGGGGTCAACGAGATGTCCTTGATCTTGAGGTTCGGGTACTGGGAATCGGAACGGTCCTTACCTAGCCAGGCATTGACCCTGTCCATCGCGCCACCGGG
Source organism: Thermomicrobiales bacterium (assembly GCA_033813515.1). Lineage (GTDB taxonomy): Bacteria > Chloroflexota > Chloroflexia > Thermomicrobiales > UBA6265 > DASQCG01. The sequence continues at coordinate 18,845 of JAPXRQ010000036.1, forward strand.
ATCGCTGGCTGCATCGGCACTGTGAAACAGAAAAACACGCGTATCTGAAGCGACGAGATCCATCGATCTCACGTCCTTTCGAACAGCCGGCCACGTACCCCGCGGACACGACAGGAAATCAATCGCCGGCACACCCGGCGACCGAGGGCGAAGTGTAGGACGGCCCGCAGCCAGTTGCCAGATGTGTCTCTCAGGCGAGAGCGAAGACGGCATCACCCGGCTCAATGAAGGCTGGCTCGCTGACAAATCGGCAGTAATAGCCACGCATGCCATCGCCCAGAAACTGCAGCCCCTGGGTGACCGTCCTGTCCGGTTTCTGACCCTCCGGGTACTTCAGGCACCAGCGGGTGAACGGTGCACAGGGGGCAGCCACCAGAACCTCAATCAGGTGCAGGGATCGCCCGGACTTGCCTTGAATGACGAGACCCTTGTCCACATCGGCCAGATCAACACGGCCGTTGTGACTGATCAGAATGTTCTCGCCGGCGGAGGCGTCGATCAGGTGATCGCCAAATCGCTCCCGCATCAGATCGTAGTGACTGGTGAAGCCGAACGATATCGAATTGAGTGTGCCGCGCAGCTTGCTTTGCGGGTGATCGCGATGGTGAACATCGGCGATCTCGACCCTGTCGCGCACACCGCGAACGCCGCCGTCGTTCAGCTCGAGATGATCAACCCGGCGTAACCCGGCATTATCGAAGCGCTGACTAATACCTTCGCCAACCTTGAGGCTGTGCTCCTGTACCTGCAGATTGACGATTTCGCCGAGGAAGATCATTCAGCGATCCCGCACCAGTCGAGGATCATATCGGCATAAACCTTCGTGGCAGACGGCAGGGAGTTCAGATCCAGCCATTCATCGACCGCATGGGCGCCTTCTCCCGTTGCGCCGTAGCAGGTCGCCGGGATGCCGGCGAATGTGTAGTACCGCTGATCCGTGACTGCGGTCCCGATCTTCGCCTCGAGCGGTTGGCCAGTGACATCGCTGACCGTTGCATTGAGCAGATCGATAAAGGGATCGGACTGGTCGAGGATGACGCCGTTGGTGCGGAATCCATCGTAGGAGACGACCGGCGGGTGCTCGCGCAGCCACGCATCGCTGGCGGCGGCTTCGGCGATGGCGCCCTCGATCCTGGCCTGCATCTCTTCAACCGAGGTGCCCGGGAAGAAGCTGGTCCGGCAGTGGATCTCGCATTCGCCAGGGACCGTGCTTGGCCAATCACCGCCGGAAATCACTCCGATATTGAGATTGATGGGATGCTTCTGCCCCTCCCAGAGCGGATGCAACTGGAGATTGAGATCGTCATTCAGTTTGGCGAGTGCATTGATCACTGGCACCGACTTGACGATCGCGTTCACACCGAGCCATGCCGATCCGGCGTGCGCACTGCGGCCCGTGATCTTGACCCGGAACCAGATAACGCCTGGATGCGCGGCGACCATGGTGCCGTTGGTCGATTCGGGGATGAGGCAGGCATCGGCGGGATCGGTTGCGGCGGCAACGAGGGCACCGTTGCCAGTGCATTCCTCCTCGATGACGCTATGAACCTTGAGATCGCCCTGAAGCTTGATACCCAGATCGTTGAGCAGGCGAACCACGAAGAGATTGATCCCGACGCCGGATTTCATATCGTAGGCGCCACGGCCATACATGCGGTTGCCGACGATTTCGGCCGCATAGGGGTCATGGGACCAGGCCGAGACTGGTTCCGCGCTGACGACATCGATGTGGCCATTGAGGATCAGCGACCGTCCGCCGCCGGTCCCCATGCGCAGGCCGTGGACATTGGGCCGCCCGGCAAACGGGACGCCGCTGTTTCCAGCGTTCGGGCGAGAAATTGTGTCCTCGGGCAGGTCGTAGGAACTGACCTCCATCCCGGCTTCGGCAAGGTGGCGAGCGACGACCTTCTGGACGCCAGCTTCATTACCGAGCGTGGATGGTTCGCGGACGAGTTCCTGGATCGTAGCGATCAGTTCTGGTTGGCGCTCATCGATGGCGGCGTAAAGCCGTTGGCGAACGGAATCAGATGCTGCAGACATGACGTGAGTCCTCATTGACGGGTCGCGGTTGACCGATGTGGGGATGGTAAACTGACTTGCTGAACTTCGGGTGCCATGGCCAAGCGGTAAGGCAAGGGTCTGCAAAATCCTGACCGCCGGTTCGAATCCGGCTGGCACCTCCCTTCCAGTTGGCAGTCGTCAGTTGTCGGTTGCCAGTTGATGCACGTTCAGAATCCCATCCCCAACTGACAACTGCCCACTGGCAACCGATGACTGCTTGTCATCTAGTACTTTTCACGGTTGGTACCGTGGTACCCCCGGCGGTACCTGTATGGCCAAACTTCTCTATTCCAACCAATTCTGGGCAAATCTATATTTGACCCACTGAACAAAGAGCACTCGACGCCGAACCCCCATCGGATCCCGCCAGGAAATGCGTTCATCTGAGATCGGTTCTGGTTGTTGGGATAGAGGAGTTGTCGGAAATGCTGCGTCGTCGGGTTTTGCTGGTTGAGGATCACCCCATGTATCGGCAGGGGGTCAAGCGCCTCCTCGAGGACACCGGCCGCTACCAGGTCGTTGGTGAGGCGGTCAATGGCCACGATGCCATCCACATGGCCGATATTCATCACCCGGAAATCGTGATGATCGATGTTCAGCTGCCAGGCGTGACCGGACTGAAGATCGCCCGGGTCCTCCGCAAGCAGCATTCAGCGATGAAGATCGTCTTTCTCTCAATGCACCTGGATGATGAGCGGCTCTTTGACGCGATCCGGGCCGGCGCCTGCGCCTTCCTGACTAAGGATGTCGATTCCGAGACGTTGCTCGATTCGCTTCGTCGCGTCTCCCAGGGCGAGAACCTGATCAACACGCTGATCCTCTCCCGGCCGCAGCTCGCCTGGCGCGTCCTCTCCGAGTTCCGCAAG
>JAPXRQ010000037.1:0-2714 GCA_033813515.1 Thermomicrobiales bacterium
ACACAACAGCGTTGATCGAACCAGGCAATCATCTCTGCGACTGGCTCGTCATTGGCATCGAGCAGGGCCCCGGCTTCACCAAAGCTGCCAACTGCCACACCGACAATGCGCTCCGGCTGCTCAACCTGTGAGACAGCACGGCGCATGGCATCGACACAGGTGAGCCAAAGTTCCTCGATGTCGTAGTTCGCCCAGCCGGCCTGCGGATAGTGGGTGGGACACGGCACACTCGCCCGTGCGACCGATGTGCCGTCCGGTTCATAGATGACGGCCTTGATATTGGTCGAGCCCAGGTCCAGCCCGAGGAGCAGCGGCGTATCGTTCATCCCTTGACTGCTCCCATCGAGAGCCCGGTGACGATGTACCGCTGGCAGGCAATTGCGGCGATCATCGGAACAGCCATCATGGCCAGCGTTCGGGCCACCGCCTGGGGAACATTCGCACCGCTGCCGCCGCCAACCACGGTAATGAGCGCGACCGACATCGTCTCCACCTTGTTGAAGGTCATGAAGTCGGCATAGAGCCATTCATTCCAGGTGAACGCGAAGCTCAGGATCCAGGCCGCGACCAGCGCGGGAGCGGTGAGCGGTGTTGCAATTTGCAGGAAGGCGCGGAAGGCACTCGCTCCATCCAGGTGGGCTGATTCGACCAACTCACCCGGGACGGCCGCGTATGCCGAATAGGCGATGATCACCGCCATCGGCAGCATGAAGACGGCATCGACAATGATCACACCGGGAATTGTGTCCTTGACCTTGAAGAAGGCGCCAAGCAGCATGAACGGCGTGATGAATGTCACCGGCGGCATGATGCGATTGAGCAGGAACGCGGCCAGAAACCCACGCTGCCAGTTCGCCGACCATGATGTGCGGGCTATGCCGTAGGCAGCTGGCGCGGCGATGAGCGCGCAGACTGTCGCGACGGACATCGAGATGACCGTCGAGGTGATCATCGCCTGCTTCAGGACCGGCAACTCCAGGAGCCGCTTCCAGTTGCGGAGAGTCGGTTCAAACTGGGCGAACGGGATCCACTCGTTGTTGTACACATCGGTTCCCGTCTTGAACGAGGCAGAAATCGCCCACGCGAACGGGGCAAGTGTCCAGATCAGCGCAGCGGCAATTGCCAGCCAAACCAACCCATCCCGTATCAACCGTCCCCGAATCAAACGAACCTCAGTTTCAACGCACGAACGTGATGAGATTGGGAGCCTTCCTGGATCGAAGGCCCCCCGGCATTATCCCTTGACTGCGCCGAGCGAGAGACCGCGCACGATGTACTTCTGGACGAGCAGGGCGGCCACGATCGGGACCGACATCATCGTCACCATTCGCGTGCCGACGAAGAGGTAATCGACACCACGGGTTTGCTCGGCGCCGACCAGCATGACCGACATCGGGCGGGCCTTGTCCTGGGTGGTTGAGAACGCAAACAGGAACTCGTTCCAGCTGAAGGCCATGCACAGGATCCAGCTGACTACGATCCCTGGCGCGACCAACGGAACCGCAATCTTCAGGAAGATGCTGAAACGGGATGCGCCATCGACCTGGGCTGCCTCCTCCAATTCGATCGGGACCTCCCGAAACATCTGCGTCAGGATGATGATCGGGAAGGGCAAGTTGAACGTGGCGTTGAGGAGCACCAGGCCCCAGACGTTGTCGTACAGACCAACCTGGAACATGAGCAGCACGAACGGCGTGACAAAGACGACCGGCGGAATGATGCGCTGGGAGAGGAACCAGGTTGTCAGGCTGCCATTGCGCGGTCGCTGGAAGTAGAAGCGGGCGATGCCATACCCGGCAAGAGCACCCAGCAACGTGGCCAGCGTTGCGGCTCCGATGCCGATGATCGCAGAGTTCTTGAGTGCGGTGTGGATCTCCGGGAGAGACCACATCTGCCGCCAACCATCGAGCGTCGGATCGAAGCTGAGCCAGGGAATCGCCTTGGTCGAGTAGCTATCGGTGTTCTCGCGAATTGAGCAGACTGCTGCCCAATAAAGCGGGAAGAGCGTCCAGAACAGCACCAGCGCAACGGCCAGATAGAGCAGGACGCGACTGATGATGTGCTTCGGTGAGCGGCCATGATTTGGTGCTGTGTATGGGGGAAGCGTTGCTGTTGTCGCGCTCATGCCTGGATGACCTCCTCTTCGTAGATGCCCTTGATGCGATCCCAGAGGACCGAAACGATGATCGCGACAACGAAGAGCAGGATGAATGCCTGGACAGCGGCATAGCCGTAGTCAAAGTATTTCCGTGCTGTTCGATAGTTGAAGAGCGAGTAGTACTCAGTTGCGCGGCCCGGGCCACCGAGCGTCATTGAGGCGGCAATATCGAAGACCTTGAACGCGTCGATCGTCCGGAGCAGGAGGATCAGCCAGAGAATCGGCGCCATCAACGGAAGCGTAATTGTGCGGAAGACGTGGAACTTGCTCGCCCCATCGACTTCGGCCGCTTCCACCACATCGTGCGGCAAGCCTTGCAAGCCGGCGAGCGCGATCACGAAGACAAACGGGGTCCATTGCCAGACGTCGACGATGATGGTCGAAATGCGCGCCCAGGTCGGGTCCGAGAGCCAGGGTGGAGGGTCGATTCCAAGTCGTTCGAGGAAGCGATCGGCCGGGCCACCACCCTCGTAGAAGATCGTGCGCGAGAGGTACCCGATGCCGACCGGGGCGGCGAAAAGCGGCAAGGTAAGGATTGCCCGAAGGACACCACGGC
>JAPXRQ010000037.1:2724-21598 GCA_033813515.1 Thermomicrobiales bacterium
CACACAGGCAACAAAGAGCACCGTAATCGAAAGCTGATTGTCCAGCGGATCGGAGAGAACGTTCGTCAACAATCCGATGACAAAGGCAGGTACCGCGACCACCGGCACGAACGAGCCGATCGCCGAGAGCGATTGGCTACTGAACGAAAATTCGTTGCCGATGAAGGTGATGATCAGTCCGGTAATCACCACAAACGCGACCGCGACGAGCGCCCAGACGAAAGCGTCGCTGAACCCCTTGCCCCAATCGGCATCCGAAAATGCGCGTTTGTAGTTGTCCCATTGAACCGGGCGGGCAATACGACCGTTGCGGAACCCATAGCGGCTGGTGGTGATCGCGTACACCAGCGGGAAGGCGGTCAGCAGGAGAATCCAAAGGACAGCCGGGCCGACGAAAAGCCAGCGTGACCAGCCAAAGCCAAGGACAGGATGCTGGCGATTGATCACCAGCAGATCCAGCCACGGAACAATCAATGCGATTGCAAAGCAAATAAGCGCCGCGATCATCCCACTGCCAAGCCCGGACGCTTTTTCGTCCAGGAAGGTTTGGCGGGTCGCAACGTAATACGGGAAGATCATCGCGCCGACGATGCCGATGGACGCGCCGATTGTGCGGGCAAAGCGCTCCGCATTCGGCATCAGCACCAGCATCAGCATCGCGAAGATGCCACTGAACCAGGAGAGGGGCAAAACCCAGCCACGACTGGGAGTGGCGAAGGTCATCACCCGGTTGACTTCGGTAATGGGGAGTGTCGATCCGTCGCTGATTTTGAGCGCTGGCAATGTGTAGGCGCAGATGCCGCCGGCCACGAGAGCGCCAACCGCCAGGACGCGCGGTCCCCATTTGCGCAGGATCACATCAGGATCGGCTGGCATAACCAGACTGGGATCCAGTCCGACAATGCGATCGTCAGTTGGGGCTGCAGAATGCACCTGAGCCATTGCTAACCTCCTGCGCCATGCCCAACCCAAACGGTCTGCCGCGCTCAAACAGGGGATTCAAGATCAGGAGAGAGGCAGGTTGCCCCACCTCTCTCCCGGTTGCATTGCGCTGGACTAGAGGCCCAGCGATTTGCGATACGACTCCTTCTGGAGATCCCGGCCCAGGCGGTCGGTGATCTCTTCCCAGTCGCCAGCCGTTGCCGCGCAGGCATCGGCCGGAGCCTGGCCGCCGGAAACCGCCTCAGAAAGGCGAATGTCCAGCGCGCTCCAGTACTCCGCGGCACCAGGGATGCGCAGGTACGGAAGCTGCTTCGGATTGTTGAAGTTGTCGTAGAACGCGCGGCAGTACTCGATCGCATCATCGGCGGTGAAGCCGGCATCGGTGTACTGCTTGAGATCGCCCGTGCCACCTTCGACCGCTTCTGGCGGCATCTGGTACCACTTGCCCGGGTCGACACCGTCAGAACCGCGAGCGGCGTAGAACCGCTGCTTGGCTTCGGTGGCGAGCATCGCCCAGAAGTAGTAGGTCGCTTCCGGCGACTCACTCCCGGCCATGACGACCGGGGACCACGAACCACCTGTCGTGTTACCAACGAAGTTGACTTCGGTGGTCGCTGATTCGGTGCCGGTGGCCGGGTTGGTGTAGGCCATCGTGCCCGGAAGCTGGGTCGTGCCGATCTTGCCGTTGGTTGGCTCCTGCTGCTCGACGGCGAGCGGGAGCACATCGCCCCAGCTGAATGTGAAGATCGCGTGGCCCTTGAGGAAGTGATCCCACGCCTCGCCGAGAGCCCAGCCAAGCTGCGCCTCCGGTCCGGTTGCGGCCAGAGCGAGGTACTGCTCCATCGCCTTCACATGACCTGGCGACTGGATGTACGGAGTCATGTCCTCCGGGTTGAACCAGTAGGTATTGGCGTTGTCATCACCGATGACGAACGGAGCCGAGAGGGACATGTAGTGGAACATGCCCTGGCCGCCAACCTTCAGGTGCATGGAGATACCGTTGCCGGCGCCATCACCATTGAAGTCCTTGCCATTGAAGAAGGTCGCGATGGCAACCAGCTCTTCCCAGGTCTCGGGCGCCTTGAGATCGTTGCCGGTCTCAGTCTTGTACTGCTCCATCCAGGTCGGATCGGTCAGCACGTCGCGGCGGTAGTAGAGCACCTGGCCGTCGCAGTCGTACGGGATCACGTACTTCTGGCCGTCGTAGACGCGCAGGGCCTGCATGCCAACGAACTCATCCTCGGCATTCCAGGCCGGGAATGTGCCATCCGGATTGGCATAGAAGTCGTCGTACGCGCGGACGAATCCGCCTTCGACCAACTCTCCGAGCCACCACATACCGATGACCGAACCGTCGATGGCATTGGTGCCATTGACCGCATCCTCAAGCAGCTTGGGGAATGCGTTTTCGATCGGATCGGCAACGATGGTCAGCTTGGCGCCGGTTGCGGCCTCGTACTCGGCGCGGGCTTCTTCGAGCGGAAGCTTGACCGAGGCATCGATGACCTGGACGGTGATTTCCTGTCCGGCATAGAGGGTGCCATCACCTACGGCCACAGCCGGCGGAGTTGCTGCATCCTGTGCGCGGACACTTGCGGCCTGCATGAACAGGCCTGTGGCCGTGGCGGAGACACCAAGAGCGGCTGCGCCCTTCATGAAACCACGGCGATCGATGCGACCTGACACAAGATCGCGATAGAGCTCGTGTACTCGTGGATCAACCACTGTCGGTCCTCCCTGTATGAAACGCTCTCCGGCACCTCTGCCGGGTTCTTCGCGGACCGTCCATCGGTCTACTCGCGAAAAACGGAGCCTCGCTCCCACATATAGGTTCACCCGGCCAGACGTCGACCGGATCGGGGCCTCTCTTCGTCGATCAGGTCCCGTGGATGATGTCCCGCAGCTGTCGTGAGACGGCTACCGGATCAGGTTGTTGCCAAACATTCCGCCCATAAATCGCCCCGCGCGCACCGACCGAGATCGCATCGCGGGTTCCCTGTAGTAAACCGTCCATGTCGTTGGTCTTCGATCCGCCGAGCACCATGACCGGCACCGGACACCCGTTGATGATGTCGCGCATCGATGCGGCATCACCGGTGTATTCGGTTTTGACGATATCCGCGCCGAGTTCGAAGGCCATGCGCGCTCCGAAGGCAAGCCGTTCAGGATCCTTGAGGTTCGCGACCCGCGTGCCCCAGAGGACGGACTCGACGATCAGTGGCAGCCCGACATTGTGCGCGGCATCTGCCATTGTCGTGATTGCATCCATGTTGTCCTTCAGCATCTCGGCGTTGTCGGCGCCGGTCATCAGGAACATGACCACGGCATCCGCACCGAGTCGCGCGGCATATTCGGCGGTCGCTATCTGCCGATAGAACGTTCCCAACGGCATCAGGTAGTCGTGATTGACGATGAAGTCGCATCGCATGAGCGCCGAGGGGGCTCCCTGCACGGCGAACTTGTCGGCCGCCAGATTGAGCAGGCCCGGTCCGAGGAGCACGGCATCGGGGCCGCCGTCGATCACGGTCTGGAGGGTGGCGAGTGCGTCTTCGTTCCCCTCGGGCACACCGATCGTGACCGCGTGATCAATTGCGGTGACGAACGACCGACCCGAGACTGGATTGAAGAGTCGACCGAGTCGAATCTGGTACCCCGCCAATGCTCCCTCCCCTGTGAGGACTCTAGGGCCGCGCACCAAACACGGTGCGCTCAATCGAACAAATCGGGTTGCAGTAACGGCGTAATCCTAGAGATACCCTGAGATCACGTCAACAGGGATTTTTGCACCATGTTTCATTTGTGCGGATTGCGTTTCGACGACCGACTTTTGGCAATCTGCACAAATTGCGATGTCAATCGGCCAATTGCACCGGCGTTTCAGACAGGAGCATCGGGCGGCGGCGGCGGGTTTTGCGCTCAGCTTCGGACTGGAGCGAGCCTGGGAGTCGCCAGGAAATGGGATCGCCGGCCTGCACGATTTCGATTGCTTCGGCGCCGACGGAATGCGCGAGCAAGGCTGCCTGCCGACTTCGCTCTGGCGCCGGGACAAACAGCAGCACACGGCCACTGGACCATTGGCGGGTGATTGATTCGGTCTCGACTCCGGCCCGACGGAGCTGATCAGCAAGGGGCGCCCGATCGGGATCCATCACCTTGATGACATGGCCGTAGCCGCCGCGATGGAAGTGAGTCAGGGCGACGCTGAGATTGTCGCGCGCGATGGTAGCGAGCAGGGTTTCGGACAAGACGCACATCCAGCGGAAGTTGACAACATGTCACCGTTCGGATTGCGAAGATACCGGAACCGCGCCGATCTGTCTACGTAGAAATGTGCAGGATGTAGCTGGCGAGCGTGAAATAGATCACCAACCCGGTCGCATCCACAAAGCTGCTGATGAACGGGGCCGAGACGACCGCAGGATCGACCTTCAGCTTGCTCAGGGCCAGCGGCAGGATGGCGCCGACGGTGGCCGCCCACATGATCAGTGCGCCAACGGTGAGACCGACGGTCAGACCGAACTGGGCGCCGTCGGTGATTGTCCCGCGCAGGAACATGAGGAATCCCATCGTCAGCCCAAGCCCGATCGCAGTCATCAGCTCCTTGCCGATGATGCGGAAAAAGTGACGGGGCGCGGCCTCGCCGACCGCCATGGCGCGGATGATCGTGGTCACCGTCTGCGAGCCGACATTGCCGCCCGTGCCGATCAGGATCGGGACGAACATGGCCAGAACGATCTGGGTCTCGAGCACGCCGCGGTAGTGATCGTAAACCTCGAGCGTCACGAACTGGGCCATGAAAAGCACCAGCAGCCAGACAATTCGCTTGCGAAAGAGCAGGAACGGTGAGGCGGTCAGGTAGGGCTCGTTCAGGGCGAGCGAACCGCCGAGAAGTTCGATGTCCTCCGTTGTCTCGTCCTCGATAACATCCGCGACATCGTCGGCAGTGATGATCCCGACCAGGCGATTGCCATCATCGACAACCGGGATAGCCAGCAGGTGGCGCTCGGTCAGCGTGCGGGCGACTTCCTCCTGGTCGTCATCGACATGGACCCGGATCGGATCGCGGTACATGAGATCGGAAACCGGGGTGTCGGGGCGGCTGAGCACGAGGCGGTGGAGAGAAAGGACGCCTTCCAATGTATCGTCGGGATTGGTGACGTAGACGTAGTTGATCGTCTCGGCTTCCTCGGCGACCCGGCGGAGGGCGGCCACAGCGCGATCGGCCCGGATACTCGGCGCCATGGCCACGAATTCGGGGGTCATGATGCCGCCGGCAGTATCCGGCCGGTACGCCATGAGCTCGCGAATCTCGGCGAGATCGGCCGGTTCCATGGCGACGAGGATGTCCTCGGAAACGCCTGGATCGAGCTCGACGATGATGTCGGCGGCATCGTCCGGATCGATCTCTTCGAGGACATCGGCCGCATGTTCGATCGGCAGCTGTTCGAGGACATCGGCGGCCGCCTGCTCGGTCAACTGACTGAGCAGATCGGCAACCGTCTCGGTGCCGAGCATCTGGGCGAGCTCGGTCAGCTGGGTGGAATCGAGATTCTCGAAGAGCTCGGCGGCATCGTCATCGAGGAGCCGCCGGGCAAGGGCACGCGCCTGTTCGGCATCGGCTGCCTGAACCGCGGCGCGAAGTTGATCGAGGATGTCGTCCGGTGCGAGGACCGGGGTGGAACTCACCGGGCTACGCAGCTAGTCAGGTGCGATCCTGGCTGGCTGGTTTGCGGAGCACCTTGACGATGCGGCCGACTGGCTTGCGCACCCCCTGGCTGACGGCGGCCTCCGGGGCGGCCGGGCGCTCGATGCTCATGAGGTGATGCTGTGGCTGTGCGGTGACACTGACCGGCACGCTGCGCACGACAGCCTCATCGCCATTCTCGCTGATGTAGTAACGGACACGATTGGTCATGCTTCCGTCCTTCCTTGCAAATCTGGTTTGCCTGTGTTCGGCGCAACCGTGATTCGCAATCCGGAGAGGGCGGTGGGGCCGTGGGTGGCTCCTACAGTGACCTTCCAGGTGCGACAGGGTGCGCCTCGGTCGAGTGACTTTGACTACTACCGGCGTCCAACGCCGCTCCCTTCGCAAAACCTGCTGCGTCGCCAGCTGAAGCATTTCAGGGCATACAGACGCATGTCGCCACACGGCAACACCGCCATTTTACCCAATCCGGTTGAAGCCGGTCAACTGCGGATGAACAAAACGTCCTTACCCGGAGCCGGTTTCGATTGACGAGGCACCGATCGGCCAGTAGACTTGCAGATCGGTCTGGCGCATTCGTCTAGCGGCCTAGGACACCGCCCTCTCAAGGCGGAGACCAGGGGTTCGAATCCCCTATGCGCTACCACGACCTCTGCAACCCCAATCACAAATCAATGTGCAGGGTGACCGCCAGATCGAGTGTGGGTGAGGCATCCCAATCGGTGGCGAAGGTGTGATTCAGCCGGGCCAGATTGGCGCGATCACTGAGGATGATGCCGAGTTCCCGGTTGTCGTCGAGCGAGGTGGCGGTCAGGTTTTGTGAGCCGGTGAAGGCGCGCTCCTGATCGACGATGATCGCTTTGGCATGGCTGTAGTGATCAGCGAGTAGGCGAACCTGAATGCCATTGGCGACGAGATCGCGGTAGATGGTGAGATCGTCGGCGGCGGGATCGGACGGGACGATGAGGCGAACAGTGACACCGCGGGCGACCGCGGATTGGAGCGCATCGATGATCTCTCGATCGCGCACGACCTCGGCGTAGATATCGATTGATGCGGTGGCGGACTCGATCATGCGAAGGAAGGTGCTGCGGCTGTTGATCGGGCTGAAGATGAGTGGCTCGGTAAAGGTGGCTGCGGTGCCGGACCAATCGGCATCGAAGATGGAGAGGGCGCCGGCGACATCGGAGGGATTGGTGGTGATGACGGCGAATTCGCGATTGAGGTTGAGCGCGGAGTAAGAGAGGTTGAGGGTCATGATGAGGGCGGTGGTGCGATCGATGATGGCCAGTTTGATGTGGCTGAACTGGAACTGATCGGGCGCCCAGCGGACATCGATGCCGAGGGCGGAGAGTTGGTTGTACGCATCCTGATTGGAATTGCCACCGCCGAAGGGATCGCGCTCGAGGATGACGCGGACGTTGACATCGCGCTGATGGGCACGGGTAAGGGAGGCGATGACCTCATTGGACGGGAGCAGGTAGACGTAGAGATCGATGGAGGAGCGAGCGGCATCGAACTCGCTGAGGATGGACTGGGGACCATCATCGGGGAGGACGACAAGTGCCTGGAAGGGAGAGACCTCGGCGATGGTGGCGGTGGCGGTCGGTGAAGAGAAGCGGTCGACCACATCAGTCCGGTTGAGTAGGACAGCTACGGCGATCAATCCAACCAACAGGCAGATTGAAAGGGAGCGTCGCATTTGAGCGAACCTCAAGGCGTCACGGCAACTCGAACCAGATAGATGGGGAAATGTACTCGTCCAGGCCCAGCAGCGCCTTCAACTCGACCTTACCCACTCCCCTGTTGTTCTGAGTCCTACCTGTCATGGTTGCCTCCATGCATTGGCCAGGGTTCAGTATGTCTCCCGGGTTGGGCGTGATTCCCGCTCCCGTATCGACGATCAACTCCTCGGAAGACTTCAACTGAACAAACATCGGGCCGGTCATCGCTGCTGACAAACAAACCTGGAAGTGCACGGTGCTGCCCTTTGGAAAATGGTCAGTCGCTTCCATCAAGGTGATCGTCACGGGGTCAGCCGCCGGGACCGTAGGTGTCGGCTCCGACGTCGGAGTCAACGTAGGTAGAGCAGTGGAGGTAGGTGTCGGGACAGGTGTGTCAGTCGGAGTTTCGGTCGGTGTCGGCGTCTGCGTTGCCGCTTCCGGAGTCGGCGTTGGATAGTCCGGCAAGAAGGTAACCACTTCAGACCAGTAGAAGCCGCCTGGATGAGTGACTCGTAGTCGCACATCCCCCTTGCCTGCGTTGTTTGGTGACGTTCGACCTGTCATCGACACAGTGGTACAGAGCTCGGCCCCAGCTGCTCCGGCCAGGATCTCGAACGTGTCTTTGCTGACACCGGGATCACCGACGACTTGTGGATTGTCGTTGTAAAACGCGATGGCCAGCGTCTCGGCAGGTGAATGCACCAGGCAGACTTCGAATGTCACTGTCTCACCACGGCCGTAGGTGGTCTGGCCTCCCACAATCGAGATCGCGACCGGATCTCCAGCAGGAGTGGACGTAGACGATGGTGTGACAGTCGGTGTGTCCGAAGGTGTGAGCGTGTTGGCTGGCGTGAAGGTCGGAGTATCGGAGGGTGTGCGTGTTGGTGTGTCCGTTGCGGTGTCGGATGGCGTGACCGTCGGCGTATCCGAAGCCGTGGCCGCGTTGGTGGGCGTCAGCGTCGGTGTGTCTGACGGAGTCGCGGTCTTGGATGGGGTGATCGTCGGCGTATCCGAAGCCGTGGCCGTGTTGGATGGCGTGACGGTGGGCGTATCTGACGGCGTCGCGGTGTTGGATGGGGTGATCGTCGGTGTGTCTGTTGGTGTCGCGGTGTCAGACGGCGTGACCGTCGGCGTATCCGATGGTGTCGCGGTGTCGGAAGGAGTCACCGTCGGAGTATCTGTTGGCGTCGGCGTGTCTGACGGAGTAGCGGTGTTTGACGGGGTGACCGTCGGGGTGTCGGACGGAGTTGCGGTTTTCGACGGGGTGACCGTCGGTGTGTCTGATGGCGTCGCCGTGTCGAACGGGGTGGCGGTCGGTGTGTTCGATGGGGTCATCGTCGGTGTGTCTGACGGCGTCGCGGTGTCCGATGGGGTCACCGTCGGTGTGTCGGATGGAGTCGCCGTGTTGGACGGGGTGATCGTCGGCGTATCGGACGGTGTTGCGGAATTCGATGGGGTCACGGTTGGTGTGTCGGATGGAGTCGCCGTACTGGATGGAGTGACTGTGGGTGTGTCGGATGGAGTCGCCGTGTTGGACGGCGTGACCGTTGGTGTGTTGGATGGAGTCGCCGTGTTGGATGGCGTGACCGTTGGTGTGTCCGATGGTGTCGCGGAGCTAGACGGCGTGACCGTCGGTGTGTCTAATGGCGTCGCCGTGTTTGACGGGGTGACCGTCGGGGTGTCGGACGGAGTTGCGGTTTTCGACGGGGTGACCGTCGGCGTGTCGGATGGAGTGACCGACGGAGTATCTGATGGCGTGGCGGTGTTTGACGGGGTGACCGTCGGTGTGTCTGATGGCGTCGCCGTGTCGAACGGGGTGGCGGTCGGTGTGTCCGATGGTGTCGTGGTGTTCGATGGGGTCATCGTCGGTGTGTCTGACGGCGTCGCTGTGTTGGACGGGGTGATCGTCGGCGTATCGGACGGTGTTGCGGAATTCGATGGGGTCACGGTTGGTGTGTCGGATGGAGTCGCCGTGTTGGACGGCGTGACCGTCGGCGTGTCCGATGGTGTCGTGGTGTTCGATGGCGTCGCTGTATCAGTCGGCGTCTCGGTTGCGGTCTCGGTTGGCACCTCAACAAATGTCACGGACGGTGACAGGTACTCCCGATCGATGAACACCCGGAGGCTGACCGGACCGGTTCCCTGATTCGCTGGCGAGGTTTTCCCTGTTAGCGATCGGTCCGTACACCTCTCGCTCGGACTCGCGCCCGCCACAACCAGGAAGGTGGGATCACCAGATACTTCTTGCGTCACAAACCCGTTGCTGGTTGAGAACGCCAGGAGCGTGTCCACCGAGGGTGCGTATGTGAGGCAGACCCGGAAGGTGACAGTTGAGCCTCGCGCAACAGTCCACGTCCCAGAAAGCAACTCATATGCCAGCGGAGCGATCGGTATCGTCGCCGTCGGAGTCGCTGTTGCCGTGTTCGTTTGGCTTGCTGTGGGTGACGGAGTTTGCGTTGGCAGCGGCGTGTTTGATGGCGTCGCCGTCATCGTTGGAACTGGAGTGAATGTCGGAACTTCCGTCTGAGTTGGAGTAAGCGTTGCTGTCGCAGTGTTCGATGGGCTCGCTGTTGGAGACTTGGTGGCGGTTGAGGCCGCAGTGTGCGACGGCGACGGAGTCGACGATACAGTCGGAAGAGCAGTAGCACTCGGGCTTATTGATGGCGATGGAGTTGGCACTGCCGTATCGGTGGAAGTGGCCGATGGCGTCATGGTGGCCGCATCGATGAAGGTGACCAGCGGCGAGACATACGACTGAAAGATGAAGACCCTCAGTCCCGCCTGGCCTAGTCCCTGATTGCCCGGACCGCTCTTCCCAGTCAGTGATCGTTCAGTGCATCTGCTTCCTTCGTCGGCGCCAGCGGGAACGAGGAACGTCGGGTCGCCCTCTACCTCATTTGTTACCTGGCCGTTTGACGTCGAGAAGGAGAGCAGGATCGGTCCTGTGGGTGAATAGACCAGGCAGACCCGAAACGTGATCGTTGATCCGCGTGCGACGATCCAGGATCCCGACAGCAATTCAAATGACAACGGATCGGCAGGAACAGTCGGAGTCGGCGTACGTGAAGGAGTGGCAGACGGCGTATTGGTGACTGTCGAATCGGACGTTACCGTGCTGGTTGGTGTTCCGGTTGGAAATGGTGAAGTAGCGGTCGCACTGGCGGTTGTAGTCGGAGTAAAAGGTGTAGCGCTGAACGTAGCGGTCGGCACCGCTGCGGTGGGTGTGTGCGTTGGAGCCAGAGTTGCTGTCGCAGTTCCGGTCGACGTTGGAGAGGCTTCTACGAAGGTGACCGGCAGAGAGTAATACGGCATACCCAGAAACACGCGCAAGTTCACGGACCCGAGTCCGTGCGTGAGTGGAATCGTCTTTCCGGTCATTTCAACGACCGTGCAAAGACTCAGACCGGTAGATCCAGATGGAATGAGCACGACCTGCGGAGATACGTTGGCGTCCGGAACGACTGTCTGTTGCGAGGACGAAAAGAAAAGAGATGTATCGATTGCAGGCGAAGTTACCAGGCAGACATTGAATAGGACCGTTCCGCCGCGCGGTATCTCGGCTTGACCTCCCACCAGCGAAATCGAGACTGGATCCGGAACCGGAGTGGACGTCGCAGGTGGCGGCAGCGTGTTCTTGACCGTTGGGGTAGCCGTTGCGGATGGCGTGAATGATGGTGACGGGGTAGCGGTGTTGGTGGGAATGACATCAGTTGGGGTTGCCGTTGGCCTGGCAAACGTAACTGGCGGTGACTCATAGCGCTGCCCATCGATCGCGGCATACAGCATGACTTCGCCCAAGCCGCTTGTGGGTTGCACGTCCACTCGCCCGGGCATTGCTACCAGCGTGCACAGATCGTGCCCGTTTGCGTTGGCGGCGACAGTCCATTGCTGGGGAATCAGATCCACCGAGCGGACGACCAAATCGGCCGATGTTGAAAACGTGATGAACCGACTGGTTGGGGCGCTGGTAGTGAGACAGACGGTGAAATGGGCAGTTCCACCCTGAACGAAGATCGGGCTGCTTTCCATCAATTGGAAGCTGACCAAACCGGGGCTAAACGTGGGGGTACGGGTTGGTGACGGCGAAGCGGTAAATGTGGCCGAGGGGACGAGTGTCCATGTGCTGGTGGCGGTGGGGGTGATCGGCGTATTAGTGACGGTTGGGGCGAGAGTGATATCGAGCGTCGCGGTAGGGGTTGCGACCGGTGTCTTCGTCGGTGTGGCGGTGGGGATTGGAGCGTCGTAGTTGTGGATTGTGCCTGTATCGGAGCGTCTGATGCCCTGGAGGAGTGCCGTTACCGTCACCTCGGCATCGCGTGATACCTGCGTTACGGGTACGCGAACCGCGGCCGTCGTGGCGCCAGAAGGGACCATGACTGTGGATGGAACTGGAAAGAGTGAGGGTCTACTCGAGTTGAGTCTGACCGTCATTCCTCCTTTCGGAGCTGGACTGGCGAGCTTGACCGAGACTCGGCCCACTCCGCCGCCGCGGATCTTCGACTGGACTGTGATTGAGGTCAGCCGGGGAGGGTTGATCTTGACAACGCGCGAAACGCTGTACGTGCCGTAGGTTGCGGTGATGCGGAGGTTCGTGGTGACGGGAACAGAAACAGACCTGGCGGTGAAGGAGACGGTGCGATTCCCCGCTGGTACGCGAACGGAGCCAGGAAGGTCGAGCATGTCCTCCGATTGGGTCAGATAGATGCGGGCGCCCGACTCCGGAGCAACATCAGCCAGCTCGATCCGGAATGAGACAGTACCGCCACCGGTGACCGAACCAGAGCCGTAAATATGATGAAGTGCCGGGCCCGATGACGCTGCAGTTGCCGGTATTTGCGTTCGAATTGGGAGAATTGCGAGGAGGGTGATCAGGGCGGCGAGAACAGAAAGCCCAACGTGACGCCGCATCGCCGCCAACCATCCGAATCGATATAGGAGAGTCGGGCCGGGCCGAATCTCTCAGGAATCACCAAGAATTCGAGACTAGCACAGCGGGATTACTTAGTACAAGAGGGTGTGCTCCAACTTTACTCAACCGAATCAGATTCCGCGTCTCGCTGCAGCGTCCGCAAGTAGGCGATCAGGTTCCAGCGGTCCTGATCAGTCAGGGCGACATCGTAGGCTGGCATATCGGTGGCGGGTTGACCGTTGCTGAGCACCCAGTACAGATCGCCATCCGATCGCTGTTTTGTGGCTGGGTCGATAAGGCTGGTTCCGGAGCCATGCTGGTGTTCTGGCGTCAATTGATCCAGGCCCTGACCGGCCGGTCCGTGACAAGTTGCACAGAGCATCACGAAGAGCTGCTCGCCCTGCTCGACGCTAACGTCGGCGGGTATCACCATGTCGTGATCGGGCGTCCGGATCGAGGTTCGCTGGACGGCCTGAATTGCAAATCCCGCCGCGATCGCGACAAGGGCGACAACGATCACCGCTCCGATTGCCGGTTGGATCGGACCGCTCCGTCTGAGGTACCACCAGCCTCCAACAAGCACAGTCGACGCCAGGAGAACCAACACGATGGCGGAGACTGGCCCCGTGATCGGTTCCCATGATCGCGTCGAGGACCGTGGGGCTTCTGCGAGCCAGGAGGTCGTATCAAGGGAGAACGGCGCGATTACATCCTCGACCCCGGCTCTCCGAACGGTCACCGCCAGCGACCAGGTGGCCGGATAGGGAAGTCGAAGCGCACTGAAGGTCCATTGGTCAGGACTCGAGGCGGATTGGGTCGCATCGAACCGGTCGGCATCCCCGGAACCGCTTTGGGCAACTGCGACGATCACGCGCTGAACGTCTGCGACTGGCTGTCCGTCGGCACCGTGCACCGCAACCACCAGCTGGTCATCGGACGTCATGGTGATCGCACCGGAGAGGTTGACGGCAAGTCCGGCCGCCGAGGTTGTCTGATCGACAAGGTGCAGGGGACTGGCGACGGTGGTCAATACGGTTCGTGCTGGCGGACTGGTTTGGGTCAGCGCTGCACCGAACAACACCGCGGCGATCAACGCCAAGGCTTCGGCGCGAATGATCCAGTGCGATTGCCGGGCAATGGGGGCCGCAGCCTGACCCGTCCTGACCCAGGGCCGGACGACGATCAGATTGGCCGCCCCCAAAGCGATTGCCAGACCAACCGCGATCTGCTTCCAGAGCACGATTGAACCGTATGTTGTCGTACGCAACGCCTGCTGACCAGGAACGTGCACTGCGGCCAACACAATCCCGGCCCCGATCAGGACTGCGACTCCGCCTATCAACAGCCAACTGAAACGCTCAACAGCAGCCCGACTTCGGAGATGAGGGGATCGCCGGATGGCCAATGCCACCAGCAGGGCTGTCCAGGTCAGCGCGAGGATCAGATGAACGCCCGTGATGATGATGGCGAGCCCCGGCCGGTCCGATCCCTCGGCATGGCCCGATGCGGCGAGTCCAGCCATGGCGATGAGCCACAGTGCAATCGCGATCCATCTTCCCCGGCGATGTAGCGCACCAGTGACCAAACAACTCGCCGCTGCCAGGCCGCCCGCCGCGATCTGCAGGACGACACTTCGGTTCGACAGGTCCGCTCCGGATTGAAGCAAGGGCAGGATGATCGAAAGCAGCGCGAGCAATGCCAGCACGCCCCACGACACGGGAGCGGAGATCGCAGCGACCAGTATTGCGGTCAAAACCAGGAGCCAAAGTCCGCGCGCGAGCAAGTCGGCCCAGTTGGCATCGTCGGCACTGGTTGCCCCTGAGGTTGGAGCCCGCCCGGTCCCGACTGAAAACGGAATGTATCCGCTCGAGCCATGTCCATCGGTGGCCGAAATGACTGACCAGCGGACGATCCAGGTTCCGGCCGAGCTGTTTACTGGCATGTCGACGTTGGCCGATGTCGTGGATTGAACCTCCGGCGCAAGGTCGGTTACCTCGCCATCAGGAGATGTGATTTGGACGGTCAAAGAGTCCGGGACGATCGCTTCGGAGAACGAAATAGCGATCACTTCGGGTGCAGTGGTCAGTGCGGTACCGGCGGCGGGGTCCGAAGTCACCAGCCGGGCGTGTGCTTCGGCCTTGCTGGTGGACAGCGCGAGCGCCACGAGGCAAATGACGAGACAGGCAAGGACCGTGACATGCCGCTTGGAGGAATCGGATCGCATGGTGGTATCGTACTTTGGGCCATCGATGTCTCCACGGCAATCACATTGAATGTTGCTCTCCACGGGCTGGCGCATGTCTTCGACACAGGACAACAACAAGCAGATCCCTGGCCGAATCCGCGAGTTTTGGGATCGCATTGTGTCTGGTGAAGGAAGTACGGTCGTAAGCGAGTCTGGTCGGGCTGAGGGTGCCCTGATTCGCGAGGGCACGCTGGTGCGATTGCGGGAGCACACAAGCGCGAACCGGGAAGATTTCCAGCGCTGGTACTCCGATCCGGAAATCGCCCGCCTGCTCCGGCACGATCTCAAACCGCTGCCACCCCTTCAAAGTGGGATCTACTTTGACTCGGTCATTCTTCCTGGCTCGCACCGTCGACAAATGTTCGCAATTCACGATGTCGCCACGGATTCGCTGATTGGCACGACTGGCATTACGGATCTTGACTACGGGGTACGTGGCGGCTGCTATTTCCGAATCGTGATTGGTGAGCCGCAGTTTTGGGGCCACGGTTTCGGCACCGAGGCAACCCGCCTGGTCTTGCAGGAGGCATTCGAATATCACCAGCGTCGCCTGGTGCAGCTAGAGGTCTTCTCCTATAACGAGCGGGCGTTTCGTGCCTATGAACGGGTCGGCTTCCGGAAAACGGGCGAGCACATCGAGTGGCCTGGTCCGGGTCTGGGCGAATTGCGCGTATTCGAAATGCGCATCGAACGCGACTGGTTTGATCCAGAAGTTCGGGACCAGACGGCTAAGCCCGACGCACCACGTCCGGCTGATCCGACGTAGTTAATAGGGAACCGCGATTGCGGGTATTCTTGTACGCGCCACGGCACGGTCAGCGCAACGGAGTCTGACCGGATCATCAATCACACGTGGTGTAACTGGTCGCTTCGAGGGCCGGAGTCGCATGGGCAGAACGATTAATCGGTTGCGGAGCGAGAGTGACGTTCGCCCGTTCGATTCGGTAAGCGTCGAGGTCGTTATCCCCGTTTACAACGAGGAACGAGCCCTCCCGATTTCGATACCGACTCTGTGTCAGTATCTGAGTTCCTACGTTCCCTACCACTGGACGGTCACGATTGCGGACAACGCATCGATCGACAACACGATGGCCGTCGCCAACCAGCTCACCGAGCAATATCCCCGGGTCAAGGTGCTGCACCTGGATCAGAAGGGTCGTGGACGCGCGCTGAAGGCTGCCTGGCTGGCTTCTGAGGCCGATATCGTCTCGTACATGGATGTTGACCTCTCCACGAACCTGAGTGCGTTCATTCCCCTGATCGCGCCGCTCGCCACCGGCCATTCCGAGGTTGCGATTGGCACCCGCCTTGGTCGCGGCGCGGTCGTTACCCGGCAGTGGAAACGGGAAGTGATCTCGCGCACCTACAACCTGATGATCAAGCTGTCGTTCCGGAACAAGTTTTCGGACGCCCAGTGCGGATTCAAGGCGATGACCCGGCAGGCGGCTCAGAAGCTGTTGCCGATGGTGGAGAACAACGAGTGGTTCTTCGATACCGAGCTGCTTCTGCTCGCTGAAGAGCAGGGGCTGCGCATCCACGAGGTCCCGGTCGATTGGGTCGAGGATCTCGATACACGCGTCAAGATCGTCTCCACGGTGATGGAGGATATCAAGGGCCTGTCGCGGGTTCGGCGGCAGCGTCTTGCCCGGCGCCGGAACGGTCTGTCGCGCAAGGCGGATGCTCCGGGTCCGGCCGTTTAGGCGCCAATCGCGATATTGGGTCTGCTCCGGAGTTGACGGGCGGACACAATGAGGGATAGGATTTGCCCGTCGAAATAGTCCCGCTGATTGCTGACTGGAACGGACCCGACACCTGGTTCGTTGCAAGAGGTGGGTGCCCGCATCACCGCCGTTGACTGGTTAGGGTGTGTTGTTGCGGAGGCAAAAGGAGCTGTCGTGTCAGAAAACGAGCGTCGTCTGGAGGATCGGCTGGATCCAAAGGACCTCATGATCCGGGCTTGCAGTGTGGTCACACTTATCCTGGTCGCCATGTTGGCACTGAGCGCCATCTGATTCCCGCACATCATTACTGAAATTCCTGGGCCCGCCGATTCATGGCGGGCTTTTTGCATCTCCAGTGTGTTCGGTGCTCCGCCACGGGAGCGGGAGTGCCTCGCGGGTTTCGCGCCGAAGCTCCAGGTGAAGCAGGTGCTGCTTGCCGCATCCAGGACAGTTAGTCACGATCCGCCCGTCGATCTGCCAGTACCGCTCGGGATCCTGATAGGCAATGCGTCCCGAGAGATCAAATGTCGCCAGGACGATCGGCGGTCGGCGGCACGGGCACTCCCACCGGTACATGCTGTTGGGTGAGTCTGAATCGAAAGAGGGCATGACTGGAACTCGGTGTACAGAAGAAGAACATGTGTTCCATTCTGATCTCCGAAACCCGCGATGTCAATGCAACGTCGCCACGAATTGGGCGATACCCGACCGCTCCATCTAGCGTGGGAGGGGCGGGACCGATTGCCAATCGTTGAGCAACGTATCGACCACCGTCCAGGCCGATTTCACCGAGCGCGCGCCGCGGTTGGCCGCCAATGGATTGAGGCTGGTGATCGAAATGGCCGCGACTTTCCCAGTCTTGACGATCGCGCTCAATACGCCAGAGAGCTGGTCCAGTTCCAGACCGTGGGCACTGGGGGTGGTGATGCTTGGGACAAGGTGCGGATCGAGAACATCGAGATCGACATTGACATAAATGATCTCGCAGCGATTGATCAGATCGGTGATGGCGGCACTTACCTTGCCAGCATCGCGCAGATCGCGGGCAGTAAGGCGGCCGAGTCCGTGCAGCTTGATCAGTTCGTCCTCGCCGGTGTCGATCTCGCGCACGCCCATCAGGAGCATACGCTCTCCAGGAACCGAGATCGCAAGATCGGCCGCTTCGCGCCAACGGGGACCGGCCAGGCCCGCAATGACGGCCAAGGGCATGCCAGCGAGGATGCCGCTGTAACTGGTGTCTGGTGTGTTGAAATCGCCATGGGCATCAATCCAGATCACCCCAAGGGGCCGCGATGCTCCGTCCGATTTCTGGAGTCCAGCCACGACGCCCACCGCGGCCGTATCGTCCCCGGCCACAACCAGGACCGGTGAGGCCGTCGCCCGGGCCGTGGCGACCAGGTCTGCTGTCGAGCGACCGAGGCGACCGATGTTGACTGCGGTGCGATCGTCCTCGACCGATTCGTCGGCCAAATGGGCAACGGAGACATTGGCTGCGCGCTTCCGCAGCCCGGCATCGAGCAGGCTCTGTGGACCCAGCCCCAGCCCTTCTTCAAACTGGTCGTAGCGGTAGGGGACCGATATTACCTGTGGCTGCATCGGACGGCTCTTTCATGGTTCGCAAGATACTGATCGCATTCTAAACTGCGCAATGTCACAGCCTCTGCCTCCAGGCACGGTAGGCTTGTGCAAAAAGCGCAACAACTCATTTGCAGACCGCAAACGATGCCGACTGGATACGATGGCCGATCCCTCCGCTCCAATCGATTACTACAAATTGCTGGGCGTCTCGTACACCGCCACCAGCTCCGAGATCACGCGCGCGTATCGGGATCGCATGAAAGCGACGCATCCGGATTTGGTTCCTCCGGTCGCCCGCGCGGCCGCGGAGGAACGGACAAAGACACTCAATCTCGCCTGGCGCACGTTGACCACCCCCACCGAGCGGCTCAAATACGATCAGACGCTCAAGGTCGAGAAAGTTCAGGCTGAGATCATGTCCCAGTACTTCGGCGGTATGGGCATGCCTGGTGGCGACAATTCTGACCGGTTTGCCCGGGCGTTGCGCCGTGATCTGAGTGCCGATGAGAAGCGCGAGAAGGCCGCCTCAAACAGGAGCGCGACGGTCACGATTCTGCTGGCGTTCGGGGCGATTACTGCTTTGGTCGTTTGCTTGATCGTTGTTTGGGCCGCGGTTTCTGGCCTGGTTCACGCAGTGCTCTAGCGCGCTCTTTCGACTCCCGCCGCAGGTCCTTCGGATCTGGATTTGTCTTGCGGATCGACCACCCGATAGATTCCAGCGACGAAAGCATCTGACCGGCACCCGATCGGGCCGCTTCCGCATACAGGCTCGTCTGGTCGATGTCAGCGATGTAGGCCTCGGCGAGCAGGTACCCTGTTTCGATGGCCAGATCCAGGGCGCCGAAGACCGGCAACATGCGTCGATCATCGGCCGCCATTGGCCGAACCGCCATGTACGACTCAACGACTTCCTCAAGTGATGACGCCGACCAACCCTCGAACCGGGCGACCAATTGAGCGATATCGACCAGCGGAGACGTGAACCGCGCCGTGGTCCAGTCGACCAAACGAATACCATCCTGCCCGTCGAGGACATGGGTTGGCCAGAGA
>JAPXRQ010000038.1:0-21566 GCA_033813515.1 Thermomicrobiales bacterium
CTCGTAGGTCGTCCGGTTTTTGAGCATGCCGTCCTGGTGGATACCGGCTTCATGCGCGAAGGCGTTGCCGCCGACGATCGCCTTGTTCACCTGGACATTCAGTCCGGTGATATTGCTCAGCAGTCGGCTGGTCGGGACGATCCGTTCCTTCTTGATATTGGTGTAGACGCCGCCGAACTGTTCACCGCGCGTGGCCAGTGTCATGACCACCTCTTCAAGCGCGGTGTTGCCGGCGCGTTCGCCAATGCCGTTCATGGTCACTTCGACCTGCCTGGCCCCAGCCGCGACCGCCGCAAGGGTGTTTGCGGTGGCCATGCCGAGATCGTTGTGACAGTGGACCGAGATGATGACATCGTCGATCCCTTCCACATTCGCGCGAAGGTGCTCGATCAACGATCGATACTCCTGCTGGGTGGTGTAGCCGACTGTGTCGGGGACATTGATGGTCGTCGCCCCGGCCTTGATCGCGGCCGAGAAGACCTGCACCAGGTAGTCCCAATCGGAACGGGTCGCATCCTCGGCCGAAAATTCGACATCGCTGACGAAGCCCTTGGCGAAGGCAACCATTCTCGAGGCGCGCTCCAGCACTTCCTCGCGGGACATCCGGAGTTTGTGCTCCAGGTGGATGTCCGATGTGGCGATGAATGTGTGAACGCGGGACTGATCGGCATGGCGGACCGCGTTGGCAGCCCGCTCGATGTCGTTTTCGTTGGCGCGGGCCAGTCCGGCGATTACCGCCCCCTTGGCCCGCTGCGCAATCATCTTGACAGCTTCAAAGTCGCCAGGTGAGGCGGCCGGAAAGCCGGCCTCGATGATGTCCACTCCAAGTGCGACGAGGGCATCCGCCATTTCAAGCTTTTCATCGACCGTCATTGTTGCGCCGGGTGATTGCTCACCATCGCGCAAGGTCGTATCGAAAACCCAAATGCGGGGTCCTACACCACTCTCCGAACTGGACATGACTGTGCTCCCTTGAAACTGAATGCGTGTTTAGGCGGAAATGTCGACCGGGGTCTTGCCCTTGTGCAGCCAGGGCATCATGGCACGCAGACCCTTGCCGACCTGTTCGATCTGGCTGTTCTGGGAATCCGCCCGCATCTGAAGGAAGTTGCCGCGGCCCGATTCGTTCTCGGCCATCCACTGCTTGGCGAATGTGCCGTCCTGAATGCGGTCCAGCAGCTCCTGCATGTTGCGGCGGACGTGTGCATCAACAATCTTCTGGCCTGCGTAGTAGGCGCCGTACTCGGCCGTGTCAGAAACCGAATACAGCATGTAGGAGATGCCGTTCTCGTAGATCTGGTCGACGATCAGCTTCACCTCGTGCAGACACTCGAAGTAGGCAATTTCCGGCTGGTATCCAGCAGCGACCAGGGTCTGGAAACCAGCCTGGATAAGCTCCGTGATGCCTCCGCAGAGTACAGCCTGCTCGCCGAACAGATCCGTCTCGCACTCTTCGGTGAAGGTCGTCTCGATAACACCGGCGCGGGTGAGACCTAGGCCCTTGGCGTAGGCCAGGGCGATTTCCTTGGCATTCCCGGTGGCATCCTGCTCAACCGCGATCAGGCCCGGAACACCGGCGCCTTCCTGGAAGAGTTCGCGGAAGCGGTGACCCGGCGCCTTGGGGGCGGCCATGATGACATTGACATCTGCCGGCGGGGCGACAAACCCGAAGCGGACCGCGAAGCCGTGCGCGAAAGCAAGGGTCTTGCCGGCGGTCAGGCCGTCCTTGATCGACTGCTCGTAGATCTTGCCCTGCACCTGATCGGGCGCGAGGATCATGATCAGATCGGCCTTCTTGGCGGCATCGGCCACGGAGAGGACTTCGAAGCCATCGGCTTCTGCCTTCGCGCGGCTCTTGCTGCCGTCGGCCAGACCAACGACAACGCTGATGCCGCTGTCGCGCAGATTCTGGGCATGGGCATGGCCCTGGCTGCCATATCCCACGATCGCCACGGTCTTGCCGACCAATGGATCAAGCGTGGCGTCCTTGTCGTAATAAAGCGTTGCTGGCACGAGATCTCCCTCTCGATATGCAATGGATCACATCCTGTGATCCGTTTACTGAACCCACAATCAAACGGGGAGCAAGTTGGCTCCCCGGTCGGACATTATCTCTAATCTCAGTCAGCGGCGGCGGGCATGCCGTTGTGCCGCTCGAATTTGCCATCGCGAATCTGCACCGAGCCACCACCGCGCGACATCGCGATTGGTCCGGAGCGGACCAGTTCGCGGATACCGTACGGCTTGACCATGTTCAGGAAGGAATCGATCCGCTCGGGCGATCCGGACACTTCCATGATCAGCGAGGACGGGGTGGCATCAACGAAACGGGCATCGTAGATCTGCCCGGCCAACATCACCTCCTGGCGATTGGTTGGCTTGGTCGCGACCTTGACCAGTGCCAGCTCGTGACTGATCGCATTGGTATGCGTGATATCGGTCACCTTGAGGACTTCGAGCAACTTGTACAGCTGCTTTCCGGCCTGCTCGACCTCCAGTTCATCACCTTCAACAACCAGCGTCATTCGCGAGACGCCTGGCTGCTCAGATGCGCCAACCGTGATGGTGTGAATGTTGAAGGAACGGCGGCGCAACAGGGAGACGACGCGATTCAGAACACCCGGCGCGTCTTCGACCAGCACCACCAACGTATGGTGACCTGAGCGTGTACCAACGGCTTCCATCGACTTACTTGCCTCCCCGACCGAGCATCATGTCGGAATTACTGGCGCCAGCCGGAACCATTGGCCAAACGTTTGCTTCCGGCTCAACCACAAACTCCAGCACGACTGGGCCCTTGATCGATCGCGCCTGTTCAATTGCTGCGGCAATCTCGTCATCGCGCGTGATCCGGATTCCGGCCACGCCGTACGCCTCGGCCAACTTCACAAAGTCCGGTCCGAGGATGCGCACTTCGGAGTAGTTCTTGTCGTGGAAGATGTCCTGCCACTGGCGAACCATGCCCAGATACCCGTTATTGATGATGACAATGTTGATGTCCAGATTCTCCTGAACACAGGTCGCCAGTTCGTTGAGCGACATCTGGAAGCCGCCATCGCCAATGAAGGTCCAGACCTCCAGGTCTGGCCGGCCCATCTTGGCGCCGATCGCGGACGGCAGGCCGTAGCCCATCGTGCCGAGACCGCCGGAGGTCAGCCAGCGATTTGGATGATCCAGACCCAGATGCTGCGCGGCCCACATCTGATGCTGTCCGACATCGGTGCAGTAGATCGCCTCGCCGTTGGTGGCCTTCGCGACTTCCTTGATGATCGTGTACGGCTCGGGCCACTCGGGTCGATCGTTCAGGGCATCGCGCAGTGCGGTGTCCTTCTTGCTTTCGATCCAGTTGCGCCATTCGGTGTGCTGCCGCTCCTCGACCTCGCCGAGCATCAGCTTGATCACTTCGCGCGCATCGCCAACCACAGGCACATCGGTGCGGATGTTTTTGCCGATTTCGGCCGGATCGATATCGACATGGACCACGCGCGCATTCGGAGCGAACGCAGCCGTCTTGCCCGTCGCGCGGTCATCGAAGCGGGCGCCGATGTTGACCAGGAGATCGCACTCCTGCAACGCCATGTTGACTTCACGGTGACCATGCATGCCCATCAGGCCGAGCGCCAGCGGGTGTGATTCAGGGAAGGATCCCTGCCCCAGCAAGGTGAAAATGACCGGGATGCCGGTGCGCTCGACGAAACGCGCGAACTCGGCCTCGGCGCCGGAGATCATGATCCCGTGACCAGCCATGATCAACGGCTTGCGCGCCCGGTTGATCATCTCGCCAGCCAGGCGCACCTGCCGCGTATTCGGCATCATGCTCGGCTGGTATCCACGGCGGACGATCTCCTGTGGACTGTGGAAGCGGCCGGTGTCCTGAAAGACATTCTTGGGGATATCGACCAGCACCGGTCCGGGGCGACCAGATCGGGCAAGATAGAAGGCCTCGCGGATAGTGGGCGCAATCTCATCGACCGACTGGACCAGGTAGTTGTGCTTGGTGATCGGGAGCGTGATGCCGGTGATATCTGTCTCCTGGAAGGCATCTCGACCAATCAGCGCCTGTCCGACCTGTCCGGTGATGGCAACAACCGGGACAGAATCGAGTTGGGCATTGGCGAGGCCGGTGACCAGGTTGGTCGCTCCAGGACCGGAGGTGGCGATGCAGACGCCAACTTCGCCAGTAGCGCGGGCGTAGCCATCGGCGGCCAGCGAGGCCCACTGCTCAAACCGGACCAGGACATGGTGCAGGTTGGAGGACGGGATCGCATCGTAGAGGGGGATGACTGCTCCACCCGGATAGCCGAAGACGATCTCTGTGCCTTCAGCCTCGATCGCCGCGCAGGTGATCTGGGCGCCGGTCATGCGCTGTCCCTGCAGTTCATCCAGTGTGCGCAGTTTCCGGCCCTTGCGGGTCAATTGGGTTTGGGTCAGTTCGAGTTCCGTGATTGCCATCCTGTACTCCTGATCGCCGCCGTGTTGGTTCCGTTTCGCCAATCAATCGCGGCCACAAAAAAACCTCCCGCGTTGGGAGGCCTCCGAACCTGCTCTTGAATTTGGCGCTGTCGCCGCTTGCTCTTTAGCCTCCGCAACTCAAATGGCCCCCGGTAATCGGGAGCTCAATAAGTACGAGTACTACGAGAGAACGATGCGACACGGTCTTCCTCCGGCGGTGACGAACCGCCTACCCGCAGAATACCGTGCCGCCCGTCAGCATGTCAAACGGACTGCATGGGCGATTTGTCCGCTTTCATGCCCACCACTCCGGCCGGCTGGTTACTGCTCCAGAAGCGTCCACTTGCCTTCGGTCACGATGTCGATCTTGCCATCCACCACCTGAATCGCGGTGGCATCATCGATGGCGTAGGCAGGATTGGAAAGGTTGGCGGCCCACTTGACCGCATTCTCCATCGTGTTCTCGTGCAGATCAGGATGCTCCAGGTGGGGGAAGATGGAGAACTGAACCAGTCCCAGTGTCTTGTGCCCACCGCCTGGTTGCTGCCAGTTGACGAAGTCTTCACCGATATCGGGAGTGAGGACCATGCTGCCGGCGCTCATGCCGCAATAGACAATGTTGCCGGGTAATGTTGGCAGGAGGTCGGCAAACCCGGATTCGCGCATCCAGTAGGTGAGGAACATTGGGTCTCCGCCCCAAACCAGGATCGCATCGGTCTCGCGAACAGCATCCTTCCAGGTCTCCTTGCCCGCGCTGGGAAGGCTGGTGAGTTCGAGATAATCGATCGACTGCCAGCCCATATTGATCATGGGCGGCATGCCATCACCAGTCATCACGCGCCGCATCATCTGGAGCGAGTTCCTTTGCCCGTGGACTGCGGTGGGGATGAAGATTGCTTTGGACTCAGAGATCGGCTTGCCCAAAAGGTTGACCAGCGCGTTTTTGATGCTGGGGTTGGTGACGCCACCGGACGTGAGAAGCAGTTTCATGGTCAGCACCTTTCGACGCCGTTGATTCGATATTCGCACGCAATGTGATCGAATCCCGGACGGATAGCGCCCCGGATTCTCACATGCTCCATGCGAATGAGTCGAACAACTTCGATTGGTTTCGACAGCGATGCCGACCAGCAGCTGTCTAGGCGGATTCCTCCACGACCCGAATCGTGCCGGTCATGGATGGGTGGATGCCGCACATGTATTCGATCGCACCTGGATCGCCGGCGGTCCAGACGAATGTGTCACCGGCGCCAAGCACCTCGGACTGAACATCGGTCGCGAAGATCGAATGCGGGACGGCGCCCGTGTTGGTCCAGGTGACTGTGCCGCCGGACTGAATGTCGATCTCGGCGGGATCGAAACCGAAGTCGACAATCCGCACCTCGACCGCAGTAGGTGTATCCGCGATTGGTGATGCTTCAGGCGTCGCACTTTCGGGCGTCGCGAGCGATTCTCCAACGACCTCGATCGAGCCGGTCATCTCCGGATGGAAATTGCAGTGATAGATGAACTCGCCCGGTTCGAGAAATCTGACCTTGCCGGAATCGCCAGGGTGGATCGTGCCGGTTTCCATGCCGGCGGCTGAGGCAGTGTGGTCGTCATCATCGAGATTGCGCCAGGTGACGGTATCGCCAGTGCGAATACGGATGCGACTCGGCTCGTAGCGCTCATCCACGATCTCGACTGAGGTGGTTTCGACAACCGGTCCCTGCAATCCATGATCGTCGTCGTCGTCGTCATCGTCGTCACTGCCGTGGTCATCATCATCGCCGCCGCCATGACCACTGCGATCGTCATCATCGTCATAGTCGTCGCCATTCCCGCGTCCGCTGTTGTCGTCATCGTCGCTGCCATGCCGGGCGAGAACGGGATCGCTGAGCAGCCAGGCTGTTGTGGCCAATGCGACAGCCGAAACGAATCCAAGAACCTTGCGCCTGTCCAGTGAGGCCGATGCCCGGTCCTCGGTCGTTTCGATGTGGTCGGTTGGTCGGTCAGTCACGGAATACTCCTCCCTCAGTGCGATCGAGTTCGCGATCATTGCAATACAAACGGACGAAGGTCGAGGTCGGGATGTAGGATGAAGGCAGTTTAGTGTTCGCTGGACGACGCATCTCATCCCCATCGGAGAAACAAATGACCCTGCTCACCGGATCCCTTGTCACCACCGATTGGCTCCAGCATCATCTCGGCAGTGACGGCCTGATGGTGATCGATATACGCGGTTATGTGAAGTCGAAGCCTGTTGGCGATACCGGGCAGCAGTTGGCAGATTACTTGCCTGCCACCGACGAGTACCTGGCCGGGCATATTCCCGGCGCCGTATTTATCGACTGGACCACCGACATCACTGATCCGGATGATCCGGTGAAGGCCCAACTCGCTCCGCCAGATCGGTTCCGCGAGGCGATGGAGAGCCGAGGGATTGGCGATGAGACCGATGTCGTCGTCGTGGATCATGCCGGCGGACATTTCGCGACCCGCATGTGGTGGGACCTGCGCTACTACGGTCATGACCGGGTGGCAGTTCTGGATGGCGGCTTCAACAAATGGGCCGCTGAAGGCAAGCCAACGACAGAGGTCGTCCCCAGTCCTGCACCGGCCACATTCACCCCAATGGTGCCGGATCCCTCGAAGCGGGCGACCGTCGATGACATTGCCAAAGCCACCCAGGACGGCGGCCTCCGGATTGTCGATGCCAGGGATGCGAAGACATTCAGCGGCGAGGTCTGGCGCGGCGCCCGGGCCGGTCATATTCCAACGGCGATCAACATGCCGTCGGCTGATCTGTTCAATGCCGATGGCACCTGGAAGTCGATTGATGACCTGACCGAGGTGATTGTTGCGGCGGGTATCGACCCGACCGTCAAGACGGCGGCGTACTGCAATGGTGGGGTAACGGCGACTGCGGTGCTGTTCGCGCTCGATCGTACGGGCAATGCGAACTGGACCAATTACGACGGCTCGTGGAATGAGTGGTCGGAGCGGGAAGATCTGCCAGTGGAAACGGGCAGCGAATCCTGATACCAACAGACGCGCCTGGTGCCAAGGGCCGGACTCGAACCGGCGACCGCACGATTTTCAGTCGTGAGCTCTACCAACTGAGCTACCTTGGCGCGTCTGCGAGAGAAGGCTGGTGGGCGATAGAGGGCTCGAACCTCTGACATCCACGGTGTAAACGTGGCGCTCTACCAGCTGAGCTAATCGCCCGTCGCTGTATTCATCTTGGTGCCCAGGAAGGGATTTGAACCCCCACGCCCTATACGGGCACTAGCCCCTCAAGCTAGCGCGTCTGCCGATTCCGCCACCTGGGCAGGTGCCTTCAAGGCCAACAGATTATGCTGAGACTGCGGCCCAAATGTCAACCGATATCTACCGGCTCGAGATCAAGTTCCACATCACCAGCCCGTTTCAGGACCTTCAGGCGCATTCCTGCCGCATTCGATTCCCGCAAAAACGGTGTCAGCGCGGCGACCAGGGCATTCGCATCTGGTCCGTAGATGAAGACCTCGAATTCACCGGTGCCCAAATCGGTCCCGGTGCCGTCGAACTCGCCCCTTGGCACCGAATCAACCAGCGAGGCAATCCGCTCTTCCCAGGTCCAGCGATCGACTGGCCCAAAATCCGCGACGACGATGCGCACATGTTGTTCCGACATCAGGTATCGCCCCTATTTGCCAGTCAGGACACGGGCATGCTGTTTCAGGGCGGATTGCACGTGGAGATCCCAGTATTCCCAGGTGTGCGCCCCGGGATGCTCGGTGTAGGTGTGCTTCAGGCCGATCTTGTCGAGATAGGCGTGGAAATCCCGGTTGCTCTGGATCAGTTCGTCATCGACGCCGCAGTCGAACGTGATCACGGGCTGGTTGGCCGTGTTTTTGAGCAGGTTCTGGGCATGGATCCTGCAATCGGCATCGGCCAGTGCTGCGGGGTCCATCAGATTGGGCGCCAGGTGCTCGTTGATGACGAAGGCCGACGAGTGGGACCAGATTGATGCGAACAGGTCCGGATGCTTCAGCCCGATGCGCATCGAGCCGTATCCGCCCATCGAAAGTCCGCCGATACCCCATGGTCCGTCAGTGACCTTGAAGTTGCGGCGAAGGTTCTCGGGAATGTCCTTCACAATCAGGTCTTCGTAGGCATTGCGATGCAGACGACCGCTCTCCAGCCAGTTGAGATAGCCGGATGTTTCGCCGTCGGGGAAGGCCACGATCAGTCCGGTTTCTTCGGCGTAGCGCTGGATGTTGGAGCGTTCGATCCAGCAGCGCGAATCGTCACTCAAGCCGTGAAGCTGAAGGACGACCGGGAACGGACCTTCGCCTTCATCCGGCAAGAGGACCTGATAGGTGGCCCACCGACCAAGTGCCTCGCTCCGAAATCGAACTTCTGCCTGCGCCATGTTCTCGCTCCGAATCTATGCCGAATACATCTCGTTACCGCGTTTGAAAACTGTTCTGATGAGTGGTGCGCCAATTGCCACTCCAAGTTCATCGGGGTGAGGGCAATCGAGCACCACCAGGTCGGCGAGTTTGCCGACATCAATTGAGCCACGATCATGATGGCGATTGAGTGACCAGGCCGCGTTCAGCGTCGCCCCGACCAATGCTTCGGCTGGCGTGATCCGGTACCAGGAGGGTGCGAACTGGATCGACGTCAGCAGGGACGTTCCGTGAATCGATGAGCAGAAGTCAGTGGCGATTGCCACCGGCACCTGGTTCTGGATAAAGCGACGGGCATTGGCCCTGCGCTCATCCATGTAGACGTTCTCGGCAATCGGCAGGAGAACGGCGACGGTATCAGTCGGGCCGACCTCATCGATTTCGGCATCCGGTGTGTAGGTAAGGTGATCGGCGGATTTTGCACCAGCCTCAACTGCCGTTTTCCAGCCCTGCGACACGAGCGAGGCATCGGCGTGAACCCGAAGTCCCAATCCGTAGCCTGCCGACGCATCCATGAGCGGTCTGGCCATCTGGGCCGGAAAGACATCGGCCTCGCAGACGACATCGTTGAACTCGGCGATGCCCTGCTCGGCGATGGCAGGGAGCATTTCGTTCAGGACCAGATCGGCATACGCCTGGGCGCTCGCTGCCTCGGCCGGAATGATGTGCGCGCCGAGAAACGTGTAGACAAGATCCAGCGGCGTCTGCGGCGACGACTCCCTCAGAAGGCGGAGCATGCGGAGTTCCTGCGCGGTGGTCAATCCGTATCCGGATTTGACCTCGAGCGTCGTCACCCCGCCTTTGGCTATCTGCGCGTATGCCCGGACCGCGTTCGCCACCAGGTCCTCATCCGATGCATCCCGGCAGCGGAGTACGCTGGCCCAGATACCTCCACCAGCGGCCTTGATCTGGTCGGAGCTTTCGCCGCGGATCTTGCGGACGAACTCGCTGTGTCGGTATCCGACAAAGAGCGGATGCGAATGGCATTCCACGAGGCCGGGGATGATCGAACCGCCGGCTGCGTCGTATTGGGGCACAGGCTGGTCCAGCCAGGCCGACATCTCCTCCGTCGGACCGACCGCCGCAATCCGTCCGTCGCGAATGGCGATCGCCCCGTGTTCGAGAAGGTCCAGTTCGCCCTGCTGATCGCCAACCCTGGGTCCCCCGCGATCGGTGATCCGGGCAATCGAGACGGCGTTGATGATGTTCAGGTCGGTTGACACGGTATGGACTCCGGACCGCTAGCGAAACTCGGGCAGAAGACGGGCAAGCAGTGTTGTGGCGGCGACAGTGGGGAGATCCGTTGCTTCGCGAATCGCATGTCGCTGGTCTTCGCTGAACCCCATGCAGTCGAGAAAAAGCATGGTGCAGCCCTGGCCGCGCAGGAGCAAAGCCGCCTCGATCAATTCGTCAACATCATCTGTTGGAGAGCCAGCGGCAAACCGGGCGTTTGGTGCATGCGGATGCCAGTAATCGGGTTGCCGCGGGAGATCGGAGGCCGGGCCAACGACACCGAGGGTTTGTCCGGCTGCAATGTGCCGCATGACGGGCAATATGATCTCGTTGGGTTGGATTACGCCGGATTGATTGCGCATGGCGTCAAACACGGATGAGCAGAGAAACAGAATTGGTTTTGGGAGATCAATCAGGCAGTTGGCAAGCATGGGCTCCAGCGCTGCCTTGGAGACGATGACCGAATCGCCGGAACGCAGACGGGTTTCAATGGCATCGCGGTCATCAATCGGGACGAGGCGATCAACCTCTACGGCCGTGAGATCGTCCAGGCAGCCGCGTTCGACGATCGACGTTCCCGGCGGCAGGAAATGGCGAAGGACCGGAACAATGTCGTCCCGTGGGGATTGGCCGATTGTGAGGACGCCAAGCGCGGTCAACCGTGTTCCTCCAACTGTGTGGTGAACGATACCAATCACGGCGGCCCGAGTTTGAGGCGCGATTTTCTATACTTGCCGGGAAAGACAGGGCTCGGTGGAAGAGTCCGCACCATAACGAGGCAGGAGTCATCACAGGCATGGGCGAACGGCGCAAGGTCACAGTCATTGGAGCAGGGATGGTCGGCGGTACCGTCGCCCAGATGCTCGCCATTCGCGATTACGCCGATGTGGTGGTGGTCGATATTGTTGAGGGCTTGCCGCAGGGCAAGAGTCTCGATCTCATGCAGATGGGAACACTGCTCGGTTTCGACAGCCATCTGACCGGCGCCAACGAATACGCCGACACCGCCGGATCCGATGTTGTCGTCATCACCTCCGGTATCGCACGCAAGCCCGGCATGAGCCGCGACGATCTCCTCAAGACCAATATGGGCATCGTCGAGTCCGTCACGAAGCAGGTCGTGGCGAATTCTCCGAACGCGATCGTGATTGTCGTTTCGAATCCGCTCGATGCGATGTGCCATGTCGCCTTTGATGCGGCTGGATTCCCGCGGGAGCGCGTGATTGGAATGGCGGGCGTGCTGGATTCGGCCCGATTCCGCGCATTTATCGCCATGGAATTCGATGTCTCGGTCCAGGATGTCTCGGCGATGGTCCTCGGTGGCCACGGCGACACGATGGTTCCCCTCTCGCGCTATTCGACTGTTGCCGGTGTGCCGATCACCGAACTGCTGCCGGCCGAGCGGGTGACGGCGATTGAGGAGCGGACGGCCAAGGGCGGAGCTGAGATCGTCGGGCTGCTGAAGACTGGCAGTGCGTACTACGCGCCAGGCATGTCGTCGGTCGAGATGGTCGATTCGATCATGCTGGACAAGAAGCGTGTTCTGCCGTGTAGCGTGCTTCTGCAGGGTGAATATGGCATCAACGATCTTTATGTCGGGGTGCCCATCAAACTCGGGGCCGCTGGTGTTGAGCAGATCATCGAACTGAACCTGACCGATGCCGAGTCGGCCGCGCTCAAGAAGTCGGCCGGTGCGGTCAACGAGCTCAAGGAAGCAATGGCGGCAATCCGCGCCGCCGGATAAGGCGAACGGGTCGCAGGGAACAGGTCATTCATGGCAGTCAAAGGTGGCGTCGGCAAAATGGCTGGCGCCAAAGAGATGTACGCCCTCATTCGGGGGATGAGCATCGCCGAAATCGAAGATGCCGTGAAGGAACCACCGCTCGTCCTGGTGGTCTCGCGCGAGCCTCAGATCGAGGATCTCGTCTCGGTGATCACCGGAGTTCGTGGCACGCCATCGTTGACGTTCACCAGTCCGGACAAGTTGCCCAAGTCGCTGGAACCCTACACGCTGGTAATCGTGCACAACGGAGCGACGAACGCGGACTACATGACCGTGCGGGATCTGGCCGGGGTGTATTCGCACCGTGTCTTCGATATCGGTTCGGCCGAGGATCCCCGGGCGATTCCCGCTCTGCAACAGCGCATCACCGATTCGATGCCGGAGGATGCGATTGCCCTCGGCCGCTGGTATCCCGCGTTGCGTCCGTACGCGGCCAAGTCCGTGATCAACGATACGTCGCGCGTGAATGCCCAGTTCGCCCTGGTTTCGGCCGCGCCGACAATGATCCCGGTGCTGGGTGAACTGGCCGCGGTTGGCGCCGACCTGATCGTGCTCACGCGCAATCAGCTCTATATGGCGATCAAACTGGCCGCGATCTACGGTAAACCGCTCAACAACCGGTGGGACATTCTCCGCGACATTCTGCCGGTAATTGGCGGCGGATTCATGTGGCGGACGATTGCGCGGGAGGCGGCGGCGATTCTGCCATTCGCAGCAGGCACCATTCCCAAGGTTGCGATCGCGTACGCGGGAACGGCCGCAACCGGCAAGGCAATCGAAGCCTACTATCGGTATGGCGTGCAGACGTCGAAAGATCAGCTCACCGGATACTTCAAGACGGCTCTTAACACAGCGCGATCCAGATTCCCGGGGCAGCAGGCGCTCCCTGAAAAGCTTCCCTCCGCACCTCCGGGATGAGCATCGAGTCTGTCTGTCGCGCCGCCCTGATCGAGACGATCTCGTGGACGCTCCTGATCTCCGCGGCCGTGATTTACCTGACCTCGGGCTGGACAGCAGGTCTTTGGGTGATGGTCCCGGTTGATACGGTCATCTGGACCACCTTCGCCGTGATTGTGGTGATCGCGACTAGAACATTCCGGTGGTCGTGGTCGTTCTGCATCACGATTCTCGCGGTATCGCTGGTGCCGATCTGGGGGTATTTCTGGATTCGGGATCAGGCACGAATGCAGGCAAATCCGCCGGTCAGCTGACGCTCCAACGATTAGGATTTGTGAGTGACAAATCGTTTGCGTCTCTGGAGTATGTGTTGTTTACCCCCGATCATCTGAAGAAGGTCGCCCTTATTGAGACCATATCCTGGACCTTGCTGCTCAGTGCGATGGTCCTTGAATGGATCAGCGGATGGCATGGTGGCATTGCGATCATGGGTCCGATCCACGGCTTCCTGACCATTGCGCTCTTCATTGTGGCGCTGGCCGTGACCGTGTCGCTGAAGTGGCCATGGAGCCGGTTCATCAAGATTCTGCTCGCATCGCTTGTTCCCATCTGGGGCTATTTCTGGATTCACCGCGAGGCCGACGATGCTGTCACTGATCAGCAATCACTCCGGCCCACCCCCGCGACCGAGTAACGGCGTCGCGCCAAATCCGCATCCTGGACGAGCGTTCGTCGGCTGAGATTTCCGGTTCGAAAATACGATCGGCCGACCAGCGTTCAGCAACCTGAGCGACTGACTGAAGGAGGCCAGCGCCGACCGCCGCAAGCATGGCTGCTCCAAATGCGGTCGTCTCCAA
Organism: Thermomicrobiales bacterium; assembly: GCA_033813515.1. Taxonomy (GTDB): domain Bacteria; phylum Chloroflexota; class Chloroflexia; order Thermomicrobiales; family UBA6265; genus DASQCG01. The sequence goes on from JAPXRQ010000038.1 coordinate 13,659, forward strand.
CTGGGATGACCTCGCGACTGGCACCCCGGTCAAGTCCGCCTGGACTTGCATGAGCAGATCGTTCCGCGCTGATCCGCCATCCACCCTGAGCTCGGCCAACGGCAATCCCGAATCCGTCTGCATCAGGTCGGTCAGCGACGCGACCTGGGCGGCCAGGGCATCCAGTGTGGCGCGGGCGATATGGCCACGATTTGTGCCGCGCGTCAGCCCGACGATCGTTCCGCGAGCCTCGGCATCCCATTCCGGGGCGCCCAGCCCGGTGAGCGCCGGAACGAATACAACACCGCCGGCATCAACGACCGACAAGGCGAGGGCCTCGATCTCCTGCGAGTTTTCGATGATGCCCAGGCCATCGCGAAGCCACTGGACGGCCGAGCCGGCGACCAGGACAGAGCCCTCCAGCCCGTAATGCACCTCTTCACCAATGCTCCAGGCGGGGCTGGTCAGCAGGCCGGAGGTGCTCTCTGATGGACCAACGCCCGTGTTCATGACTGCGAACGCACCGGTGCCGTAGGTGCACTTGGCCATGCCCGGCGCGAAACAGCCATGCCCGAACAGCGAGGCGTGCTGATCACCTGCCACGCCGGCGATCGCCCGTAAGCCATAGTCCGGGGCTGTAACGGCGATCTCGCCAGCACTCGGCACCACGGTCGGCAGGAGTCGCATCGGGATATCGAAGGCGGCCGCCAATTGGTCCGACCATTGCTTCGTGTGAATATCGAACAGCATCGTTCGCGAGGCGTTCGTGACATCGGTCAGGTGCTCTCCGCCGGTCAGATGCCAGATCAGCCAGCTGTCGACCGTGCCAAACGCCAACTCACCTGCTTCGGCCCGCGCACGCAGCGACGGATCACGCTCAAGCATCCAGGCAATCTTGGAGGCTGAGAAATAGGGATCCAGCACCAGGCCTGTTCGGGAGCGAACCTGATCGCCGAGCCCCTGTTCGCTCCAGCGGCGGATGACGTCGGATGTTTGGCGACTTTGCCAGACGATCGCTTCGCAGACAGGTTCGCCCGTGGTTCTGTCCCACAGCACGGTCGTTTCGCGCTGATTGGTGATCCCGATCGCGGCCAGATCCGACCAGGTAATCTGCATATCGGCCAACGCCTTGCTGCAGACTTCCAGCGTTATCCGCAACAGCTCAGCCGGATCCTGGTTCACCCAACCCGGCTGCGGGTAATGCAATGGAATGGCGGCCTGTGCGAGCGATCGTTGCCTGCCGCCGACTTCGAACACGATTGCACGCGACGATGTCGTTCCCTGATCGATTGCCAGAATCAAATCCGCTGCCATCTCGTCCTCCTGCGGGTATCCTCCCACAAGCATTCGAGAGGAGACAGGTTCAGGCGTGCACGAGATCAAGCGGGTTGTTCTGGTCGGACTAAGCGGAACCGGCAAATCGACTGTCGGCAAGTTGCTGGCCGCACAGTTGGGCTGGGATGCGTTGGATGTCGACCAGGAGATTGAGCGCGCAACGACCCGGCGCATCCCCGAGATGTTTGCGAGCGATGGGGAAGCTGCGTTCCGGGTGATCGAGCGCCAACACCTGTTAACGGCCCTGGATCGATCGAATGCTGTGATCGCGACAGGCGGCGGAGCGGTCATCGTGGAGGATGCCTGGACCGAAGACGTTTTGCGACGAAGTGGAACAGTCATCGTGGCGTTGGACGGTGCGCCTGAGCGTTTGCTGGCTCGATTGCAGCAGCAACAGGCGCTGGATGGCGAAACGATCGAGCGACCACTGCTTGCAGGTGACGATCCTCTCGGCCGATTTGGTGCGATGCAGGCGAGTCGGCAACAGTTTTACGATCGGGCTGACTTCACGATTGTCACCGACCCACTCGATGCGGAGCAGGTTGCCGAGACCATTGCCGATCTGGTGAATCCGGTCCCAACCGCACCATCCGTCGTGTTGCGGGCGGGCGGGATCGAGTCGCACATCCATGTCCAGAGCGGTTTGCTCGCTCACGCTGGCAGCCTGATCCGCGCGCGATGGCCGAAGGCCCAGTCGGCGACGATCATCACCGACGCCAATGTCGGCCCGCTGCATGCGGTTCGCCTGTCACGGGTTTTGGACGAGGCAGGTCTGCGGACAACCGTGATTTCGGTCCCGGCCGGTGAAACGAGCAAGCGGTGGCAGACTGCCGGAGAGGTCGTCGATCAACTTCTCAACTCCGGCATTCAGCGCAACGATCTGGTGATCGCGCTCGGAGGTGGGGTCGTTGGGGATCTGGCCGGATTTGTGGCTGCGGTCACCCTGCGGGGCGTTGGCATCGTGCAGATCCCGACATCGTTGCTGGCCATGGTCGATTCATCGGTTGGCGGTAAGACGGGCATCAATCATGCAACCGGGAAGAACCTGATCGGCGCGTTCTACCAGCCGCCACTCGTGCTCATCGATCCCGCACTTCTCCTCACGTTGCCGACGCGCGAACTGACGCAGAGCTGGGCGGAGATGGTCAAGCACGCGATTATCCAACCCTCCACTCCGGATCCACTCGTCGATGACCTGCTGCGAACTACCGAGCGCAACCGCCTCGCAGCACAGCAGGTGTACGGGCTGGCGATGACGCACCTGATCCGACGCAATATCGCTCTGAAGGCGTCGGTGGTCGAAGCAGACGAACGGGAGGCATCGTTGCGGGCCATCCTCAATTACGGGCACACCATTGGCCATGCGATTGAGGCGTCGGAGTATCGCTATCTGCACGGTGAGGCGGTCGGCGTTGGAATCCATGCCGCCAACCGAATCGCAGTGCTGGAAGGCCTGATCGATGCTGCGACAGAAGCGCGGCTGAATGACTTCGTGTCGTCATTCGGTTTGCCCGGTCAGGCGACGTTTGATCCTCCGACCGTGCGGGACAAGATGAAGGCGGACAAGAAAAACACCGCAAACACGCAGACGTGGGTCCTGCCAGTGACATCGGGAGGTGTGGTGCTGCATCGCGGTGTGCGCGATGAGGTGGTTGACGCCGCACTGGACTCAGTACGCCGACCTGACTAGATGAACAGGTGGTGCGGACCAGTTGTGCGTTTTCACCAATTGCGGGGTTGGCACATTCGAGGTTGTCGACAATACTTCCGCCAGACGAGGAAACCGAATGTAGACGCCGGCGCAGCAGCCAGCAATGTCGGGCATCTCCCGTTCGCGATTGTCGACGTTCGACAGGGCCTACCAAACCAGTGCCAGTTCAGGTGGATGAGGAGAGAAGATGATCGACTCCCGTATTTCCGATCTCGTCGGCAAACTTTGGTCCGGTGAGATTTCCCGCCGTGATTTCATGGCCCGCGCAGCCGTTGCCGGTTTCAGCGCATCGACCGTGACCGCAGCCCTCGCCCAACGTGCGGGTGCCGCGCCGGGTAAGGTCGGTCGTGGTTTGAATGCGGCTCATCAGACAGACCAGACAATCCTCGTCATCGCCGATGCATTGAGCGGCAGCCAGTGGCTCACGCTCGATCCGAGTCAGTACTACGAGATTAACCCAAGCGCTGCGATGAACATGATTTACGAGGCGCTGTACACGATTCCCGACGGCAGCCAGCCGAACAACATCACGCCGATGCTGGCGACCGAATTGCCGACCTTCTCCGATGATGGACTCACGGCAACCATCCCTTTGCGGACTGGCGTCAAGTTCCACACCTCGGGCAATGAGATGACATCGGCCGACGTTGTCTTCTCGTTCAACCGCCTCAAGTTCGGGGCGGCCCAGGGCGGATTCCTCGGATCCGACTACTGGACAGCGGTGGAGGCTGTTGACGCCACCACGATCAAGTTGACCCTGGCCAGCCCGAATGCAGCCCTGGCCGCTGTCCTGACCTCGATTCCGCTCTCGATTACCGACAGCGCGAGAGTCAAGGAGATGGGTGGCACGGATGCCGAGCCGGCCGAAGTTGCTGAAGGCGAGACGGCTCCCGAGGTCGAAGCGAATCAGGCCGCACGCGATCAGATCAATGGCGACTCCGTTGGTACGGGCCCGTTCATGGTCAGCCAGTGGGATGTCAATAGCGATGTGATCATCGTCAAGAACCCCGACTACTGGGGTGAGGCGGCAACGCTCGAGCAGATCATCTGGCGGAACACGCTTGAAGCGAATGCTCAGGTTCAGTCGCTGCAGACAGGCGAGGTCGATATCTCGTACTCGCTGCCGGTTGACCAGATCGAAGCAGTCCGCGGTGACAGCAACCTCCAGGTGCTGGAAGGGCCGACACTGGCGATCTGCTATGTCGGTTTGAACACGGCCGAAGCGAAGGGCGGCATTCTGGCCAAGAAGGAAGCCCGGCAAGCAATCGGATACGCGATCGACTACGACGGCATCGTCAACGACCTGATGAGTGGTGCAGCACAACGACCGGCCACCATTGTTCCGTTGCCACTCACTGGCAGCGAAGAGGTTCTGCCCAAGGCATACACGCTCGATCTGGCGAAGGCGCAGGAATTGTGGGATTCGATTTCGGCCGGTGAGCAGGAAATCGAGTTCATCTACGACTCTGATACCCCTGCACCCGGAGGCGCGAGCTACGAGACGCTGGGTCAGAAGCTGCAATCCGATCTCCAGCAAATCAAGGGGCTGACCGTCAAACTGACACCGATGCCGGGTACCGATCGCCTTGCTCGCTATCGGGCAGGCGACTTCCAGGCGACGATCTCGCCCTGGACGCCGGACTTCCCGGATGTGGACTCATACGCAGGACCGTTTGCACGGACCGATACGGCAGCCGCGAAGCGGGTCGGATTCTCCGATCCGGCCGTTGACGCACTGCTCGATCAGGGTCTGACTGAATTCGATGCTGCCGCCCGGACGCAGATCTATGTGCAGATCCAGGAGGCACTGATCGAAGCGGCTCCGTACCATGTGCTCTATCAGCCGACCGGGCTCCTGCCGGCCAAGACGGTTGTCCAGGGTGCGGCCGTTCACTCGGTGTACATCTATCAATTGCGCGGAGCCAGCAAGACCGCCTGAGTCGCTGGCAATGATGCTGGAGAGATCGATGATCTCTCCAGCACCTCCTCGTCCCCTGCTCTTGACCTAAGGATCACCGCCAATGGGACTCTGGCAATTTATCCTTCGCCGGTTGTTTCAGGCGGTGATCGTGCTTTTTTTCGTCAGCCTGGCGACATTCGCGCTGGCCCACGCCGTTCCGGGTGATCCGCTGGCGGCCGTGATCAGTGAGCGGATGGCAGACCGACCGGAAGTGCGCAAGGCCCTGGAAGCGCAATATGGGCTCGACAAGCCTCTTCCGGTGCAATATCTGTATTACGTCAAGAACATTGTCATCGACGGTAACTTTGGCGAATCGATTTCAACTAAGAAGCCGGTGCGCGACGAACTGGCCAGATATATTCCGGCGACGATCGAACTGAGCCTCGGAGCCATGTTCTTCGCCCTGATCGTCGGCGTTCCCCTTGGTGTTCTTTCAGCGCTCAAGCAGAACAAGTGGCAGGACGTGGCAGCGCGGTTACTGGCCCTGATCGGCACGGCGATGCCCGTTTTCTGGCTCGGGCTTCTGCTCAGCTACGTTGTCTCGTTCAAGTTGCGCTGGCTCCCGCGATCCGGATACAAGGATGTCGGGATGCCCGATCCCAAACACATCACCGGGTTCTACGGATTTGATGCGCTCATTACCGGTGATTGGACGTTCCTGCACAGCTACATCCTGCACATGATCCTGCCGGCGATTGTGCTGGGGTCGTTTGCGATGGGGATCATTGCCCGCATGCTGCGCAGCTCGCTGATCTCGGCATTGCAGGATGATTACGTCCGCACGGCCCGGGCCAAAGGCGTCAGTGAGGCCAGTGTGGTGCGGTCACATGCGCTCCGCAATGCATTGATCCCGACCATCACCGTGATTGGCCTGACCTTTGCCTCTCTCCTGGCGGGAGCGGTGCTGACCGAGACGATCTTCTCGTGGCCGGGGATCGGACAGTATGCCGTGCGGATGGCGCTCAAGCTTGACTACCCGGGTTTGCTGGGTGTCACGCTGTTTGTGGCGGTGGCGTATATCGTGGTGAACCTGTTCGTGGATATTATGTACGGGCTCCTTGATCCCAGAATCCGGATCGGGTGAGGCGGTTCGTGGCTACGGCATCTCTTCCCACCACAACCATTACGTCTGATGGCAATCTGAGCTCAGTCAAGCGGCGCACACCGGCTGGTGACGCGATTCGCACACTGCGGAATCGCCCCGTGGCCCTGGTCGGGTTGGCCATTCTGGTGGGGTGGATCCTGCTCGGCCTGCTCGCACCCGTCCTGCCGCTTGAAGCCCAGAATGGATCGACCAATACAAAAATCAGATTGAATCCACCAAGCGCTGAACACTGGTTTGGCACAGACGATGTTGGCCGGGATATTTTCTCGCGCGTCATCTACGCGTCGCGGACCTCGGTCCCGGCCGGCTTTCTCGTTGTCGGGTGCGCCCTTATCGTCGGATGCCTGGTCGGCGCGTTTTCTGGATATGTGGGCGGGCTGACCGACACGATCATCATGCGGGCGTGTGATGCCGTGCTGTCGTTCCCCTCGATCATTCTGGCGATGGCGATTGCGGCCATTCGCGGCGAGCCGAGTCTGCAAAACGCGATGATCGCCGTGGTGATCGTGCTCTGGCCGGAGTATGCCCGCCTGATGCGTGGCCTCGTGCTGTCGATCCGCACGAATGACTTCGTGACTGCGGCCGAATCGGTTGGGGCGTCGCGGCGGCGAATTCTGTTCAAGCACATTATTCCCAGTGCCGATGCGCCGATAGTGGTCAAAGCGACCTTGGATGTCGGCGCAGCGATCGTGCTGACGGCTGGGCTGAGTTTCATCGGGTTGGGCGCAGTGCCGCCAACGGCTGAATGGGGCTCGATGGTCAGTCAGGGGTCGAAAGCTGGCGTTCAGTACTGGTGGTATCACACCTTTCCCGGGCTTGCGATTGTCACCGTGGTCATGGCGCTGAACTTCTTCGGCGATGGCCTGCGGGATGCGCTGGATCCGAAACGACGGATGCGCTGATGCCGGCTGAGCACCTCGACGGTCTGAAACGGTGTCAGGCCGCTATCGCCGAACTTGGTATCGTCGGAGAGATCGTCCATCCCGGTGTGCCAATGCCGACGGTCCCATTGGCTGCGGCGGCCGTTGGCTGTCATGACGAACAGATCATCAAGACCGTGGTCTTTCTCGACGAAGACGGGCGAGTTGTGGTCGGAATCGCGAATGGCACGGGGCGAATCGATCGCGGATTACTGGCGGACGTGGTGGGCGTTGCCAAGGGCGCGGATGAGCGCATCCTCTCCGGCCTTCGCGAAAACTTCACCGGCGAGTGCGCTGAGGTGGGCATGTACCTGGCGATGAGCCGCGCGGCCGACCGCGAGGGCTACCCCGAGGTGGCCGAGGCGTTCAAGCGCTACGCGCTGGAGGAGGCCGACCATGCCGCCCGCTTTGCGGAGCTTCTGGGCGAGGTCCTGACCGACAGCACGAAGAAGAACCTGCAGATGCGCGCGGACGCCGAGTACGGCGCGTGCGACGGCAAAAAGAAGCTTGCCTCCCTGGCCAAGGAGCTGGGCCTTGACGCGATCCATGACAGCGTGCACGAAATGTGCAAGGATGAAGCGCGCCACGGCAAGGGCTTTGACGGCCTTCTCAAGCGGTATTTCGGCTAAATCCCCGGTTTGAAGTTCGGGCGCCGCGGGCCTTTTCGTCCGCGGCGCTTTTTTTGTTGCGGACGGCCCCTGCGAGGGTATACTTCCCGCAAGGGAAAGGAGTGCTGCAAAATGGCAGACAAAGAAGAGCTTTCTTCCGAGCAGGCCGCGCTGCTTGAAACGCTGCGGGCGCGGTTTGAACAAAACCCCGGCCGCCACGAGGGCCTTTCATGGGCCGGCGTGCAGGCCAGGCTTATGAAAAGCCCGGACAAACTCGAATCGCTCCGGGC
>JAPXRQ010000039.1:0-21516 GCA_033813515.1 Thermomicrobiales bacterium
TCGGCGATCTGGGCGGTCTGGAGCACATCTCCTGGGTGGTGGTCGCCTATCTCCTCGCCCAAACGGCCGTGACCCCGCTCTATGGCAAACTCGGCGATCTCTATGGCCGGCGCACTGTCTTCATGGCCGCGATCTCGATCTTCCTGGTCGGATCGGTGCTGTGCGGGTTCGCCGGATCGATGCTGGCCCTCATCGCCTTCCGCGCAATTCAGGGTCTGGGCGGCGGCGGTTTGATCGTGACCGCGCAGGCGATCATTGCCGACATCGTCCCGCCCCGTGAGCGTGGACGCTATCAGGGGGTGACTGGATCTGTTTTCGGGTTCGCCAGTGTGGCCGGACCGCTCCTCGGTGGCTTCTTCGTCGACAACCTCTCCTGGCACTGGATCTTCTTCATCAATGTCCCGCTTGGTCTGCTGGCCTTGTTCGTGGTCGCAACCGCGCTTCCGGCCCGGACGAACAAGGTCGCGCACAAGATCGATTACCTCGGCGCGGGGTTGATTGCCGCTGGTTTGATCTGCATCGTGCTGTACACCTCGCTCGGCGGCAACGAGTTTGGCTGGACCTCAGCGGTCGGTCTGTCGGTGCTCGGCCTCGGCATTGCTTTCCTGGTGGCGCTTTTCTTTGTCGAGCAGCGTGCGGCCGAGCCAATCCTGCCTCCCGATCTCTTCCGCAACAGCACCTTTCGCATCACCTCGGCCATCAGTTTCATCGTCGGGTTGGCGATGTTTGGCACTCTGACCTTCCTGCCGTTGTTTTTGCAGATTGTCAAAGGCGCTTCAGCCCAGGGAAGTGGTCTGCGTCTGACCCCGATGATGGGTGGGTTGCTGATCACCTCGATCGTGACCGGACAACTGATCAGCCGCATGGGCAAATACCGGATCTACCCGATCATCGGTTCGGCCCTGATGGCGCTTTCCGTCTTCCTGCTTTCGCGCATTTCCGTCGATATGGGCAGCCTGGAAATCGCGGCCTACATGTTCCTGCTCGGGATGGGACTCGGCATGACGATGCAGGTGATGGTGATCGCGGTCCAGAATGCGGTCAGCCCGAAAGAGATCGGTGTTGCGACGTCCGGTGTCATGCTCTTCCGGTCGATCGGCGGCTCGCTGGGCACGGCGATCTTTGGCGCCGTCTTCTACAACCAACTTGGCGAAAACCTGGTCAAGTACCTGCCGACCGATGTTGACACCAGCATGCTCTCGGGCGGCGAGGTGTCGCTGGAGGTGGTGCGCAATCTGCCGGCCGATTTGCATGCCGACTACCTGCAGGCGTTCACCCATTCGCTGCAACCGGTCTTCACGCTGGCCATTCCCATTGCGCTGGTCGGCTTCGCGCTGACCTGGTTCCTGAAGGATCAGCGGCTCCGCGAGAAGGTCGAAGCGGTGGCGATGGAGTGAAAAAGGGTGACGGCGGAAGGGTGACGGGTGACGGTGCCACGCCTCCAGGCTTAATTGCTACACCCCTCACCCCTCACCCTTCACCCGGATACTCTCCACATCAGCCACATGCATGGGGTAGTGGTTCCAAGAGCCGCTTGCGACCATTGATTCGGCGGTCCACTCGTCGCCGTTCGGAAGCGTCAAGAGCGGTTCGGCGTACTGCTCATCGGTCATCCGCTCCAGCGCGTCGATCAGACCGGCGACGGATCGCGGTGCATCCGAGCGGACATCGGCGGTTGACCGATCCTTGTTCAACTCGTACAGCGCATCATTGCGGGCGTCCTGATCGAACGTATCGAGCGACGCGTCGACCTCCGGCCAGTCGCCCTTCCGTATGAACTCGCCCGTCCACCATTCGTAAAACTGAACGTGGGCAGTGATATCGCGCAGATTCCAGCCGTTTTCCCACGCATTAATCTCCCAGGCATCCTCGGGCACAGTCGCAACGAGCGCGTCCCATTCGGCACGGGATTGGCGGACTTTCTCAATCGTCTCGAGGCGATTCATGGACTTCCTCCACTCAGAACGAACATTTGTTCGCCATCTTAACATGATCTTCACAGTCAGTTAAGCATCTCAACAACATTCGCTCCGGCTCGAACTCCACCATTAGGGCATGTTGACCGAGGATCACCTGCCCCCGCTCCGGAGTGACCTGCCATCTGCCTCCACCGTGACTAACTCCATCCCGGCGGTCGCCACCCGCATCCGCTCCCGATTCCACCTCCCCGAGTGGGCACTCTTTCTGCTCTTCGTCGGGCCGAATCTGCTGCTCTTCGCAATCTTCACGTATTGGCCCCTGCTCTACTCGTTCTGGCTGAGCACGCGGCGCTGGGACATGATCTCGCCGGTCAAGAAACCGGTCGGATTGGACAATTACGACTACCTCTGGCACAGCGAGACGTTCCGGACCGTACTCTGGAACACCCTCGTTTTTACGATCGGCGCAGTCGGCGGCTCGATGGTGCTCGGCCTGCTGGTCGCGCTCCTCCTGCATCAGAAACTGCGGGGGCGGATTGTCGGCCGGGCGATCGTCTTCATGCCGACCCTCCTCAGCGGGGCGGCGATCGGCATCGTCTGGGTCTACATCTTCGATCCGCGCTACGGACTGATTCGCACTGTCCTCAACCCACTCGGGATCGATTCGCCGAACTGGCTGCGCGATACAACCTGGGCACTGCCGGCGCTGATCATCGTCTACATCTGGAAGAACCTGGGGTTCGCCGCAATCATCTATCTGGCCGGATTGCAGGGCATCCCGCGCGATCTGATCGAGGCGGCCACCCTCGATGGTGCCGGCGTCTGGGGTCGGTTCAAGGCGGTGACCCTGCCGATGCTCTCCCCGATCACGTTCTTCCTCGTCATCACGTCGATCCTGAACTCGTTCCAGGCCTTCGACATCATCAGTGTCATGACCCAGGGCGGTCCGGTCGACGCCACAAACACGCTCGTCTACTACATCTACGACGAAGGCTTTGTTGCGTTCAATGCGGGTCGGGCCTCGGCCTCGGCGGTGGTCCTGTTCGTCCTGATGCTGGCTGTGACGATCACACAGATGCGACTACAGGAACGGAATGTGCACTATGGCGGCTAACGTCACCTTCGAGACAAGTCCCCAGATACGGATCCGCTGGCAGCGCTGGCTTGGATTTGGCGCGATCGTGTTGCTGGTCGCGATCATGGGCGCCCCGATCTACTGGCTGGTGACGGCCACGGTCAAGACCAACGCCCAGATCTACACGTTCCCGCCCATCTGGATCCCCACCAATCCCGACTTCGGCAACTTCCGCGAGGCGTGGAATGAGGCGCCGTTTGGTCGCTTCTACATCAACACGATCATCATCACCCTGGCCGGGACCGGGCTGGAACTGACGAATGCTGCCCTGACCGCGTACGCGCTTGCTTTCATTCGCTTCCCGTTCAAGGGCCTCGTCTTCCTCATCATTCTGGCGACCCTGATGGTGCCAGATCAGATCACGATTCTGCCCAACTACCTGACGATCTCCGACATCTTCGGCATGAACTGGATCAACACCTACCAGGGCATCGTCATTCCGGGTGCATCGGTCGCGTTCGGGACATTCATGCTGCGGCAGGGCTTCCTCAGTCTGCCGCGGGAAGTGCTGGACGCGGCCAAGGTTGATGGCGCCGGCCATCTGCGGGTGCTGTGGGATATCGCGCTGCCAATGGCGAAGCCGATCCTGGTCACCTTCGCGTTGATCTCGATGGTCGCCAAATGGAACAGCTATCTCTGGCCGCTGATCGTGACCAACGAGGATCGGATGCGGCCACTCGCGGTCGGACTCTCCTATCTCTACAACTCGGAAGGCTCGCCGGACTGGGGCGTCATTATGGCCGCCACCTTCTTTGTCCTGGCGCCCCTGGTTGTCGTCTACATCTTCGCCCAGCGATTCATCATCGAGGGCATCGCAGCGGGGGCGACCAAGGGCTAACAGGAAACGCCTCCCACTCAACTCACGGACATACCGCGGACACGAAAGCCGCGTTGTCAAACGGCATCAGGGGATGTCGTTCAGGACCGCTTTTGCCTGAAAGGTGCGTGCATGGTCTCTTCGTTCAATCGTCGATCACTTCTCAAGGGCGCGGCCGGTGTTGCCACCGCTGCCGCCGTCTCACCCGCGTTCCATGTTCCGAATGTCATCGCCCAGACTGGCTCGACGATCGAGATCACCTACTGGGGCTCGTTCTCCGATGCCCTTGGTGAGGCCGAAGCCAAGATGGTCGAGGACTTCAACGCAGCCCAGCAGGATGTGAAGGTCAATTACACCTACCAGGGCACCTACGAGGAGACCGCCCAGAAACTGACCGCGGCCCTGGCCAGCGGCTCGGTCCCGGATGTCTCGCTGCTGTCCGATGTCTGGTGGTTCAAGTTCTACCTGAGCCAGGCGATCGCTCCGCTCAATGACCTGCTCACGGCCCAGTCGGTTGAAACCACCGATTATGTCGACTCACTTTTCAATGAGGGTGTCCGCAACGACCAGAGCTACTGGATCCCGTTCGCCCGCTCCACCCCGCTCTTCTACTACAACAAGGAAGCATTCGCGGAGATCGGTGTCACGACCGCACCGACGACCTGGGACGAGTTCACCGGCTACGCGCAGCAGCTGGTCAAGAAGGACGGCGACACTATCAGCCGCTCCGCCTTCGCCCATCCGAGCGCTGGCTCCTACGTGGCATGGCTGTTCCAGAGCGTTGTCTGGCAGTATGGTGGCGAGTACTCCGACGCCGACTTCAATATCCTCATCAACCAGGGCGGCGCGATTGATGCCGGCAACCTCTACCGCTCCTCGGTTCAGGATGGCTGGGCAAGCACCCCAACCGATGTCAACGCCGACTTCCTCAACGGCCTGACCACGGCAATCATGGCGTCGACGGGCGGTCTGGCTGGCATGACCCGCGATGCGACCTTCGAGTTCGGTACGGCCTTCCTGCCCGAAGGTCCGTCCGGGTTCGGCTGCTCCACCGGTGGTGCGGGCATGGCGGTGCTGGCTGGCGCCCCGGCCGAGCGGCAGGAAGCGGCCATGAAGTTCATCGCCTGGGCAACCTCGCCCGAGCAGACGGCGTGGTGGTCGCAGGCAACTGGCTATATGCCGGTCCGCAAGAGCGCGGTCGATCTGATGGCCGATTTCTTCGCGGAGAATCCGAACAGCAAGGTTGCGGTCGATCAGTTGGCCAAGACCCGCGCCCAGGATGCCGCCCGCGTCTTCGTTCCGAATGGCGACCAGATCATCGGCAAGGGTCTCGAGCGGATCCTGATCGACGGCGAAGAAGTCCAGCCGGTGTTCGACGATGTCAAGGCTGAGCTCGAGGAAGCAGCCGAGCCGGTCAAGGAAGCCCTGTCCGAACTGCAATAGTTCGCCAGCCCGTTCACAACCCGCGACCAAGGTTCATCACCGGGAGAGCAGTCTCCCGGTGATGTTCGTCCGTGAGAGCAATTCGTAGGGGCGCGCGTCAGCACGTCCGTGGTCTCCGACGCACGGGTGCGGACGATCTGACGTTCGTCCCTACAGCGGGTTCCAGGTAACCGTATGATTCGGGGTCGAGCGGTCTAGATTCTGGAGCAGCTACGAGTGATCACCTACGACGATGTTTTGAGCGCGGCCGAGCGATTGCAGGGTGTCGCCCATCGCACGCCTGTCCTCCATTCGCGGGGACTGGACGAGCTGACCGGCGGCACGATTTACCTGAAGGCCGAGAACTTCCAGCGGGTTGGTGCATTCAAGTTCCGGGGCGCCTACAACCGGATCAGTCGCCTGTCTGATGCCGAGAAACGGGCCGGTGTGGTGACGGTCTCGTCCGGCAATCATGCCCAGGCGGTGGCGCTGGCAGCGAGGCTGGTCGGGGCGAGCGCGAAGATCCTGATGCCGCTCGATTCACCGGAGATCAAGATCCACGGGGTCGAGGGATTTGGCGGCGAGGTGGTGCGATTCGATCGCTACACGCAGGATCGCGAGGCACTTGTCCGCGAGATCGCCGAGCGCGAAGGCCGAGTGTTGGTCCATCCCTACGACGACGAGTATGTGATGGCGGGGCAGGGCACTGCGGTCCAGGAACTGATCGAGGATTCGGAGCCGCTCACCCATGTGTTCGTTTGTGTCGGAGGGGGAGGTTTGATCTCGGGCAGTGCCGTTGCAGCCCATGCACTTTCGCCGGGCGTGAAGGTGATCGGGGTCGAGCCTGAAGCCGGAAACGATGTTCAGCAGTCACTACTGGCAGGCGAGCGAATCACGATTCCGGTCCCGCACACCATCGCCGATGGTCAACAGACGACCGCGCCCGGCAAGTTGACATTCCCGGTCATCCAGAAGTACGTGAGCGAGATCGTGACGGTCTCGGATGCGGAGATTGTGACGGCGATGCGGTTTGCATTTGAACGACTGAAGATCGTTCTCGAGCCAAGCGGCGCGTGCGCATTTGCGGCGGTGCTGGCGGGAAAGGTTGATCTGACGGGCGCCATCGTTGGGGTGACGCTCTCGGGCGGGAATATCGATGCCGGGAAGTTTGCTGGGTTGATGGGATAGATCGGCCCGGATCGCGCCAGGCTAAAGCCAGGCGCTAGTGTCGCTGACCTCTTCGAGGTCAATTGAAGGCGGCCTCCGTCAAAGCAAGACCAACGCGTTAACGCAATCACCTAACACTGACACCAGCACTAACACTAGACTTAGCCCATGAATGCCATTGAACTTGTCACCTTTGACCTGTATGACACGCTGATTGAGTTGGTGCCGCCGCGGTGGGATCGGATGGCGGCGGCACTGGATCGGACCGATGTGGTGGCCGATCTGGATCTGCTGCGGCTGGGCGATGTTGTTGCGCAAGACTACTGGACTGAGGAGAACACGGTCCAGCCGATTCGTGATCGCGGTCCGGCCGGTCTTCTCGCCGTGCGGAACGAGTACGTCCGCCGGTGGCTCGCCTTTGCTGGAGTCGATCTGACACCTGACCAGGTAGATCTGGTTCGGGCGGAATATCGCGCCGAATATGATCAGCATGCCCAGATTGCGGTGACGGGGCTGGTTGCCGGCTATCGCACCTTTCCCGATGTCAATCGCACCATGCAGCGATTGCGCGCAGCCGGTATCAAGGTCGCAGTCATCTCCAACGCCGATTCCGATGTCACCGAATTCTGCAAGCAGCTCCAGTTCGCGCATGAGATGGATCTGATCGTGACGTCCGCCATCGTCGGGTATGAGAAGCCGGATGTGCGCACCTATTTTGCGGCCCTGGATCCGCTCGATGTCCGCCCGGAGAACGGATTGCACATCGGCGATCAACCGCGCTCGGATGTGGTCGGTGCGCTCGCAAGCGGTATGCAGGCGGCGTTGATCGATCGGTACGAACTCCACGATCCGTCGACTCACGAGGTCCCGGTTTTCGTCAATCTGGATGAACTGGTCGAATACGTCTTTGAGGTCAATGCCTCTGTTGCGGTAACCGCATGATCGAGTTGGTGTCCGTCAATGTGGGCAAGCCTGCCGAGCTCGGACAGCGCCATGGGCAAACGGTTCTGAGCGCCATCCGCAAGGCGCCAATCTCTGGGCGCGAGGTGGAGGTCCAGCAGGTCAATATCCTTGGCGATGGTCAGGCCGATCTGGTCCACCACGGCGGTGTCGACAAGGCGATCTTTGCCTACCCCCAACCTCACCTGAAGCAGTGGAGCGATGAACTCGATCTCCCCGAGTCGTTTCGGCCGGGACGCATCGGCGACAACCTGACGATCGGGAATCTGACCGAAAAGGATGTCTGCATCGGTGATATCTGGCAGTGGGGCGAAGTGGAGCTCCAGATCTCCCAGCCGCGCATCCCCTGTTACAAACTGGCGATGGCGGTGGGCAATCCGTTCATCGTCAAGCGCTGGTATCAAACGGGGCAGTGTGGCTGGTACATCCGGGTCCTCGCGACTGGCACGACCTCGATTGACACGCCCTTGACAATAAAGGTGCGGGATGCGGCCGGTATCACGGTGCACGAAACGGCACTTGTGCTCTTCCAGGACGCGACTGAAGCCCGCCGACGCGAGATCGCCGACCATCCTGCCCTCTCCATCGCCTGGCGCAACGCGTTGATCGACCTGATCGAAGCGGAGAGCGTGCGTGTTTGACGGCGACAGTGACCTACCCGGCTACCTCCTGATTGGAGCATGTCTGTTATCGGCCGGCACGATGCTCCATTTCATTACCGGAGCGACATACCCGCATTGGCACGTGCCCTTCTGGCTGATGCTCCTGCTCGCGATCGTGTTCACTGGTGCGGTTCTCAGGTTCGAACGCATCCGGCGCGAGGTTCCATATCCGGCGCAGATCGAACCGTCCGATGCGGAGGTAATCCAGGGTTGATTCCGGCGTATGTTTGAGGACAAGAACAACCTGGTCGGAATCATCCTGCTGATGGCCTGCGGAATCTCGGCCGGAGTCATGCTCGGATACATCAATACCGGAACGTTGCCTGATTGGGACGTCCCCGCCTGGTTGTACTGGGGCGTAATCATCGGCGGACTGGCCCTGATGTTCGGTGGATTTATCCTCAGCCGGCGCGGACCCAAACTGGGCAATGATGTCCGCAGCCCTCGCCGCTGGTTCCGCCGCGACAAGAGCGAAACGCATTTCGTCGGCTAGGTACGAGCCGTAGGGCCGTTTGTCAGAACGTCCGCTGGTCTCGACGCGCTTGTCCCAGGTTGCCACCACGGACATCGGTGGTCATGGTGCTTACGGAGTGGTCTCTGGGCAGCAACGCACGACCTGGTGGGCGGCCAAGGACGAATCTGTCAGGCGTCTGGGATCGAGAAGTGGCGGGCTTTGGCGGCGTCAGTGAGCTCGGCGCGGAAATCAGGATGAGCAATCGAGATCAGTAGTTCGGCACGGCGAGCCAGCGGCTGCGCTTCGAGATTGACGATGCCGTATTCGGTCGCCACGTACTGGACATGACCGCGCGATGTGACCACCCCCGCACCCGGGGCGATTGACGGCACGATCCGCGACTGCTTACCACCCCGCGCGGTCGATGGCAGTGCGATGACCGCCTTGCCATCGGGCGCCAGCTTTGCGCCGTGAACGAAGTCCATCTGACCACCGATGCCGCTGTAGATCTTCGTTCCGATTGAGTCGGCCACAATCTGGCCGGTCAAGTCGATCTCGATGGCCGAATTGATCGCGACCATCTTCTCGATTCGGCGGATCTCACGCGTGTCGTTGACGACATCCGCGCCGTGGAACTCGACAAACGGATTGAGGTCGACAGCGTCATAAAGGCGTTGCGAGCCGACCGCGAACGAGGCAACGATCCGGCCCCGCCAGGTTGTCTTGAAGCGGTTGGTGATAACCCCGGAATCGACGAGATCGAGCAGGCCATCACTGAACATCTCGGTGTGCACGCCCAGGTCTTGGCGGTCCTGCAGGCAGCTCAGCACCGCATCCGGAATCGCGCCGATTCCCATCTGCAATGTCGCGCGGTCAGGAATCAGGGCAGCGATGTGCGTTCCAATTGCGCTCTCAATCTCGCCGATTGGGCCGGGTTCGTGGGCGTAAAGGGGGCGATCGACCTCGGTTAGGACGGAGAAGCGGCTGACATGGACGCCGGAGTTGCCCATGGTCTGGGGAACCCTGGGGTTGATCTGGCCGATCACGATCCGGGCGTTGTCGGCGGCGGAGCGGGCACAGGCAATGGAAGTCCCGAGGCGGCAATAGCCATGTTTGTCGGGTGGCGAGACCTGGAGCAGGGCGACATCGACCGGGAGCCGGCCGGTCGCGATCTGACGGGGGATATCCGAGAGGAAGACGGGGGTGAAATCGGCCCGACCATCATTGACGGCTTCCCGAACGTTGGCCCCGATGAAAAGCGCGTTGTGGCGGATGTGGCCGGCCATCTCCGGCGCGACGTACGGAGCCGGACCTTCGGTGTGGAGAGACATCGTCTCGACATCGGTGAGTTCGGTCGCACGATCGGCCAGCGCTGCAATCAGTTCAGTCGGCGCCATGGCCGCCTCGTGCAGGTAGACGCGGTTGCCCGATTCAATGAGCTGTACGGCTTCGGCGGCGGTTCGAATCGGCGGTAGCGGATGGGAGACGACAGTCACGGTAGATCCCTGATCTGTATTGGCGTCCGACACGCGATTGTTGCGCACGCCCGGATAATGCAGACATCATTGTGACAGGCACAGCAGGATGATCACACCGTGGCCATTTGCGGTCAGGTGAGGAGCCAGATCATGATCCTGCAGCCAATCTCAAGGAGTCAGCGATCGGTGGGAATTCTCGCGCTCCCAGACGGAACTGCCGTCGCGTATCGGCGGATTCAGGCGACCGATGCAGAGGCACTGCAACGGTTCCACGATACGCTCAGCCCGAACACCGTTCACCAGCGCTTCTTCGGCGCGATGCCCCACCTGGGTGATGCCATGGCCGAGATGTTCACGCATGTCGATGGCAAGGATCGGGTGGCTCTGGTTGCGCTCGACCCGACCGATGCGACCAGCATCATCGGTGTCGCCAGGTACGACCGCATGGGCAAATCACGCGAGGCTGAATATGCCTGCGTGATTACCGATCGCTGGCATGGGCGCGGCCTCGGGACTGCTCTGACCGTGGAACTGATCAATGCGGCGCGCGAACGCGGTCTCAAAACCCTCGACGCCGTCATCCTGGCGGATAACCGCGCCATGATCGAGCTGCTGATCAATCTGGGACTGCCCTATTCCATGGCCTGGGAGGACAATACGACTGTCCTCAGCCTCGATATCAGCGGCAGTGAGCCGGCTGGTTACTCGCCACCCCAGACCCAGTCCTGAATCTCCGGCGGGTCCTCGAAGTTCGCCCGGGCATAGGCGCTTGCTTTCTGGATCAGTCCCTTGAGTTCGGTGATCAGCGGACTGGCCAGCGCCTGCACACGAGGTGAACGGCGCAGGGCCTCGATCGCCAGGTGGTAGCGACTCATCCCGTTCAGGGAGACCATGTCAAAGGGCGTGGTTGTGGTTCCCTCTTCCCTGAATCCGCGCACATGGAACCGATCGACATTGACCTGCCCGTGGACCAACTGGTGGATTGCCCGCTGATAGCCATGGAAGGCAAAGATCACCGGTTTGTCTGCAGTGAAGAGGTGAATGAATCGGTCCGTGGTCATGCCGTGGGGATGATCGTTCGCTGGCAACAGACTCATCAGATCGACAACATTAACGAACTGGACCTTGAGTTCAGGGGCATGAGCACGCAGCCACTCGGCCGCAGCCAGAGCCTCCTGGGTCGGGACATCGCCGGCGCAGGCCAGGACGACATCCGGTTCCAGGCCCTCGGTGTTGCCCGCCCAGTCCCAAACGGAGGCGCCGGCGGTGCAGTGCGCGATCGCTTCATCCATGTTCAGGTATTGCAGGTGCGGCTGTTTGTCTATGACGACGAGATTGACGTAGTTGCGGCTGCGCATGCAGTGATCCGCGACCGAGAGCAGGCAGTTGGCATCCGGCGGCAGATAGATCCGCGCCACCGATGCCTTCTTCGACATCAGAACATCGATCAGCCCGGGGCCCTGGTGACTGAATCCGTTGTGGTCATTCCGCCAGCAGGTTGAGGTGAGGAGGACATTCAGCGACGGAACCGCGTTCCGCCACGGCAGTTCGTCCGATTCCTGCATCCATTTGGCATGTTGAACCATCATCGATGCCGATACCATCGCAAAAGCTTCGTAGGTCACATACCAACTGTGGCGGCCGGTGAGGGCGTATGCCTCGGACCACCCCTCGCAGTTGTGTTCGCTGAGGACTTCGAGCACGCGTCCGTCGACCGCGAGATGATCGTCGAGATCGATAACCGGGCCGACGAAGAGACGGTTTTCACTCGCGAAGACATCGTCCAGCCGATTCGAGGCAAGTTCGTCCGGACTGAACAGCCGGAAATTGGCGGACTCGGCATTGCGCCGGAAGACCTCGTTCAGCATCTTGCCGAGCGGCCGGGTGTTCTCCACGATCGTCCGGCCATGACCTTCGACCGGGACACCGAAATCCGCGAAGGCCGGCAGGTTCAGCGGGGACGGGTTTTTGCCGCCATTCGCGACCGGGTTGGCGCCCATCCGCCGATCACCGGTCGGAGCGAGCGCGGCCAAATCAGGAACCAGTCGACCGTTCTCATCGAAGAGCGTCTCAGGGCGGTAACTCCGCAGCCAGGTCTCGAGTTGCTGGAGATGCGCCGGATTCGTGCGCACGCCGGCTAGCGGCACCTGATGCGATCTGGATGTTCCTTCGACCGGCGTGCCATCAACCTCGGCCGGACCAGTCCAACCCTTGGGCGTCCGCAGCACGATCATCGGCCACCGTGGACGGTTGGTGACTCCGTTGCTCCGCGCCCCCTGCTGGATGGCGAGAATCCGATCGTGGGCAGCGTCCAGGGTGGAGGCGAAGGCCTGGTGCACGTAATCGGGATCGTCGCCGCAGACGAATGTGGGCTCGTATCCCTGTCCACGGAAGTAGTCAGCAACTTCCTCATCCGTTGATCGCCCAAGCACGGTTGGATTGCTGATTTTGTAACCGTTCAAGTGAAGAATCGGCAGGACGGCGCCATCCCGGACCGGATTGAGATACGTGATTCCCTTCCAGCCGCCGGAGAGCGGGCCAGTTTCGGCTTCGCCATCGCCGACCACCGCGGCAACAAGCAGGTCCGGATTATCGAACGCCGCCCCAAAGGCGTGACTGAGGACGTAGCCGAGTTCGCCGCCTTCGTGGATCGAACCAGGCGTCTGGACACTGACGTGACTGGGGATTCCACCCGGTGTCGAGAACTGCCGGAACAGGTGGCGGAGCCCGGCGGTGTCCTGGGTGATTTCGGGATAGACCTCCGTGTAGGTGCCCTCGAGATAGACGTTGGCGACAATCGCCGGTCCACCATGCCCGGGTCCGGCCAGATAGATCGCATTGACATCGCGCTCGGTGATCAGACGATTGAGATGGACGTAGATCAGACTCAAGCCGGGTGATGTACCCCAGTGCCCAAGCAGACGTGGCTTGATCTGGTCCGGCGTCAGTGGTTGGCGCAGGAGCGGGTTGGCCTGCAGATAGATTTGGCCGATGGTGAGGTAATTGGCCGCATCCCAGTACCGCTTCATGCGGTCGAGCATCTCTGGAGAGAGTGGACCATCGGGTACGGTCTGCCCGGGTTGGGGATCCGCTCCCCGTGCCGCCGATGAAATGGAACGATCGAAATACAGCACGTCAGGCTCCGATCTGCGAGGTCATTGCGGCAACATGGCGGGCAATCGCCAGTTCCTCATTCGCCTTCATGACTCGAATAATGACCGATGAGTTGGGCGCCGAAATCACATCCTGCTGGCGAAGATTGCCCTCTGGCTCGAGCAGCAGGCCCGGGAATCCGAACCCGCGACAAATGCGCGAGCGAATTGCGGGGGCATGTTCGCCGATACCACCGGTGAAAACGAGCGTATCGATTCCGCCCAGAACGGCGATGAGCGAGCCGAGATGTTTGCGGGCGATGTGGCAGTACAGTCCGACGGCACGCTCAGTCCACTCGTCATTGGCGGCTTGCTCGAGCAGATCGCGCATGTCCTGGCTGGACCCGGAAACGCCGAGCAGGCCACTTTGCTTGTTGAGCAGTTCGTTGATGGCGCCGGGTTCCATGTCTTTGCTCTGAAGCAGGTAGAGCAGCACCCCGGGATCAAGATCGCCCGGACGGGTGCCCATCATCAGCCCGCCGGTTGGGGTGAACCCCATGGTCGTGTCCTGGCTTGCTCCGTTCCGCACGGCAACCATGCTGGAGCCGGCACCCAGATGGCAAATCACTGTCCGACCGGCGACTGCCTCTGAATCCAGCGCCTGGAGTTGGGAGACGATCGACTCGTACGAGAGACCATGAAACCCGTAGCGCCGAATGCCCTGCTCGAAGAAGGCCTGCGGAAGAGGCAGCAAGGTCGATTCGATCGGCATGGTGCGGTGAAACCAGGTGTCGAAGCAGGCAATCTGCAGCACCTCGGGCCAGGTGGTCGTGGCAGCGTGCATGGCGGCGATTGCCTGGGGCAGGTGCTGCGGATCGATCGGAACCAGCGCGTCTAGATCAGCGATCAGCCGGTCGGAAACGCGCGCCGGAGCCATGTGCTGACTCCCGCCATGCACCACCCGGTGACCGATCGCACCGATATCCGTGTGGGATGGCAGGTGTGAGGTCAGCCAGCGCAGTGCGGCGGCATGATCCGGAACCTCCGCAGACTCGGGCGCCCCGTCCTGACCGGCAGCGATGCGGGTGGCAGTGGCGTGGGACGTCCCGATCCGCTCGACGCTGTACGAGGCAGTCCGGTTCAGCGCGGCATCAAAAACCGCCGCCTTCAGGCTGGATGACCCGGTGTTGATTGTCAGGATCGATCCGGCTGACATCGTGTGCGACTCCGGAGGGGCTCTGCACAAAACGGGGCGACCCGAAAGCCGCCCCGCGTGTCGCAATGAGGGAGACCGCGCCTACCCGTTCAGGTGCGACTCGAGGAAGTAGATGTACTTGTCGGCGCAGCGGCTGACTTCGGTGAAGAGATCGGCAGTGTTGGCATCACCGAGCTTGTCGGTTTCGTCGATGGCCTCACGCGCTCCGTTGCTGAACTGGGCCAGGCGCTCAGTCAGGGCGCGAACGTAATCCATGCCGTCGGTGATATCGGTCGGGAACTCGGGCAGCTCGGAGCTGGCCGCCGCCATGCGCACTGTGCCGCTGGCATATCCGCCGAGTGCGCCGACCCGCTCCGCAATCATGTCGACCCATTCCTCGACCTCTTCGGCGACTTCATCGAACAGTTTGTGCAGCTGCCAGAAGTCGTTGCCCTTCACGTTCCAGTGGGCCTGCTTGGTCTGGCTCATCAGATCAAACGCGTTGGCCAGGTTCTGGTTGAGGATTGAGTTGATCTTGGCACGATCGGAGGCGGGGATATCGATACTGGTTTTGAACGAACGGGTCTTTTCCTTGGTGGCGGTGGCCATATATGAACTCCTGCTATTGATGCTTTGGCAAGCGAACGTTTTCGCTCTCTCAACCCTACCAAATGTGTCGAGTCGACATGCGTAAACCGGTTACATCAGTTTCGCACGAAAACTACGTGAAGTCACCGATGGAACCCTGTGGCCGCACTGGCACGATAGGGTCATCGAAGGAACGGCGAGCAAGTTCCTCGCCAGACCGGTCCGGAGGTCCAACGGCCTCGTCTCCGAATCCCCAACAACCGGCACCGGCGCGGTCGGTGTCCCCACTCTCTTCCACGGCTCCGGATCGGGTATGAGCCCCGGTCCGGTAGCCTGTTTAAGGAGGGTGACGGCGGAAGGCGGAAGGCGGAAGGCGGAAGGCGGAAGGCGGCTAAGTGTGTCCTCGCCGGAGCAACAGGCATCCAACCTTCACCTGTCAACCGTCACCCGTCACCCGTCACCCTAACCGGGCGTGTCTCCTGCCAGGATCGTTGTCAGGGTGGCTGGATCGATGTTGCCGCCGGAGATCACGCAGACGATCCGATCGCCAGGGACCTTCCCCGAGAGTGCGGCGGCGAGACTCGTGGCGGCGGCTCCCTCGGGCACAATCGCATTGCGGCTGATCAGCAAGCGAGCGGCGTTGGCAGTCTCGTCCAGCGTCACGATGTGCGAACGGATGTCGAGGCGTTGGGCAAGTTCGAACATCTCGGGCTCAACATCCGAATCGCCGATGCCGTCCGCGAATGATGGGCGGAATGGCACATCTGTTGGCGTCCCGGCGGCCAGGGACGGTCCGAGCGGAGCGCCAGTCTCGATCTCGCTGGCGTAGACCGCTGTCTTCGGAGAGAGGTGCGTGCGGGCCGATGCGATACCCGAACAGAGTCCACCGCCGCCATACGGAGCAACGATCGTGTCGACATCGGGCAGATCTTCGAGGATTTCCAGCCCGCACACGGCTTGGCCGGTGATGACCGCCTGATCGCTGAAGGGGTGGACGAAATAGCCCGATGCCTTCTCGTACCCACGCTCGCGGAAAATGTTCATCCACTCCTGAATCGGCAATTCGACGACACGCGCTCCATACCGGATGGAGTGATTGATCTTGGTGCGCGGGGCGGTATCGGGAACATACACCGTGCAGGGGACATCGAGTGCGCGAGCGGCATACGCGACGGCCTGCGCCATGTTTCCGGCTGATCCTGTCCAGACACCGGCCTCGATCACCGAGCGATCCAGCGACGCCATGGCGTTGAAGGCGCCACGCAGTTTGAACGAGCGAATCGGTTGCAACAGTTCCAGTTTCAGCCAGATCTCTGGCCCCTCGTCCCAATCGAGCCGAACCAGAGGTGTGCGAATCGCGACTCCCGCGATCCGCTGTTGTGCTGCCCGAATCTCGTCGAGTGTCGGCGTGGTCCACGAAAGTGTCATAGCGCGATCCCATCATGTGAACGGTCCAATGCCGGAAGTTTCGCGCACTGGTGGAGAATGCGTTTTCGGTTCATGTTCAGTTCATATTCGGGGTGCACTATGCATTCAACGAAGTGAGCAACCAGCACTTCGGGTAGGACGACCTCCTACCTCCACCTCCCCAACCCAGATGACGCGGCCGATTATTACCGGCCGCGTCGTCCTTTAACCACCGTCTCCGCAATCCAGATCACGAGCACCAGGGCGGATTCGGCCCAGAGGATCGCGCCGAATGTGTCGCTGGGCCAGTGCGCCCCAACACTGATCCGTCCCAGCGCGGTCAGGAGAACAAGCGCGCAACCACTCGCCCAGGAAACCCACTGCCACCGGGAATCTGTCGATCGCCGCCAGGTCATCCAGATCAGCACCCCGGCAATCAGAACGGCGGCCGTGGTGTGGCCGCTGGGGTAGCCGTAGCCATCGAATGTGCCGTCGACCCGCACCTGGTCAGGAGACGGTCGAGGCGAGCTGACAATCTCCTTCAACAGCCCGTTCAGCGCACGCAGGGGGAACAGCAGCAGAAGGACCGCGACCTCCAGCCACCAGCGCTGCCAGCCGGCGAACACAATGAGGCCGATGATGATGACCGAGGCGATCACTCCATGCATTGCCCAGTTGGTCAGATCGTAGGCCGCAGTCAGGCCAGGCCAAACCCAGCCCTGCACCCGGCGAGTGATCGAGCGGTCGGGCGCCAGAGTGGAATCACCCCATGCGTACAAGGTCAGAATAGTGAACAACAGCAGGCCCAGTGCCGCCAGGATCGGCGCGGATCTGGGGAGCGGTTGAGGTTTCATCCACATTTCATGCATTGGACTGACATTTAGACTGGACAGGAACCTGGCTCGATGCTGCACTGTTTTCAGTCGGTAGCCGACCTACACTGACACAAACGTTAACCGACCCGGAAAGCACCATGCGCATACTCGTCGTCGAAGATGAACTCCGCCTCGCCGAATTGATCAAGCGCGGCCTTTCCCACGAGGGTCATGCGGTCGATACCGCCGAGACCGGTGAAGAAGCGCTGGATTGGGCCGAGGCCGCGACCTACGATGCGATTGTCCTCGACATCATGCTTCCTGGCATCAGTGGTTTGGACGTCTGCCGCACCCTTCGCCAACGGAGCGTCACCACACCCATCCTGCTCCTGACTGCCCGCGATGCCGTCCCCGATCGGGTGGCAGGGCTCGATGCCGGGGCCGACGATTATCTGATCAAGCCATTCGCCTTTCCCGAACTGCTTGCCCGGCTCCGAGCGCTGGCCAGACGACCGCACGAGAGCCACCCGACGCAATTGCGAGCCGGAGATCTGACTCTCGATCCGGCCTCGCGCCAGGTCTGGCGGAATGATCGGGAGGTACTCCTGCAGAACAAGGAGTTCCGCATTCTCGAGCATCTGATGCGCAACCCCAACCGGGTGCTGACCCGCGATCAGATTGCCGAATACGCCTGGGACTACGACTTCCCGGCAGTCACCAATGTCATTGATGTCCACATCAAATCACTTCGCCGCAAACTGGACGATCCCTATCCCGGGCAACTGATCCAGACCGTACGCGGCGCCGGGTATCGCCTCGCGACCGACCAATGACTCGCAGAGTGCCTATCCGCTGGCGGCTTTCGGCGCTGTACACGGCGCTGACCGTTATTGTGCTCGCGATATTCTCGGGCGCGGTCTATATCGGCATGCAGCGGCAGCTTTCCAATCAACTGGATGAGGATCTGAAGAGCCAGGCAGCGCTGGCTGTTTTGGCGGTCAATCCAACCAGTTTCGAGACCACCTACGAGTTCACGGACGAGGCCCTCTTCCGACTGATCTTTCCATCCGGCGATGTTTACTACTACCGGGACACGCAGAACCTTTCCGCCTCACCACTGGATTCGTCCGATATCCAGACCGCGCTGAGCGGACGCACTGCCTACAACACGGTGGAATACCAGGGCAAGAAACTGCGCGTGATCTCGGTTCCGCTGCAGCGGCAGGACGGCGAGATCGTCGCGGCCGTCCAACTGGGGTATCCGCTGAGTCGTATCGACGACCCACTCAATGTGCTCGTCAAGGCGCTGTTCGTCATCGCACCGGCCGCGATCTTTGCTGCCGCCGCGCTTGGGTACATGCTGGCCGGGCGGGCACTGCAGCCTGTCTCGCGCATCACCTCGCTGGCCAGTGAGATCGATGGCGATGATCTCCACGAGCGGCTGAATCTCGATCTGCCGAACGACGAGATCGGTCGTCTGGCCAGCACCTTCGACTCGATGCTGGGCAGGATCGACCAGGCATTCCAGCGGCAGAAGCAATTCACCGGGGATGCCGCGCACGAACTCCGCACCCCGCTCGCATTGATGCGGAGTCAGATTGATCTCGCCGTCAGTCAGGGCGAGACTCCCGAGGACTTCCGCGATGCCCTCAACGCGCTCGATGGCGATGTCGGACGGATGACGGCACTGGTAGGGACACTCCTCTCACTGGCACGGGCTGACGCGGGAGAACTGCATCTCAACCGCGACACCTTTGATCTGGCCGATGTTGCCGAGGATGTGGTCGAGCAACTGCAGCCGATTGCCGAGGAAAACGGTTTGACGCTGACCACGCAGTTCGCACCAACGCAAGTCGAGGCCGATGCGGACATGCTGATCCAGGTGCTCGTCAATCTGCTCGATAACGCGATCAAGAACACGCCGACCGGCGGCACGATCACTGTGGAGACACGGATTGATCACGGCAGAGCGTTGCTCATCGTGCGGGACACCGGTATCGGGATCCCGGCCGAACATTTGGACCGGATCTTCGATCGCTTCTATCGGGTCGATACCGGTCGCGCCAGGTCACGTGGCGGGAGTGGCCTGGGGCTTGCGATCTGCCAGTCGATTGCCCATGCCCACGGCGGAGAGATCACCGCGACCAGCGCTCCGGGAGCGGGTAGCACGTTCACGCTCGCAATACCGGATGCCGGACGTTGAATGTTGAATGTGGGACGTTCAAGGTTGAGACGCGCCAAACGTAGCGCCGCCTGTTCCAGCTGGTGGCAAACGGGATGGTGCGGGTGAGTGGCTCCAATGGACGCGCCGTCCGGTGGCAGAGGCTGGAACATCTGCCGCTACGTCTGTTGGTCTCGACAAAAGACGTGCAAATTGACAAAGCGATCAAACGTAGCGCCGCTTGTTCCAGCTGGTGGCAAACGGGATGCTGCTGTGGCACTCGGTAGCTCCAGTCCATGCCCGAGTCTGGCAGAGGCTGGAACATCTGCCGCTACATTTGGCAGCGGCGGTTGACACGAGCATCCGATACGGCATAAATCAGATAGTGACTGGAATCTGCGCAGATTTGCGTAGATTTCGCCCACGTTGATAGTCTCTCGTCTCCGGAGGTCCCCCACCGTGCGTCTCTTCGTCCGCCTTTCCGCAGCGGCCATGCTTCTGGCTCTCCTGCTGGGCGTCACCAATCTCGGCACCAATGCCCAGAACGCCACTCCGATTGCCACCCCCGCATCGGTTTCGCCAGTTCTCCCAGCCACATTCACCGACAGCACCGGCAAGGATGTCACGGTCTCCGATATCTCCCGCATCGTGCCGCTGAATGGCGATATTGCCGAAATCGTCTGGGATCTCGGATTGGGCGCGAATATCGTCGGCGCGGATGTCTCGGCCACCTACCCCCCCGAACTGCAGGATCTCCCCTCGATCGGTTTCGGTCGGCAACTCTCGGCGGAAGGCATCCTCTCGCTCGATCCGACGGTCGTCATTGGGGACACCACCGCCGGTCCGGCCGATGTGATCAACCAGATCCGTGAGGCCGGTATCACTGTCGTCATCATCAAGTCCTACACCGACATCACGGCTCCGTTCGAGAAGATTGCCGATGTCTCCGCTGCCCTGGGGGTCTCCGCCGAAGGTGAAGCGCTGGCCGCGTCAGTGCAGCAGCAAATCGACGACGCCAAAGCCCTGGCCGCGACCGCAACAAGCAAACCTCGTGTCGTATTCCTGTACATTCGCGGGGCCGCGGTGCAGTTGATTGGTGGCAAGGGCTCCGGCGCGGATACCCTGATCGATATGGCTGGCGGCATTGATGGCGGCACCGAAGCCGGTGTGAACGGATTCATGCCAATTACCGCCGAATCCCTGGTCACGGCCGCACCCGATGTCATCCTGGTCATGAGTGGCGGTCTCGAATCGATCGGTGGCATCGATGGTTTGATGCAGATCCCCGGTATCGCCGAGACGCCGGCCGGCCAGAACGGACGGATCATCGCGTTTGACGATCAGTACCTGCTTGGGCTCGGTCCCCGCATGGGTCAGGTCATCACCGATCTTGTCTACGGACTGCATCCTGAATTGATTCCGTCCGGCACCCCGGTCGCGACGCCGGAATCCTGATCCGTGGCAATTGCTGGCAATGTCGTTGAACAACGCAAAGTGGCCGAGTCCAGTCGCTTTCGCGGAGCGCAGCGCGTGCCAGCCTCCGCGCTCATTCCCGGACTGACCATCCTGCTGATCTTCTCTGTGATCATTGCCGCCGGAATCGGGGCAGTTTCGGTTGGCCCGGTGACGATCATTGGGATCATCCTCGATCACCTCGGTATCTCGACCGGCATCGACTTCACCCGCCAGCAGGATGCCGTTGTCTGGGCGATCCGTATTCCCCGTGTCTTCCTGGCGGTCATGGTGGGAGCTGGACTTGCCCTCTCTGGCGCGGTTCTGCAGGGAGTCTTCCGCAATCCGCTGGCTGATCCTGGTTTGATCGGTGTCTCGTCCGGCGCCGCCTTCGGAGCAGTAATCGCAATCGTCATCGGCCTCGCTCCGATCGGCGTCTTCACGGTACCGATGGCGGCCTTCATCGGCGGCATCATCACGACCATGATCGTCTGGACCCTTGCCCGGCACGATGGCCGAGTCGATACGGTCACCTTGATCCTGGTCGGGGTCGCTCTGAACGCGATGATCGGCGCTGGAATGGGCGTCCTCAACTACATTGCCGACGACGAGCAGTTGCGCCAGGTCGTTTTCTGGCAGATGGGCAGCCTGGGTGGCGCGACCTGGAAGGCCGATATGGCGATCCTGCCGATGATCCTCCTGGGCGTACTCATCCTGCCGCGGCGGGCAAAGGAATTGAACCTGCTTGTCCTCGGCGAGCGGGAGGCCCGCCATCTTGGCGTCGATGTTGAT
>JAPXRQ010000040.1:0-21478 GCA_033813515.1 Thermomicrobiales bacterium
TGGATCACCCCCTGCGACGGCAGCCCGGTCTGGTACACCGTGTGCCCGTGATACGAGATCGCCAGCGGCTCCCGGATATCGGTGGTGTGCTGGGCGAGATCATCGACGGTCATGACACCGCCGACCGCCTGGATCCCCTGGGCGATGCGACCGGCGATCTCCCCGCTGTAGAAATCGTCCGTGCCGACCTCAGCCAGTCGTTTGAGCGTCTGCCCGAGATCGTGCTGCACAAACCGCCGGCCGATCGCGACCGGATTTCCGCCAGGCAGAAAGACTGCGGCGGATGCCGGGAATTGCGCCAGCAGATCCACTTCCGGAACGAGGTGTTCGCTCAGATCAAAGGCTGCCGGGTGTCCGTTGCTGGCGTAATCGATGGCTGCCTCGGCAACCTCGGCAAACGATTTGGTGCCATGTTTCTTCAGCAGATCGCCATACCCGCGGACCATGCCGGGGACCCCGATCGCGAGCGGACCCTGCTCCGGCATCAGATTGTTGCCAGGGCTGTGTGCGCGCATGTCCTCGTACGACATCCCGCGCGGCGCAATGCCACTACCCAGATACGAAACGGGTTTCCCTCGCCGCGGATCATGCACGATGGCGAAGATGTCGCCGCCTAGTCCGCACATTTGCGGCATGACGACCGAGCCCACAAGCCCGGCTGCGACCGCTGCATCGACAGCGTTGCCACCGGCGGCCAGCACCCGGGCGCCGGCGCTGGAAATCAGCGGGTGCGCCGAGGCGATTGCGCCATTGGTGCCCATGGCAGGCGCCAATCGCCGGCGCGACCAGGGCGCGGAAACCTCACGATTCGGAAAACCGGGCATGGGAACTGACCTCACCAGACGGCATATATCCCGTCAAGATTACCAAACCCGATCAGGCTTCTGGCGATCCGTCGATCACTTCCGTCGGCAGTTCGGTCACGGTTGGCTCAACGGTCGGCACGTCCGTGGATGTTTCTGTCTGCGATGGAGAAGCCGTGGCAGTCTCTGTCGGTACGCTCGTCGCCGTTTCCGATGGCGCGATCGTGGCGCTCGGCTCGATCTGCGTTGCAGTGGCGGTGGCCGTCGGCGTCACCTCACCTGCCCCGGCAACCACCGAGACGATCACATTCGCGCGGGTCCCGTACGATCCGGTCGCCCAAATCGTGTAGGAACCGGTGGTCGCATCAGCCGGAATCTTGACATTGACATCGCCATTTCCGGTCGCCGTGACCACCTTGGTGCGCAGAACTGTCCCGCCAGATGTCTCCCAGCGCAAATCGACGGTATCGCCACTGCGGAAACCGCGCAGACTCAATGCCAGCCAATCGCCCGGTGTTGCCGAGTCGGATGCGGTCACGGTTGGTGTGATCACGAAGGAGACCGAGGTTGTCACGCCGGCGTCATCGCTCGCACTGATCTTGCGCGTTGTTCCGGCCGCGGGCGGGATGACAATGCTGCCCGATGCCGCGCCATTGGCATCGGCCCGGAGCCGGACCAAACTGCGCGTGCCATTGCCCGTATCCATTTGCACCAGCACCGACGACCCTGCCGTGTATCCAGACAGGGACACGCCGACCTGATCGCCCGCCTCCCCGGAGGTCGACGACAGCGTGATCTTCGGACGGATCAAGAAATCGTCGGTCAGTGTCTTGCGGTGATTGGTGACGGTGATCCGATGCACTCCGTACGGGAGATCGTCCAGCGTGACCGAGCGATGTCCCCTGCCGGAGGAATCAATCGTGGCACCGCCGATGTACTCGCCATCGATGCGGAAAATGGCCCGCGTGGCCGGGATCAGATCGGAGACAGTAATCGTGATCTTGTCGCCATTCTGCTGCGACTGGAAGTGCGAGATGGACCCGACCCCCAGGCTGGCAACATTCAGAATCGGTTCGGGATAGGCATCGAAATCGCCCGGCACTGGCCCGGACCAGGCTGAAAGCAACAGGCGTGACCGCACCTCCGCTGGCGACATGTGCCCGTACTTCGCGATCAACAAGGCGGCAGCACCGGTCACGTGCGGAGTAGCCATGCTCGTGCCCGACCAGTAGCCGTATGTGTTGTCAAACAGGGTCGAGCGCACACCTACTCCCGGCGCCGCGATATCGACGGTCGGACCGTAGTTGCTGAATGACGCCCGGCGATCATCACAACCGTAGAAGCCGTCCGGAGTCGTCCTGCAGCCACCGAGTCCGCCCGGCTTGCCGTCCCACTCCGCGAAGGCCGAAACACTGATCACCTCGGTGTACTTGCCGGGGGTACACGTGCTGGCATCGGTTCCGGCATTACAGGCAGCAGCCATGACGGTCACACCGGCATTTGTCATCGCACAGATGGCGCGATGGGCCGGGCTACTGGTGCAGCCACTGCCGATCTCGGTCATGCCAGCGCCAAGGCTCATATTGGCCACTTCAATCACATCGGCATGATTCGCGACCCAGTCCATCCCGCAGATGATCTGGGACCATGTCCCACCGCCGTACCGATCCAGCGAGCGCACCTGCCAGACGCGGGCGCCAGGAGCCATGCCGACGACGCCGAAATCGTTGTCTTTCGCACCGATGATCCCGGCGACATGGGTGCCGTGGCCGTAGTAGTCGCGCATGTAGCCATCGCCCATGCAATTGGTGCCGTTCACGATGTTGAGGTCGGCGTTTGGTCCAATCCCGGAGTCGATAACCGCGACATCGATGTCGACCGTGCCGGATCCGTTGCCGGACTTGCTCCAACTCAGATCGGCATCCACACGATTGATTCCGGGCTCCAGAGCCTGCCCCTGGGCGTAGACCTTGCTGTCTGGCCAAACCTGCGCGACAGCAGGATCGGTCATCAACGCAGAGATCGCAGTGGACGTGAACTCGCCGGCGAATCCGGGGAAGACGGCCGAGTAGGTCTGGTCGATGTCCGTGCCAGCACGTTGATCAACCGCGGCAGTGAATTCCTCCGCACTGGCCGCGTAGGCATTGTTCAGAATGACGATGTATCGGTTCTGGACGATCTCTTCGGGAGCAGGCTCCGGTGCGGCCGAGGCTTTGTTGGAGGGGCCGATCAACAGGCCAGGCGTTAGCGCCATGACCAGTGCGATCAGAATCAGTCGGATGCCCCGCATGCCAGCACTCCCTCAATCGGCCCGAATGGACCGGTGTGCTCCTCAGCCAACGCTCGAAGTTCATCCATGGCCGTCAGGATCCGGGCATGCAGGACTGGATCGGACTGGGCCAGCCCGGATGCATCGAGTTCATCGGCATCATAGATGGTGGGAGCACTTTCCTCGGGCGCGATCAGGTCCAGATAGAGATCGGGCCAGATGACAAGTGGTGCATCCCCGCCCGATTCGAACTGCGTCGGGCGCGTCACATTCGCGTACCAGCCACGGGAGATTCCGTCGGGTGCATAGACATGGAAGACATTGAACCAGCGTGTCGGCGAGAACCACTCCAGCAACCGATCTCCTACTTCGAAGACCAGTCCGCCCGAAACGATCCGCCCTACTGTCCACCAGGCCTCGATCACGACCCAATCGCCGACGATGCCATTGGCGACAACCGTGCCTGGATAGCGCGTTGCTTCATGACCATCGGCATGCCGTTTGATGACCGTCACCGGGTCGCCCGGTCGCAGCAGATCCATCAGTTGGATCAGACGGCGCCGGAGATGATTGCCTGCAGTTCAGCGGTCTTTTCGGCCAGTGTTGCCGGATCATCCGCCTCGACATTCAGGCGGAGGAGCGGCTCGGTATTGGACGAGCGCAGGCTGAACCACCAGGTCGGGAACTCGATCGTGACGCCATCCAGGTGATCGACCGTGCCGCCCTGTGCGCGATACCGCTGCTCGATGTTGGCGATGATCGTCCTGGCGTCGGTCACCCGAGTATTGATCTCACCCGAGCGGAAACGAGTGTCCAGCGGCGCCAGCACCTCGGATACCGGTCTGCCTTCGTCCGACACCAGCTGCAGCACCGTCAGGGCCGCGATGATGCCCGAATCGGCGTACCAGTTGTCGCGGAAGTAGAAGTGACCAGAGTGCTCACCACCAAAGACCGCATCCTCTTCCCGCATGATCTTCTTGATCAGGGAGTGGCCGACTGGTGTCCGAACCGGGCGTCCACCATGCGCTGCGATGATTTCGGGCACGGATTTGGAGCAGATCAAGTTGTAGCAAATGGCCGCGCCGGGATGCTTCTTCAGCAGGGCAATCGCAACCATGGCCGTGACCATATCGCCACCTACTGCGTTGCCCTTGTCGTCGATCAGGAACATCCGATCAGCATCGCCATCGAACGCGATACCAAGGTCCAGACCGCCCTCGACAACTGCCGCCTGGAGGTCCCGGACATTCTCCGGCTCAAGGGGATTGGCGAGGTGATTGGGAAATGTGCCATCGAGCTCGAAGAAGAGCGGTGTGACCTCGATCGGCAGTCGTCCAAACACGATCGGCGATGTCTTCCCGCCCATCCCGTTGCCGGCATCGATCGCGATTCGCATCGGCTTGATACGCGAGACATCGATCAGGCCAAGGACGTGATCCGCATAGGCCTCCAATACGTCCTTCTGCACCAGCGCGCCGCGATGGACAGGCAGTTCCGGAAAATCGTCGTTCACCACCCGGTCGCGGATCTGCATGATGCCGTCTTCGAATGCAATGGCGCGCGCCTCGGCCCGGCAAAGTTTGAATCCGTTGTACTCGGGCGGGTTGTGCGATGCCGTGATCATCACACCCGCCGGAAAGCCGTACTTCCCGACGGTGAAGTAGAGCGCGTCGGTCGATACCAGGCCAAGATCGGTCACATCGGCGCCCTGGTCGCGGATGCCTTCGATAAGGCTGGCGGCCAGCAACTGCCCGGAGACCCGCATATCGCGGCCAACTGCGATCGCATCGACACCGAGTTCCAGCACCAATGCGCGCCCAATCCTGTACGCAACATCGGCCGAAAGCGGCGAGGGCGCAATGCCGCGAATGTCGTACGTCTTGAACATCGACGCAATGGCAGCGGAATCGGTCATCGTGCAGTTGCTCCCGTGGAAAACGCCTGATCGTTCTGGTAGGTGGGAAGCATAACGGAGGCCAGTTCGCCCATGGCTGCCGGTAGAATGGATGGCTGAAATGGCGATTCGATCATGAAAGCAATCTCTTGAGCACACGTCCGCAAATCCAGGCAACCGATCCAATTGACCTGCATCTCCATACCCTGGCCAGCGATGGCTTTTGGACTCCGACTGATTTGATCAACGGCATTGCTGACCGGGGCTTCAAGGTCGCCGCGGTGACTGATCACGACAATCAGCGCTCGGTGGCCGAGGCCATGCGCGTTGGTCAGGAACGGGGCATGATCATCATCCCCGGGGTGGAAATGACCACGACCTGGAACGGACGCCAGGTCCATCTGCTCGTCTACGGCCTCGAGCCAGGCCTAACCGCGGAAAACGCGACGTCCTGGAACGCCGCCCTGACGGATATCGACAACCTCATGCAGGAACGGGCGTCCGATGCCCTCGCTCGCTACGGAGCTGCGGGTAAAGAGTTGCCATCACTGGACGAGGTGCTCAACGGCCGGGTGATGTGGCCCTTCCATGTGCTTTCGGCATCGATCAAAGACGGGCATGCCAAGAACCTGAAGGAAGCGGCCGAGTTGATGGTCAGCCTCGGTGGCGATTTCAATGGCGATCTCCCACTCGATCGCGTCGTCGATGCCGCGCATCAGGCTGGCGGCATTACCGTCGTCGCGCATCCGGGTCGTGGCGATTCGGTCGGTCTGGTCACCGAAGCCGATTTCCAGAAGATGCTGCCCGAGATTCCTGTCGACGGACTCGAGGCGCATTACCGCTCCTACTCCGATATGGACACCGCCCTCTATCGCCGCCTCGCCGATTCGATGGATCTGATGACCTCGACCGGTTCCGATTCCCACGGTCCGGGTATGCCCCTCGATCCGCTGGCCTTCCGCGCAGGGTGGGCGAAGGATCTCCTCGGCCGACTGGGTATCGATGTCGTTTCAGACAACGCGATGGATTATGTCTGGCAGGAGGGTCTTTCCCCGAAACCGGAACCAAAACCGGCCGACGAGACGAAGAAAAGGACGAAGAAATCGTGAGTGAACTTGAGATCCTGACGTACCCGGCCGGCCCGGTCGAGACCAATGCCTATCTGGTCATCGACCCCGAGACGAACGACGCCCTGTTGATCGATGCGCCCAAGGATGTGACCAATGCGATCCTGGCGACCATCGAAGTCCGCGGCCTGAACATCACCCAGATCGTTATCACCCATGGCCACTGGGATCACATCGGCGACACAGCCCAGTTGAAAGCGGCGCTTGGGAAGCCGGTGCTTGCCCATCGGCTTGTCGTCGATCGCCTGCGGACCCCATCGTCACCGCTTGGGCCACTGCCCGTGCACATCGATCCCTCCGACGCCAATCAACTGATCGACGAAGGCGACACCCTCTCACTGGGGGAGCACCAGTTCTCAGTCTGGTTTTTGCCTGGCCACGATCCCGGCCACATCGTGCTGGTTGATGGGGCCGACAAGATCGTGCTCGGCGGCGATGTGCTCTTCCCGAACGGGCACGGACGGATCGATCTGCCCGGCTGCAATGAGGCCGACATGATGGCATCCCTCCGCCGCCTCGGGGCATTGGCTGATGATGTCACGGTGTACCCGGGGCACGGCCTGCCGACGACGATCGGCGCCGAGCGAGGCTGGCTCCCGGCCTAAGGCTTCGTCCGACGGATTTCCATCACGGTGCGCAGCAGCATTGTCGCATTGGCGGTATCACCAACGACGAGATCGATGTCGAACGCCTCAATCGGAATCTGGCATTGCTGGATCGCTTCTGGCTCGCCCGGAAACGTGAAAAACACGCGCACATATTCGGATGAATGAATGAGGATGCGCTGGATTCCTTCAATACGAATGGCAACGTCCATCAGGCGTCCTCGTCGGTGATGCGGTTCCGGGCAGCGGCCTCGGCCAACAGATCATCGGCCTCGGCTTCGAGTCGTTCATCGCGCGCTCTGGCGTAGACGTAGATCGCGACGGTCGCAAAGATCAGCGGCCCCAGCGACACGCAGGCGGCCAGGGCGATGATCCCCTGCTCGGAATCCGGCGCTGTCGAGATGTAGAAGACGGTCAGGATCGTCAGCATCAGGATCAACACAATCGAAAGCAGCGCACCCGTCTGGGTGACACACCCGCGGGCATTGGTGTTGACATCCGGCACACCCAGCGGATCCGGGGAACTGGCAACCGGAAGCGCCGCCAACGACTCGATATCGGCCACGCGGATGTAGCCAAGACGGCCGTATTCAAGCTTGATGCGAACGAAGTCCGGGCCAGCATCGGGATCATCGACCAGGTCGAGTTCGTTCCCTGGCTGGATAATGTCGATCAGGCGCGAAGCCGTGTCTGCGTTCTGATAGACGCGCAGACCCTCACTTGCGTGAAAGGCATCAACGAGAGTCGCCCCACAGGCCACGCAGAACGCATTGGTTGCCGGATTGAGGGCGCCACATTGACCGCAGTAGATCAGGCGGGCGCGTTCGGCCGATTGGACTGGTTCCGCGCTCGAACCACTCTCGGGCACCGGCATCGCCCCGGTCCCCCGCTTTGGTTCCGGGACGAGTGCCGCGGGATCAACCTCCGGGACTCGCCATTTGTCTCGCTCGCTCCGCACCAGTATTGCTTCCTCAACCGTCGAACATGCAGCCTTCTGTATAGCAGTTTTCGCTGGTCCCGCGTGGAATGTGCGATTGGCTACGAACCCGATCGCGACATTCCTACCAATGAACCACCACAGCAGCGAAGGCCCGTGCTAGACTTTCAAAACTATTCAATTCTGGGTAGTTTCGCTCGATTCGATGCTGCTCGAGCCCGTCTGATCTTGTGCCCTGAATCCCGGCTGGGGGTGTCTGATGACTGCGTCGCAACGCGTCGAAACTGATCCGAACGTCGCGACTTCCGCATCACAACTTCCAATACCTACGCTGGCCGATGTCATGGCCGCCCGGACCATTATTCAGCGCTACCTCGCCCCGACCCCCCTGCTCCATTCACTGGTGCTTTCCGAGCGGCTCGGCTGCGACGTCCACCTCAAATGCGAGAATCTGCACCCGGTTGGCGCCTTCAAGGTGCGCGGGGGCATTTACCTGATGAGTCAACTGGCCGAGGGTTATCGCCAGGCCGGTGTCGTCACCGCATCGACCGGCAATCATGGCCAATCGATTGCCTATGCCGCGCGTGAGTTCGGGGTCAATGCCACGATCTACATGCCGGAAAAGGCAAACCCGGTCAAGGTCAAATCGATGGAGCGACTTGGGGCGAACATCGTCTACCACGGTCGCGATTTCGATGAGTGCCGGGTCAAGGCGGAACAGGATGCACGGGCCAGTGGTCAGTACTTCATCCATTCGGCCAATGACGATCGCCTGATCACCGGAGTTGGCACCTACTCGCTCGAGATCATGGAAGCCATCCCGCACGTCGATGTCATCTTCGTTCCGGTTGGAGCGGGGAGCGGCGTCTGTGGGGCACTGGTGGTGGCCAAGGCGATCAACCCCCATGTGAAGATCTACGGAGTTCAGGCGACTGGCGCGCCGGCCGCGGCAGACTCCTTCCGTGATCGCATGTTGCACTCCTACGATTCCGCCGACACCTTCGCTGAAGGGATCGCGACCCGGACAGCGTTCGAGTATCCGGCCCGCATCATGTGGGATCGGATCGATGGCTTCGTGCTGGTCTCCGATGACGAACTGCGCGCGGCGATGGTCGCTATTCTGGAATCCTCCTGGGTCCTGGCCGAGGGCGCGGGCGCAGCAGCAACCGCGGCAGCGATCAAGATGGCCCCCGAACTGAAGGGCAAAACTGTTTGTTGTGTGGTCAGTGGTGGTAATGTCCCACTTTCAGGACTTCAGGAAGCATTGGCACAGGGGGACAGCCAGTGGCGCGCGTAGTTGAGTGGCTGAGCGGCCGCGGACGGACAGACAGCAACGGCAGCGTTGTCCTGCAATTTGCGCGAGAGGTCGTGGAGCGGCGCCGGTCGATGCAGGGCGCCCTCAATGAGGTTCGCCACCCGGCTGTTCTCGATTCCCTCTCCGACGATGATCTACGCCAACTTGATTCGATCATTGCCGAAAACGCGCAGACCCACCCCGAATACGCCATCATCCTCGCGCGACTCACGCACGCTGCTGCGCGGGCCAAGGGTTTTGATCGGCAGATTGTCGATGCTGCCCTTCGCCTGGATAGCCTGTTGCCGCTGGACGATCCCAGCCGCGAGCGCGATCAACTCCTGCGGGACGCCTATGTCCATGCCCAGAAGACCGGCTACGCACGCGGAGGACGCCTGACATTGGCCAGACTGGCCGATCGCGCCCTGGATGCGGACGATCTCGAACGCGCCCGCAAGTTCTTCACCCAGCAACTTGAAATCGGCGACGAAGCGACCGACACCCGGGTCGAAGTCGATTCCGCGCTCGCCTGCGGCGACATCCTCCGCCGGGAAGGTGACATCCTCGGCGCCCAGGCGATGTACCGGCGGGCCAGTCGGTCCGGCGGCCGCATCAATTACCACCACGGCGTCGCTGAAGCCCTGGTTCGCCAGATCGATCTGGTCGACACCGGCA
This sequence comes from Thermomicrobiales bacterium, assembly GCA_033813515.1. Classification (GTDB taxonomy): domain Bacteria; phylum Chloroflexota; class Chloroflexia; order Thermomicrobiales; family UBA6265; genus DASQCG01. The sequence goes on from JAPXRQ010000040.1 coordinate 9,605, forward strand.
CCAGCCTCGATACGGTCGCCCAGATGCAGCGGCAGGCCCTCGAGGCAGCCGAGCAGACGAACGACCTCGGGCTCATCTCGCGCATTCTGCTCATGCATGCCGAAACCCTGACCCGAATCGGCAAACTTGACGACGTCGTGCCGGTGCTGGCCGACAGCGTCGAAATCGCACGCGAGATCGGCGACCTCTCCCTCGAGGGTCGCTGCCTCCAGGCACTTGTCGATGTCGAGGAACGCCTCCACCTGACGTCTGATGCCGCCGGCCACATGGCTGACTGGATGGACCTGGAGGACCGCCTCGGTAACCGCACGCAAGCCGGCAGAATTGCCGAGCGGCTGGGGATGAGTCTGTTGCAGATGGGCGAGCCCGAACCTGCACTGGATGCATTTGCCCGCGCGCGATCGGTTGCCTCAACGTTGCGCGACCCGAAGATGGAACAGAAGGCCTTCGGTGGACTCGGCATTGCTCATGCCCAGTTGCGCCAGCCGGGCGAAGCAATCGACAACCTGACCAGGGCGCTCGAGATCGCGCGCAACACCGGTGATCACGCCCAGGAAGCGACCTGGCTTGCCACCATTGCCCAGACCCTGATTCAGTACGGCCAAACGGATGAAGCCATCCGCGCGATCAACGACGGACTGGCCGTTTCCCGTCGTCTGCCCGATGAGACATTGCAGGCCGAAATGCTGTCCATGCTCGGCAAACTGCACATGAAGCAGAATCAACTGCCGCGCGCCCGCGAGTCCTATCTGCGTGCGCTTGAGATCTACAAGCGGACGGGTCCGGCGAAAGACGAGATGCAGGTGCTGGTCAGTCTCGGCCAGATTGCCGCTGCCTCCCGTCAGGCGGCGCCGGCGATCAGCCAGTACGAGCAGGCCCTTGCGCTTGCCGTCAAGTTGAATGACCGGCTCTCCCAGGCTCGGCTGCACGGCCGGCTTGGTCAACTGATGCAGGAAAACCGCGATACGATCGGCGCCCTCGATCACTATCGCCGAGCGGTCGATGCGGCGGAAGGGTTGGGCGACCAGGCCCTGCTCGAGCGCAGTCTGATGGCTCTGGCCACGGCTCAGCACATGGTCGGCGAGAGTGCCGCGATGAGCACGTATCGGCGCGTTCTTACCCTCGTGCAGGAAGCTGGGCGACCTGATCGCGAAGCCATGATTCACTACAACATGGGCCTGCTCATTGCCGACGAGGGCGATTCCGCCACCGGTCTCAAGCACCTCTATCGTGCCTCCGATATCCTCGCCGATGCCAATATGGCCAAAACTTCGTTGGCCGATACCATCGAAGACGCAATTGAGGACCTGGGCGGCCAGACCCTTGCCCGGGCAACCCGGCGCTATCAGGAGTACGACGAACCAATTGCGTCGTCCAGATCCGGCCGCGAGCGCGACGAGGACGAGTGGGACGACGATATCGATCTCGCCTATCCGCCCGACGAACTCCTCGACGAGCGCACCCAGTCCTACTAGCGCGTCAGAATCCCGTCGCCTCGCGGAACGGATTCCAGAACCAGCCGAAATCCTCGTCCGGGGCGGTCATCATGCGCTGGGTCAGGATGACGCCGACATTTCCGCTCGCTGGATAAGCCGCGCCACTCGTCCCGGAGCCACCCGACCAGCCAACCCGGCCAATCTGATGCCATGGCTTGTTCGGTGTGACATCGACTGCAATCTGCCATCCCCAGCCAACCCCTGATCCGGCCAATTCCTCGAGGCCTGGGCTGATCGATGCGTCAATCTGGTTGGTCAGCATGTGCTCGCGCAGATCGGGCCGAAGAAACTCCGGATCCAGCAGCGCCCCGAAGAACGCCAGTAAATCGGGAGCAGTGGAGACCAACCCGCAGGAAAACGTCTCGAACAGTGGAGGCTGGGCATACGCTGGATCGACATTGGCATCCACCACAAGTCCGGCGTCGGTAGGTTCGTACACAGTCGGCAGGGTCGAGCAATCAGCCTGGAAACTGGTCCCAGTCATACCCAGCGGCTCGCAGATGCGTGCGCGGAGCAGATGCCGCAATGGTCGTCCCGTCGCCCGGACCATCAGCACCGACAGAAGATCGCACCCGGTGTGATACATCCACCGCTGCCCTGGCTGGGCACGGAGCGGCAGCGCACAGATTCGCTGCATGAACGTATCGGCATCCGTTTGGGGAGGGACTGGTCCCGCCGCAGCGCCGCTCGACCAGTACGCTGCTGCGAGCGGTGTCTCCTCAAACATGACGCCGATGCCGTTCGTGCCGATGAGCAGATCGCGCACCGTCACCGGCCGCTGGAGCGCGACGGTGTCGGAGAGATCGGCATCGGGCCGGGCAAGCACGCGAAGGCTGGCCATCTCGGGGAGCCACTTGCTGACCGGTTCATCCAGCGCGATTGTGCCATCCGCTATCAGCATCGCGGCCAGTGCGCCACCAAAGGGCTTGCCGAGTGACCCAATGCGAAAGCGGGTGCCAGGTTGCATCGGGGTGTCGGACCCGAATGCGATCGTGCCTGATGCATGCACCGCAGACACGCCGTCTATCCGGATTCCGGCCACCAAACCCGGACACCAGCCGGAGGCAACGGTGGCATCGAGGCTGGCGAAGAGCGAGGGAAATGTGGTCGTCATCGTGCGTCTCCTGGGCAACGATCCGCGCGAATCTGTGCGGGCTGCTTATGATCGATTGGCGAGCGACTGGATCGACGCTGTACGTTGACTTGACGAATTGTCAATTCAGGCAACACAATACGCATCATCAACGCGACGATAAATCCGGAATGTGCGCCGGAGGTTCCTGTCAGGCAATGATCGATCGAAATGTCACCGGGGACGATTCGACCGCGATTATCGGCGCGCCCGATCCGCGAACAACCCTGATTCTGAATACGTATATCGATGGCCAGCGTTTGATCGGTCTTGCCCAGCCAACTGACTGGAGTCCGGCCGGTTTCAAAACCGCCGCCTGCGCGCTGCAAACCTGCCAGCAATCACTGCAGGCAACGCGGTACATGGTCGATATGTCCGATGCCCAGCGCCTCATGCGGGCGATCGGCGAAGCCAACGATGCCGTCCGCAGTGAAAACCGGATGCGGGCTGGCCACGATCACAACGAGGCAATCGGGATCGGTATCTCGCTGATTGTTCGGCGAGAGAAAACAGCCACCATCGCCCTCATGCCACCCAGCGAAGTCATCCTGTTTCAGGGACCGACAGTACGCTGGATCCCCGAATTGGAGACCTGGACCGGCAAACCCGGTGGGATCGATGGCGCGCCGCTGGGCTGGAGCCCGGTTCCTCGCCCAACCATCCTGAAGACACAATCCGAGGTTAATGACGAAATCGCAATGATCTCCCAGTCTCTTGCGGAAGGCCTGGCCGCCAGACACCCGCAAATCCGCGACTCGGCCGAATTGACCCAGGCCCTTTGCGATCTGGGGGACGCCTCGGACAGCGGGTGTGACGATATGGTCGCTGTGGTGACCCGCATGGAACCCGGCTCAATCGGTCGCAATGTCCGCAATCTGCCCGGTTCGCTTCTTGGCAATACCGATCGCCGGGCGCGCGCCGCCTGGGCCGCCTTCCGATCTGCCGGATCCCCAACCGATGAAAACAAGGAATCCCGGGTCAGCGACTGACCCGGGATTCTCTTGTGCGCTGATTCAGCCGTTATTTGCTGAAGAAGAGCTTGTTCTTCGGAATAAACGCAGCCCACTGCTCGGGGACATCATCCTCGAAGAAGATCGCCTCGACCGGGCAGACTTCCGCGCAGACGCCGCAATCGATGCATTCGTCCGGATTGATGAAATACTGCTCCGCACTGTCCTCAGTGTGAATGCAGTCCACCGGGCAAACCTCGACGCACGATGCGTCCTTGGTGCCGATGCATGGTTGCGTGATGACGTATGCCATCTCGATCCTCCTCCCCGCAAATTGGGGAAGCTCAACAAATGTTGAGTAGTTCGCGCTGGGCCCGCTGACCGCAGCCAACGCTCGTCATCGACGAACTTGCAGGCTCATCGAGTATAGCAAGGGCATCCAGCCACCCGACAATGTGCCGCAATGCCAAAGTGACCGCGGTCCGAATGGACCGCGGTCACTGAATGGCGAGTTCTGAAGTCGGATTAGCGGAGGCTGAGCGCCCGCCATGGATTCGGCATCGGCCCAACCGGGATCTCGATTAGGGTCGGCTCGTTGGCCTTGATCGACTCCTCGATTGCTGTCTTCAGTCCGGCAGCGGTATCGGTTCGCCGTCCCGTCACTCCGAATGCCTTGGCCAACGCCACGTAATCCGGATTGCGCAGGCTGGATGCGATCTGGCGACCACCGAGATCTTCCTCCTGAATGCGCTTGACATTGCCATAGGCGGAGTCGTTGAAGACCAGGGTTATCGCCGCGATGTTGTGCTGGGCCATTGTCGCCAGTTCGTTCAGCGCAAAGCCGAACCCACCGTCGCCGTTGATCGAGACCACCGGCACATCCGGCTTGCCCACCTTGACACCCAGCGCCGTGCAGAAGCCGAAGCCGAGGGTGCCCTGATATCCGGGCGTAATGTAGGTATTTGGCTGGTAGATCGGCATGCCGAAGTTCGACCAGTAGGCAAGCTGCGTCATTTCGCCCACGAAGATGCCGTCATCCGGCACAGCCTCGCGCATGGCCCGCCCGAACTCACCCTGCGGCGACATCCCGAAGATCCGCACATTGGCGGCATCCTTGATTGCCTGCAGCTCGTCCTTGCGGCTCGGGCGGTTACCGGCGGTGCTCGCCAGTCGCTCGATCAACCCGGCCAGGCCAGCCTTGGCGTCTCCCAGCAACTGGATGTTCGGGGTGAGGTCCCGCGCGATCTCTTCCTCGTCGATATCGATGCGGATCAACACCGTGTCCGGATTCATCGGCCGCGGCTGACTGAGGTTATCGAGGAAGCGCGTGCCGACGATCAGAGCGACATCGGCGCCGGGCCGGATATCGAGCTCGCAGACCTGATTCTGGGCGAGATAGTGGCGATCGGAAATGGCGCCCTTGCCATTGGCACTCATCACGACCGGCGCCTCGAGCAATTCCGCCAGTTGCTGCAGTTCGGCCCACGCATTGCCGCGCAGCACACCGCCACCGGCGTAGATCATCGGAGTTTTGGCATTGGCCAGGATCGACGCGGCCTCGTCCAATATCGCGCTGTTTGGAGAGACGTACTCCCGCACAGGGATATCGGCCGGAATCTTGACATCGGCCTCGGCGAACAGTGTATCGAGCGGCACCTCGATCTCAACCGGGCGGATCCGACCTTCACGCAGGGCGGCAAACGCGCGATTGACCAGACCCGGCACCTCGCTCGGCACAACAGCCCGCTCGGCGCTCTTGGTGATGTGGCGAATCATGCCGACCTGATCGTGAATCTCGTGGAGCATGCCGCGACCGTGATCAATCAGGTCCGATCTGATTTGGCCGGTGACGCAAAGCACGGGTGAGTTACAGGCGTAGGCGGTGGAGATAGCCGCGGCCGCATTCAGCAAGCCAGGACCGGGGACGACCACGCAGACGCCCTCCTTGCCGCTGACCCGCGCATAGCCATCGGCCATGTAAGCCGTGGCCTGCTCGTGGCGGGTGTGAATGACACGGAGTTGGTCCTGCCGGCTCCACAGGGCATTGAAGAGCCCGTCCAGCTGCACGCCTGGCAATCCGAAAATTGTGTCGACCCCGTTGGCAATGAGCATTTCGGCGAGGGCATCGCCTCCAGTCATGCGCCGAGATCCCACGTCAGTGTGTGATCGATCGATGGTCGAAGAAAGAGCCATGGATGTGCCTCGCTGGGTTCAATGCGCCGAATGCGCACAATTGGCAATTGTACCGACAAGTTGAAGGTTGAACGCTGAAAGTCGAATGTTGCGACCAAAACGCAAAACCCGAACATTCAACCTTCCACATTCAACCTGCGACGTGCTACAGCCGGTTGTACTTGCGCATCACGTCCTGAAGCAGATCGAGCGGCAGTGCGTGCGACGTGTGCCCATCCCGACCGACGGTTGTCGTCGCCATGCACATCGCATTGATGATGGCCTCTTCCACCGCGTCGGCGGCTGCTTCAAAGAGCGGGGTCATCCCCTCAGGCGGCAGACTCTGGACGGTGAACGGCTTCGTCGGATCGCCGTCGACCATGCCTCGATTGGCGGTCGAGAATGCGATGAACAAATCGCCACTGCTGTTGTTGCCGTAGCCGCCGACATGGGCCACACCGATCGTCGCACGCTGCGCAATCCGGCGGCATTGGTCGGGCAGAAGCGGCGCATTGGTCGCAAGGACGACAATGATCGAGCCATCCTTGACCGGAGCATCACGCTGGCTCGGGACCACGTCGTATCCGATCTCGCGCCCAACCGGTACGCCATCAATCCGCAGGGAGTGGCGTGCCCCGTAGTTCGCCTGCACCAGCGCACCGGTGATCCAGCCCCCGCTCGACTCAGGCAACACGCGGCTGGCAGTGCCAATTCCGCCCTTGAACTCGTGACAGTTCATACCGGTCCCGCCACCAACACAGCCCTCCGCCACCGGACCGCCTTTGGCGGCATCGGCGGCAGCGTAGAGGTGCTCTTTGGTGACATGGAAGCCATTGATATCGCTCAACCAGCCGTCATACGTCTCACCGACCAGAGGCAGGTGAAAGTCCGGCTCGCGGGTATACGTGAAGCGATCGCGATCGTAGGCAATCAATGCATCGCGCACCACACCAACACTGGCGGTGTTCGTGATCGCGATCGGCGTGGTGACCAGACCCGACTCCTGCAGCCAGGCAATACCGGTCATCTCGCCATTGCCGTTCAGCTGGTGATAGCCGCCGTAGACCGGATCGTCGGCAATCGGTCCGTCGGAGTGCGGCCAGACAACCGTGACACCCGTTCGGACCGGTCCCTCCCCAACAACCAACGGACCGTCGCCCGAAATGATCGTCTCGTGACCCACCTTCACACCCGGCACGTCGGTGATGGCGTTCAGTGGACCGCGCTCGAGGCGCCCAATGGTGATGCCAAGGTCAGACGCTCGTTTCCGCTGCTCGGTGCTCATGTGGTCGATTCTTTCCTGTCAATACGACTCGTTCGGTGCGGTTGCGACCAACGACTGACACCCTCCCGCAAACCCGCCCTGCGCCAGTTGCTGCCAGCGTCGTGGATGTCGGTTTGGCCGGTCGTCAACCGTTGCTGCACCAGTATCGCAACCAGGGCGGCAACTTCCTCTTCCGTTGGAACTGCAAGCGCATCTGTCATAGCGGGATATTGCCGTGCTTGCGTTTCGGCACCGCGACGCGCTTGGTCGAGGAGAGATCCAGTGCACGGATGAGGGCGTTGCGGGTCTCGGCAGGCTCGATGATTTGATCGACATAGCCGCGCGATGCCGCCTGATACGGACTCGCGAACTTCTCCGTGTACTCGTGTGTCAGTTCCTTGCGCAGGGCCACCGGATCAGCGGCCGCGGCAATCTCACGCCGGAAGAGCAGCGGAACCGCCGCTTCCGATCCCATGACGGCAATCTCGGCGGTCGGCCAGGCGAAGACAAAATCGGCGCCGATCGACTTCGAGTTCATGACCACGTACGCCCCGCCGTAGGCCTTGCGCGTAATCACCGTGATCTTGGGCACCGTCGCCTCGCCGAACGCATAGAGCAGTTTCGAGCCGTGCCGGATGATTCCGCCGTACTCCTGCTCGGTCCCTGGCAGGAATCCGGGTACGTCTTCAAAGACGATCAGGGGGATGTTGAACGCATCGCACAGACGCACGAAGCGCGCACCCTTGATGCTCGCGTCGATATCCAGCGTACCGGCCAGCACCTGTGGCTGATTGGCCACGATTCCAACCGATCGACCGGCGATCCGACCAAAACCGATCAGGATGTTGGCCGCGTGCGCACTTTGCAGTTCCAGGAAATCGCCATCATCCAGCACCTCCGTCAGGATGGCGTGCATGTCATACGGATGCGTGCTTTCCGGCGGGATGATCGTGTTGAGCGTCTCGAGTCGCTCTTCACCAGGGGCATCGGGGGCAATCGGAACATCTTCGAGATTGTTGGACGGCAGGAATGCGAGGAGATCGCGCACCATCAGATTGAGATCGTCTTCATCCTCTGCGACCAGATGGGCAACGCCCGATGTCCGGAAGTGCGTATCCGCCCCGCCCAGCTCCTCGTGGGTCACAGTCTCTCCGGTGACCGTCTTGATCACATCCGGACCGGTGATAAACATCTGCCCGATGCCACGCACGACGATCGTGACATCGGTCATGGCCGGGGAATAAACCGCTCCACCAGCGCACGGACCGGCGATCACCGAGATCTGCGGCACCACTCCGGAAAGGCGGGTGTTGCGGACGAAGACCTTTCCGTATCCGTTCAGGCCCTCGACACCCTCCTGGATTCGCGCTCCAGCCGAATCATTGATGCCGATCACCGGGCAGCCGTAGGCCTCGGCCAGGTCCATCAGCTTGACCATCTTTTCGGCGAACGCCTCGCCCAGAGATCCACCGAAAATGGTGAAATCCTGCGAGAAGATCGCGACCTTGCGACCGTCGATCGTTCCCAGACCGGTAACCACTCCATCACCATAGGGATGTTTCGCGGCCATACCGAACTCATCGGCGCGATGGTGCACAAGTGGATCGAGTTCAACGAAAGAGTCGGCATCGAGCAGGGCAATGACCCGCTCAATCGCGCCGCGCTTCCCTCGTTCCGCCTGTTTGGCCGCCGCCGCGTCGTGTTGCGCTGCTATCTCCTGCTCGATCGACGCAAACCGATCGGCAGGTGTCATCTTTGTTTCGCTACCAGGCACGATGCTCCCCAAACTCCTGTCGCAGCACATTGCAAATCTGGCCAAGCGTTGCGCCGGCCAGTAACGATTGCTTCATCACATCGAGCAAATTGCCATCACCCTGGGCTACCGCGCGCACGTCTTCCAGGGACGCACGGACGCCTGCTTCCGGGTATCGCGTGCGATAGGCCCGGACCCGTTCGATCTGGTCGGCAATGGCAGTCTCATCTATCGGTTGAATCGGGATATCGGGCTCCTTGTTATCGGCGTAGCGATTGACACCGACCACAATCTCGTCGCCCCGATCGACCCGTCGCTCACGCTGGTAGGCATTCTCGGCGATCGCATTCTGGACAAATCCACGCTCGATGGCCGCCACGGCGCCACCCTCATCATCGACCGCCTTGATCCACTCGTTGGCTTTCGCAATCAACTCTGTGGTCAGGGCTTCGACGAAGTAGGAGCCGGCCAGGGGATCGGTTGTTTCGGGAACACCCGTCTCCTCGGCCAGAATCTGCTGCGTGCGAAGGGCGATCGTCGCGCTCTCCTCGGTTGGCAAACCAAGTGCCTCATCGAAACTGTTCGTATGCAGACTCTGGGTCCCGCCCAGGACCGCTGCCAACGCCTGATACGCAACGCGAACGATGTTGTTCATGGGCTGCTGCGCCGTTAGTGTCACGCCGCCCGTCTGGGTGTGGAAGCGAAGCAGGGCCGACTTGGGATCGGCCGCGTGAAATCGATCTCTCGTCACTTCTGCCCAGACGGTTCTGGCCGCCCGGAACTTGGCAGCCTCCTCGAACAGATTCGAGTGACATGCGAAGAAGAAGCTCATCCGGGGCGCAACCTGATCGACATTCAGTCCGACCTTGGCCGCCGCTTCCAGATAGGCAATCGCATTGGCCACTGTGAAGCCGATCTCCTGCGCTGCCGAACAACCAGCCTCCCGCATGTGATACCCGGAGACCGAGATCGTGTTCCAGTTGGGGGTATTGCGCGCACAGTAGGCAAATGTGTCCGTCACCAGCCGCATCGAAGGCCGGGGCGGAAAGATGAATGTGCCTCGGGCCGCGTACTCCTTGAGGATGTCGTTCTGGATGGTTCCGCCCAGCTTGCCGACATCAGCTCCCTGCTCCTCGGCCACGATCTGATACATCAGCAGCAGCAACGATGCCGGTGCATTGATGGTCATCGAGGTAGTGACCGACTCGAGCGTGATGCCGTCAAACAGCGTCCGCATGTCGTCCAGCGTGCTGATCGGGACGCCGACGCGACCGACCTCGCCCATGGCTTTGGGATCATCAGAATCGAGTCCGAGCTGGGTCGGGAGATCAAATGCGACGCTGAGTCCGGTTTGGCCCCGTTCGAGCAGCATGCGGTACCGGCGGTTGCTCTCCTGGGCGGTCGAGAAACCGGCGTACTGCCGCATCGTCCAGCGGCGTCCGCGATACATGGTCGGGTAGATGCCACGGGTGTAGGGGAAGGTGCCTGGATCAGCGCGTTCGCTGACATCGCCGGCCCGATAGACGGGAGCGATTTCGATATCAGAATCGGTCCTGATTGTGCGCTGTTCGTTTGCGGTCACTGATCCACTCCCACCTCATCCGGTGTGCGGTTGAGATGGTACCAGTCTTGGCTCAGTGTTCGGGCTCCTGGACCAGTTCGACCAGGACGCCATTGGCGGAACGGGGATGGAGGAAGGCGATATGGAGACCGTGCGCGCCTCGTCTGGGCGTGTGATCGATCAGTTCGATACCGCGAGATTCGAGCTCGGCCAGGGTCGCGACCAGATCATCGACCTGATAGGCAACGTGATGGAAACCCTCGCCCCGCTTGGCCATGAACTTGCCAATTGCCCCATCTGGATCGACTGGTTGCAGTAGCTCGATGGAGCCGCGCCCGAGCGAGAAGAATGCCGCGCGGATGCCCTGCTCCGGAATCTCGATCATCTCCGGCTGCCCGAAGCCGAGATTGACGTATGTCGCTGCGGCGGCATCCAGATCGGCCACAACCGCGCCGATGTGATGCAGTTTCGCGTGTTGCAGAAAAGCGTCCAGCGACATCGGTTACGCGCCCTCCGGGGTGCTTTCAGGTGATGGAGTCGAGGTTGGCGTCTTGTCTTTCGAATCGACCTTGCCGGCATTGGGATCGTCCAGCGGCGAGGTGACGGTATCGCTGACGACATTCTTGTCCTGCCGCAGCATCATGCCGCGCGGTCGATCGCCCTTCATCTCGAAGTAGGCGCGCAGAGCCTTGTCGGCCACCGGGACGGCGTTGGTCGAACCTTCGCCGCCGGATTCGATGAACACACAAACGGCAACTTCGGGATCATCAAATGGACCAAAGGCAGAGAGCCAGGCATGGGTGTCGTAAAAGCCCTTGTCAGCGAGCGATGCATCCGGCTTCCAGAACTCGGCCGTACCGGTCTTGGCGCCGAGCATGATTTGCGGTTGCTTGTCATCGTCCGGCGGATTGGTGAACGGCCATTTGGTCACGCCATTGGTGCTGTTGGCGGTACCAGCCGGATCGTGAACCACCTTCCGCATGCCCTCGAGCACGAGCCCAATGTCATTACTGTCGAACTTGATTCGGCGGTTGACGATCGGCTCGAACTCCTGCAACACGGTGCCCTCGTCATCGACCACCGACTGCACAACTCTCGGCCGGAGCACCTTGCCTCCATTGCACAGCGCGGCGGTGTTGACGGCGATCTGCAGCGGAGTCATTTCGATGTATCCCTGCCCGATCGCGGCATTAACCGTGTCACCAATCGACCAACCGTCGCCGTTCGGATCATTGGCGCGCTTCCACTCGTCGTTCGGAATCAAACCATCGGTCTCAAGGGGAAGATCGATCAGGGTTTGCTTTCCAAACCAGAACCGCTTGGTTAGATTGGTGTGGATCTTCTCGATGCCAAGTCCTTCAAAGTTGTGCGACTCGCCAATCGCATCGGTGCTCGGTGTGTAATCGATGTAGTGGTTGTAGGTGCCGTCGGTCTTGCGCTTCCCGGACGAGACACCGACGTTGTAGAAGTACACGTCGCAGGATTGCTCGATGGCCGATTCCGCGTTCATCGCCCCATGACCGGCCGTCTGCCAGCACTTGTACGT
>JAPXRQ010000041.1:0-19717 GCA_033813515.1 Thermomicrobiales bacterium
ACTTCCGCCGTAGATGGTGTCGTCGCCTGTTGCTCCGAAGATGACATCGGCCCCGCTGCCGCCGGTGAGCAGATCATTCTCCGCCCCGCCGTAAATGCGATCAGCATCCGCGCCGCCATCCATCGAATCGATCCCTGGATCGGCGTTGTAGGTCGCCGGATTGAGGCTGGCGACATCGGCGGCGTACGCGCCAAGGAGATCATTGCCGATGCTGCCGAAGAGGAGATCGTTACCTTCCCCGCCGATCAGGACATCGTCACCTTCTGAGGCGGAAAGGCTGTCTTCGCCGCCATCGCCCTTGAGCAGATCATTACCGCCCTCGGCATAGATGCGGTCGTCTCCGTTCCCGCCCGAAATCGTGTCGTTGTCCGGGCCGGCAACGATTTTGTCGTCGCCCTCGCCGCCGAAGAGGAGATCGTTGCCCGCCTTGGAGGAGATGCTGTCGTTGCCGATTCCGCCATCGACACGGTCGTCTCCCGACTCGCCATAGAGCGTGTCGCGGCCTTCGTCGCCGGTCAGATCGTCTTTGCCGGCGCCGCCCACGACCTTGTCATTGCCAGATCCGCCAGCGGCCCGATCATCACCATCACCACCGGACGGGGAGTCATCCCCCTCGCCGCCGGAGAGAAGATCGCTTCCGCCCATTCCGCGCAGTTTGTCGTTTCCGGTGCTTCCGTAGAGCTCGTCCGCCCCGTTGCTGCCGGTGATGTCGTCATTGCCATCGCCGCCATTGACGACGCCACGGCCTGATGTCCCAAGCCGGATCTTGTCGTTGCCGGATCCCGCGCAGATGTAATCGGTGCCGCCTTTGCCATCGATGGAATCGTTGCGATCTGAGCCGACGATGACATCGTTGCCAGATGTCCCACTGATCGTCCCCGCGCCGGTGATGGTGGCGGCTTTCCCGAAGCAGGTCGCCGCACTGGCTGGATGCCACAAACCGGCCAGACACACCAGTGCCAGGCTGATCGCGACCGAAAATCGGATCAAGGTATCGCGCTGAACGGTCACATCGCTCCCCGTGCTGCAGAACGGTCCGGCCAGGCGCCAGCCAATCTGCATCCACGGTGATGGGTTGCGCGAACGACGTCACTGCCCCAATGGTCGTTTCACCGAGGAATCAGGAACTACGGGATGCTGTCGGCCTCTTCGCAGTCCGGAGTGACGGAGTATGCATCCGTCCCGTTGCCGCCTTCGCAGATGTCGCTGCCATCCCCGCCGAGGAAGTAATCGTCACCGTCCTCGCCGTAGAGTTGGTCTGGTCCTCCGTACCCACCGAGGAAGTCGCCACCTCCGCCGCCGAAGATCGAATCGGGACCATTGTTGCCAATCAGGGTGTCGTCCCCATCGCCCGAGGAGTCTTCATCGGGATAGAAACCGAACAGCTTGTTTTCGCCAGCATCGCCGGTCAGCGACCAGCCGCCGCCAGTCAGGTAATCGGCGCCGGGTCCGCCCCACAGTACATCGTCGGTGTCGATACCAGAGGCCGCGCCGTAGTCGCCCATCAGCCCGTCATTGCCGTCACCGCCCGTCACGAGATCCGCTCCGGATCCGCCGAATGCGGTGTCGTCGCCTGGTCCGGCATCGATCTGATCATTGCCGGGCTCCAGATCTTCCTCGTACTGGATGTTCTCGTTGATGAGATCGGGGGCGTAAATCAGCGTTCCGATGGTGTCATTGCCACCGTCGCCGGCCATTGCATCGTTGCCGGCCTCGCCATAGAGCATATCGTTGCCGCCACGACCACCGAGAAAGTCATTGCCGGTCCCACCGTAGAGGGTGTCGTTGCCGACCGAGCCAAACAGGTCGTCGTCGCCGCTGCCGCCACTCAGGATGTCGTCGCCGTCGCCTCCCCAGAGCTGGTCATAGCCGGGCCCGCCATCCATCACGTCCCAGCCCGGATCGGCGTTGTAGGTGGATGTGTCCGCAAAAAAGATGTCGTCCGGATAAGCGCCGAGGAGATCATCGCCCGTACTTGCCGTCAGCTTGTCCTGACCCTCGCCGCCGACCAGAACATCGTTGCCTTCCGACGCCGAGATCGTGTCGTCGCCATCGCCGCCCTCAAGCAGATCATCGCCACCTTCGCCGTAGAGTTTGTCGTTACCCGGACCGCCCTGGATCGTATCGTTGCCGCTGCTGGCGACCAGTTTGTCATCGCCCTCGCCGCCCTTGAGGAAATCGTTGCCGGCGTTGGCCGAGATCGTGTCGTACTCGGGACCGCCTTCAAAATTGTCGTTCCCACCCTGGCCGTACATCCGATTCTTGCCAGCGCCACCGGAGAACTGGTCATTGCCAGCGCCGCCGATCATCTTGTCGTCGCCGGCGCCACCGATCAGGATGTCGTCGCCATCACCACCGGAGGGTCCATCGGCGCCATCGCCGCCCTCGAGTCGGTCCTTGCCGCCCAGACCGCGTAGTTTGTCGTTGCCGGTGCTGCCGTAGAGCAGATCGTCGCCATTGCTGCCGGTGATGTCATCGTTGCCATCCTGCCCGTTGACGGTGCCCTTGCCGGTGAGGCCGAGCACGATCCTGTCGTTGCCGGATCCGGCGCAGATGGTGTCGGTCCCGCCCTTGCCGTCAATGGTGTCGTTGCGCGAGGACCCGACGATGACATCGTTGCCGGGCGTGCCGTTGATGGTTCCCGCACCGGTGATCGTGGCCGTCTTGCCAAAACATGTCGCGGCGCGGACCTGCTGCGGGATGGCAACCGCACACAGCACCAGTCCAAGAATCGAGATCAGGCGAATGAGGGAACGTGGGCGGACCATGCCGAACTCCTCCTGGATGTTGCAATTCAGGCGGAGATTGTTCCCAGTCTCCGCTCAACGATTCAAAACACGTGTCGCTCGACCACAGAAAACGGCAGAAACGGCGAAAAACGTGATCAACGAATCACCGGAGCGCGAAATCAGACATTGTCGAAACTGATGGCGGTTTCGCAGGCGTCCTCAGCGGTGTCGTTGGCCAGATCGTAGCCATCGCCGCCGTCGCATAAGTCGACTTCAGTCCCCCCGCTCACCGTGTCATCGCCGGCATAGGCATAGATCGTGTCCGCACCGGGTCCGCCGCTGAGTTGGTCATTGCCGTCGTAGCCATAGAGCGAGTCGCCCTGGGAGTTGCCGTAGATCATGTCCGGGCCGGATGTGCCGAAAATGATATCGGCCTCATCCATCGACTGGTCTCCACTTGAATTGCCGCCAACACCGATATTGGAGCCTGTATCACCCGTGGTTGCAACATCCCCCAGCCATATGGCGTCGGCCCCGTCCTCGCCATAGACGATATCGCCGGTCACAAGTCCAAGCGCGCCGGTGTAATCGGCCGTGATGTACTCGTTGCCGGCGCCACCCATTATGATGTCGCTGCCAGAACCGCCCACGATCAAGTCAGAACCATCATCGCCGTACATGATGTCGTTGCCTGGTTCCGAATCGCCAGCGTCGAAGTATTCCTGTCCAAAGAAGTTGTTTGATTCGACGAGTGTTCCGAGAATGTCCTCATCGTCACCGCCATGCAGGATGTCGTTGCCCGCGCCACCCACGATCTTGTCTGTGCCGGCCAAGCCCAGCAGTTGATCGTTCCCGGAGTCTCCCAGCAGCACATCTCCTGCCGTGCCGCCCCAGACCATATCCAGACCACTGCCTGCCCATACCTGATCAGAGCCAGAGCCGGCGTGAATCAAGTCGTTGTCCGGACCGCCGCGGATCTGATCGTTCCCGGCATCGAGATCCAGTGTTGGAGCGATGGTGTCGATGAACTCGAGCGGGTCGGCGTTGTAGATGTCCGGATCGACTCCGATGAAATCGTTGCCGCTGGATCCATCTTCAATATCATCGCCATTGCCGCCGATCAGGTTGTCATCACCGGCCGAAGCGGAGAGCCTGTCGTTGCCATCCCCTCCATCGAGCAGATCATTCCCGCCCTCGCCGTAGAGATTGTCCGCACCGGCGCCACCCCGAATGACATCGTTCTGATCACCTGCGACCAGCTTGTCATCGCCATTGCCGCCGAGCACTTCGTCATCGCCGGCGTTGGCGGAAATGCTGTCCTTGTCATCGCCGCCGCTGAGCTGATCGTTACCGCCCTGGCCATACATCCGGTCTCTGCCCGTTTCGCCCAGAGAGGAATCATTGCCAGCTCCGCCGATCATCTTGTCGTCGCCGGCGCCACCGATCAGGATGTCATCGCCATCACCACCGGAGGGCCCATCCGCGCCATCGCCACCCTCGAGTCGATCCTTGCCGCCCAGACCGCGTAGTTTGTCGTTGCCCGTGCTGCCATAAAGCAGATCGTCGCCATTGCTTCCGGTGATGTCGTCGTTGCCATCCTGACCGTTGACGGTGCCCTTGCCGGTGAGGCCGAGCACGATCCTGTCATTGCCGGATCCGGCGCAGATGGTGTCGGTCCCGCCCTTGCCATCGATGGTGTCGTTGCGCGAGGACCCGACGATGACATCGTTGCCGGGCGTGCCGTTGATGGTTCCCGCACCAGTGATGGTGGCTGTCTTGCTGAAGCAGGTGGCAGCAAGCGCTGGGCGCGGCATTGCCAACCCAATGAGGACGAGTGCGCAAACAGTGAGCAGTCGGGCGACCCGGAGCGTGCGAGACATGGCCATCTCATTTCAGGTTGTCGGAACCAGAAGCGTGCTGAATGGTCCCATTATGCACTTGGGAATCGCAAAGTAAACGTGTGCGCCAGATCACAAGGTGAATTGGACCGGTTCCGCGAACGGCCCTGCCGTTTTGGTACGGTCAGGGATCAACGACTTGCTCAAAGCCGGTGTTGGTTTCGCACCCGACCAGGACGGGCGGATCATCGTTGATGCCAGAATAGAGGATATCCCACCCGTCCCCTCCCTGGCATGTGTCATTGCCGTTGCCCCCGGCAACTGCGTCGTCGTTGGGACCGGCGGTAATGTAATCGTCACCGTTGCCCCCGTAGCCGGCATCATTACCTGCTTCGAGGTCGATAACGTCCGGACCCGCGCCGCCGCCCACAACGTCGTTGCCAGGTGTTTCCAGCGGGAAGTACGGCTCGCAATCGCCCATGATCTGATTTGCACCGGTGTCGTGAATCTCGTAATCGAAGACCGCACCACCCTGGATGTAGTCGTTGCCTCCGCCTCCGCAGAGCTGATCGGCATAGCCACCACTCGTCATGTATGGCCAATCGCCCACCAAGGTGTCATTGCCGAGACCGCCATACGACGTATCCTCGCCAGAACCTCCAACCAGAAAATCGTCACCATCGCCCCCGATCTCATTGTCGGCGCCCGGCTCGATATCGCCTTCATTGGGATAGTTTGGATCGGAGAAGTCGGTACTGATCAGGCGCGTTCCGAGGGAGTCGTTCCCGGCCTGGCCATACATCAGGTCATCGCCCTTGCCACCGACGATGATGTCGTTCCCACCACTCCCGCCAATGTCGTCGCCGCTATCTCCACCGTCAATCGTGTCGTCATCCGGCCCACCGACGATGATGTCCGCGCCCGATCCGCCCGTGATCGCGTCCTTACCCGCGCCGCCGCGAATCAGGTCGTCGCCAGGTCCACCGTCCATCGTGTCATTCCCCGGGTCGGCGTTGTAGGCCTGGACCTCCGGGGAGTCGATTTGCGTGTTCTCATCATGGGGCAGGACGCCGAGCCGGTCATTGCCGGTGCTGGCGGTCAGGGTGTCGTTGCCATCGCCGCCAACGAGGAGATCATCGCCATCGGACGCAGAGAGCTTGTCATTTCCGGCATCGCCGTAGAGAAGATCATTGCCGCCCTCGCCGTACTCGCTGTCATTCCCGGTATCCCCATGGATGGTGTCGTCGTCCGGCCCAGCGACCAGTTTGTCATCGCCGTTGCCACCCGCGATGGAATCCTTGCCGGCATTGGCCGAGATGCTGTCCGCATCGTCTCCGCCGTTGAAGGAGTCATTGCCACCCTGGCCGTACATCCGGTCCTTGCCGGCCTCGCCAGTGAACGTGTCATCACCATCGCCGCCGACCATCTTGTCGTTGCCGAGCCCGCCTTTGCTGGTGTCATTGCCGGCCATACCGGTGGTGGAATCATCTCCGGATCCCCCATCGATCGAATCATCGCCACCGCCGCCACGGATCTTGTCGTTGCCGTCGCCACCGCGGAGATCGTCCTTGCCATTGCTGCCGGTGATATCGTCATTGCCCGCGCCACCATCGACAGAGCCTTTTGAGGAAGTGGTCAGATCGATCTTGTCGTTGCCGCCGCCGCCGCAGACAACATCGGTCCCGCCGCTGCCGCCATCGATGACGTCGATGCCGCTGGAACCCATGATCACATCATTACCGGAGGTCCCATGAATGGTTCCGGATCCGGTTTTGGTGACCAGATTGCCGAGGCAGTTTGCGGCCGCACTGCCAGACTGAGGAATCGCCCCCAGCATTGCCAGGAGGAGAAGAGTCGCGAAGAGATGACGACCGGCAGCATTGCGAGACATGGCCAACTCAATTCTGTTGTTTGTGAGACAGAGTGTCTGGCGCCATTATCCACGGCAAAACGCGGTTGTAAATTTAATCGTGCTTCAGTTTTTAATGGTGACGAAAGTCGCCACCTGACGACAGACGTCGGACACAGGAACACCCCCTGAACCACGTGTCCAGGGGGTGTTTGGAGTTCGTGCGATTGTGGGTTCTAGAGCTGATCGATCTCCGAACAGACGTCCTTGAGATCATCCAGCGCCTTGGAAACATCGCCGTCGGAGAACGAGGTTCCGACATCGCTGATCACGCTGGCAGCTTCCCCGATCGCGGCCTGATCGCCATTCTCGAGACCATCCGCGATGTCGTTCATGGCATCAGCGGTCTGCTGGAAGGCATCCGCGAGGAGATCGTTGAATTCCTCAGCCGCCGGGGGAACGTCCAACTTGGCCTGATCGTCCGCGATGTCTTGCAGGGTATCGGCAACATCGCGCAGATCGTCCGGATCGGCCGACAGGATGTTCGCGAAGTCGGCATCGTTCAGCGCCTGGCTCCAGGCCTGGATGTTGGCGAGGGTGGCATCCTGATAATCGGCAGCACCGGCACAATCGGCATCACTGTCGCCGGTATCCGAATCATCGTCGGCTGTCTTGGTCTTGTCGTCGCCGACCGGGCCGAGATCGCCGTTGTCCTCATCATCATTGGCATCCGGAGTGGAATCGCCGCCGTCCTCGCGGTCCGGGTTGTCCCAGACGCGGACGAGGCGGAAGCCATCCGGCAGGTAGAAGATGTTATCGACGGTTTGCGTATCGAAGACGGAGAAGGTGATGTAGCCGGTGATCGAATCGCCCGGGGCGATCGGATCGGCGGCGATTTCGGAAAGGTCCGGCACCTCGTCGATCGCATCATCACTGCGCACGATGGACGTGTCCGGTGTCCAGAAGACGCCATCGGTCGTGGAGATGAAGAACGAAGCGGCGTCGACCTGCAGATCTTCCTCGCCGACGTTTTCGATGGTCACCTGGTACCCGAGGACCTGATAGCCATCCTGGATTTCGATATCGTCGGCAACATCGTCGAAGTCGAAGACGACATCTTCTGTCGTGATCTCGGCTTCTTCCTCGTAGTCCTGGTTGTACAGGGTGACGGCATCGCCAACCTCAACCGGATCGGCATTGTTGATGATGGTGACGAGCTGGCCCTGGCCAACAACCCACACGAGCTGGGCAAGATCGCGATCGGCCGGGAAGCCAATCTCGACATAACCCTCGAGGGTGTCGCCTGACTCAACCTCGGACGAGGTGATCTCGTCGGCATCGTCATCACGCGTGACATCGATATCCGAGTAAATCAGGCCGGCATCATCAACAACGGCGATATTGCCTGGCTCGACCGGAATCGGATCGTCGCCCGTGTTCTCGATCGAAAGGCCGAAGGAGACGTACTGGAGTTCGTCCAGTGCCTTCTCGGAGAAATCGGTGAAGTCCTCCTGCATATCGGTCAGGGTGACAGTGCCTATCTCGTTGCCGTCGATATCCGGAATGGCAATGGGATCGCCGACATCGAGTCGGGTGGGCTGGGCAGACACCCGGGATCCGGGCGCGGCGCTGGCCAAACCGGCATGCAAACTGATGCCGATGAGCATGGTCAGGACCGTGAGCAGGGACAAGATTCTCCGCACGTTGCAACTCCTTCCAGAAAGCGGGTACAGATTCCCGCTTGGATAGTACGACGATTTTGCGCGCTGTTTGGTTCCAGTACAACCAAATCCGTCGACACGATCGATTTGGCAGGACTAATGGCCGCTGGATTCCCGCAGCATCGACACCCCGACAGTTACGCCTCGTGCTCGTGCCGCTGTGTCTCGGCGATCAGCGCGCGCAGGAATGGACTGGCCGACGCGCTGATGGTCACGATCGAACCCGCGACGGCGACCGCATCAATACTCTCCCGACCCTGCTTCTCCCAGTAGTCGTCGGTCAGGTTAAGGAGGAGCGCGTACTCATCCAGGATCAGACCAAGCGCGATGCCGTAGAACACGGACATCTCGTTGCGGCCCCGCTTTGGCGCAAAGCCGAGCTGGATGTAGCAGATCAGCAGGGTTGTGGCGATGCCCCAGAAATAGTGATGGATGTGAATGCGCTTGCCGGGTGGTCCGATCTGCAGATTGTGAACTGGCAGCCAACCGCCGCGGATACCGTGGGTGATGGTCCGGACTGTGCCGAATGTGCCCAGGAAGGCCGTGGCGATGAGGATGCGGGGATAGGCCGGAGAATCCCGGATGTGTCGATCCCACAGTTCGATGGTGCGATGCAGTGAAGGAATATGGAACTGTTTCATGAGCGGCATCATATCGGATTGAAGCGATTCGATTCTGGATGCGTGTTCCTTGGGGGCGATCGTAGGGGCGATCATCAGATCGCACGCCCGCGCGCCCGGCATGGCCGATCCGTTACGCGCGAGCTCGATTCTGCGTTAACGAAACAGAACAAATGTTTCACATGTGAGGAGGTGACCGATGCCCGACCCTGGCACCGCACCCTACGACGAAATGACCCGCTACATGGTGGAGGAACTGATGAAAGACGTCGCCGAGCTGCGCAAAAGGATCGATGGCCTGCTCTGGCTCGCCGCCAGCGCCCTGCTGATGGACGTTATCCTGCGCCTGGCCAACGTTAACTGACGTCGGAGGTTGGAGGTCGTACGTCGAAGGTTTGATCAGCAGGCCCGGATTGCGGACGCGCCAGACCCGGTCTCTGGTAGCTCTGTGACCGGCTCTTCCGGATTTGGAGTGGTGAAGATGAATACCAGCGAAAGTGCCGAACCATCAAGGAGCAAAACAGACTGCGTTGGTTCCGCCGAAACGAGATCGAAATCCGTGTAACTGAGATCGAAATCGATGGTCACCAGGGCCGGTGCGATCAGCTCAGGGTAACTTTGGCCTCCCGCAGCATCGGTGAACTCTGAATGGTGGGCAACGCCCGCATCGCTTGCATACGTATACACGTACTCAAGATTCGAAATTCCAGCGCAAGTGGAGGTATCAGTAAGATCGCCCTGGGAACAATCGTACGCAGCAATTGTCAAGCTAGCAGTTCCGGGCGTGGCGACCTCAGGATCAAGGAACACGAAAGTGAGGGTCACCTGATTGCCAAGTCCGATATCTGCAAACTGGACCATGGGAAGGACGGTGACAGGGCCATCGGTCCAGGCGATTTCCGTGGCGTAGCGAACGATCCAGAATTGTGTCGCCACAAACTCGCCCGTAAACCATCCATCAGCGTCCGTTCGAACGCTGTTCATCTGGCTCGGTTCGCACACATCACAGTCGATGAAAAACGGTGCTCCGGCTGCAGGTGCGCATGACCCAAGATCTGCGGATGTAGTGCCCCGGCAATCCAGCGCGCGAATATCGATCGTGCCGGACTCCAGGTTTTGGGCATGTATGACAGCGTGCGGGCCTCCGATCAGCATCATCCCCATCGCCAGAAACAGCACGCGACCAATACATACAAGTCGCAACACACTACTCCCCGGTTGAACCCTGCCCCGGATCATATCCGCCCACTACTCTCGACCGCCAGCCGCGAACCGCCAACTGAAACCTAACACTGACACTAGCACTAACACTAGAGAAAGGTGGTGATCCCGCCCTGACCAAGGCCGAAGAGAAGGCCGCCCACTTTCAGATCAAACTCGATGCAATCCCCAAGACCCCCAAGGCCTTCTTCGACAAACCCCGGGATGGCATCAAACTCCGCGATTACCAGATCCGCCCCGCCCTCGCCATCGCCAAAAGCATCGGTCTGAACGACGGCAAGCAATTCGCCATCGTTTTTGCCCGCCAGTCGGGGAAGGACGAGGTCCTCGCCCAGTTGCTCGCCTGGCTGCTGATCTCCCATGCAGAAACCGGCGGCAACGCGATCATCGCCGCCCCGACCATGCGACCCCAGGCGGCTATCAGTCGCGATCGTCTCGTCCTCCGCTTACGCGGTCTGCTGGAAGGACATGTCGCTGTCCGCGATGGCTACATCGTCGAAGTCGGCAATGCCACCGCCCGCTTCCTCTCGGCCGATCCCGATGCCAATGTCCGCGGCCAGACAGCCGATCTGCTGCTGGTTGCGAACGAGGCGCAGGATATCGATCCCCGCGTTTGGGATCCGGTCTTCGATCCGATGGCGGCCAGCACCAACGCGACCACCCTCTTCATGGGCACCCCCTGGACCCACCAGACCCTGCTCGCCCGGCAAATGCGCCACATCCGCGAGGAAGGCGCCAAGGCCGGCGAAACGCGGCTGTTCATGGTTCCTTGGCAGGAGGTCGCGAAGCATGTTCCCGGGTACGGCAATCGGGTCAAGGACCGGATCGCCCAGTTCGGTGAGCGGCACCCGTTCATCCGGACCGAATATGAGCTGGAGGAGCTGGATGGTGAGGAGAGTTACTTCAACCCGAACCGGATGGCGCGCATGCAGGGCGATCACCTGCGGGAGCGATCGGCCCGGCCTGGCGCCCGCTATGGTCTGACCATCGATGTCGCCGGCGAGGAAGAGTTCGGCACCGACGCCGCCTCCATGGCAAGCAACAGCCGCCGCGACAGCACTGCCCTGACCGTCGTCCGGATCGACCGCTCTGTTTCGCCGGTGGTCTACCGGGTGGTCGATCGCATGCTCTGGACCGGCAAGAAGTTTCACGAGTTGCAGGAGGAAATCGTCCGACTGGCCCGCGATGTCTGGAAAGCCGATCTGATCGTCATCGACGCCACCGGGATCGGCGCCGGGCTGGCGAGTTATCTCGAACAGCAACTGAAGGACAGATCTGGCGGCAAGGTGATTCCGGTCGAGAAGTTCCGGTTCACCGGCCAGAGCAAGAGCGAACTGCTCTGGAAGTTCATCGGACTGGTCGATTCCGGCCGCTACTTCGAGTATCAGGAGGATCCGACCCGTCCGCAATCCGAGCAGAACATCACCCAGCGCTATATCGCCGAAATGAAGGGCTGCGTCTTCAACCAGACCGACGGCCCCAGCAAACTGGTCAGTTGGGGAGCGCCACCGGGCCGAGGCCACGATGATCTCGCCGTTAGCGCCGTCATGACCGCCGAACTGGACAAATACGATCACAAGCCCCGCATAGCCAGAGGCCGGATGACGTAGGCCGGCTGTCGAACGTCGAACGTCGAACGTCGCATGTTGAATGTTAGGAGTGCGGCGATCGCAGCGCTGCATTTCAAAGGCATCTCTGATCAATTCAGCGACATTCGTTCTGGTCGCCCCAACTTCCAACCTCCGACATTCAACCTTCGACCTGAAAGGAATTCCCATGCCCGCGACCGACCTTACCCTTGAAACCCCGATCGATGGTTCCGAAGACGAGCTGCCCGATGAGGTCCTGGCCGAACTCGAAGCCGAACCATCTCCCGAGCCAGGCGAGATCGAGCAGATGCGCGACGAGAGCAATGCCATCATCCGCGACTTGCTGATAAAGGCACACCCGGACGCAATCCCGGAACTCGTCCACGGCGACACCCTGACCGAGCTGCTCGATTCTGTTCTCAGCGCCGAGCAGATCTTCCGCAAGGTCGCCGAAGTGATCGATGCCCGCCGCGCCGCCGTTCCGCCGCCCCATGTCCCGGCCGGCGGCATTTCCCCGATCCGCGATCTGGACCACGCCACACCGGACACCCTCATCCGCACGGCCCTGGTTAGTCGGCAGCTAGGCTAACGAACCAAAGGCACCGCTTGATCGCCTCAACTCATGTGATTGGCGCTGACGAGCTGACACACCACATCAGTAGCATCGGCTATCGGGTCAATGAGTGATCGCAACGTGTTGTCTACGAAGTCCGACCACACGGTCTTAAATCGACCTTCCAGTTCTTCGCGAGAAAGGAAGTCCAGTTCATCCTTGGTGAGAATGCGTCGACTGTAAACCTGTCTCCACTTTTGAGCGGCGGCAGTGCCCTTTGCGACCTTGAAAGGAGGCTGACGCTCAGTGGCGATCTTGATCAGAGTGCTGCGGACTTCGCTTGGGCCGGGGCCAATGTAGAGGGCCATGTTCACACGCTCCGAGGTGAGCGTTATCTCAAACATCGGTATTCTGCCAGAGGGATACCAGCCAGACCCTTTTGGAATGCTCTCCCAAGCGCGGGGCGCGAAACGAACTCCCTGCTTGGAAGCCGAATCGAGCACCAAATCGTCGTTTGCGGTGATGTGCTCAACCAATAGTGCCTGGATAGCCGACAAGTGGTCGGGTCGATGCTCGAAAATGAGATCGAGCGCTCGCTGATGTCTCTGGTAGATGCTTCTGCAGAGATCAGCAATTTCGGAATCTGCCACTATGTGCCTCCTCAGCATGCGCGCGTAGTGTGAAAGTAGGCTGGTCACCGCTGGATCAAGAGACGCTCCCCGGGTCGCGACAATGCTCTCTACGACTTCGGCGACCAATCCGTAACTGACCGGTACGTATCGGTCTGTGCTTGCCGAATCGCCCGATGGAGCGAGGTAGATCGCAAGAACCTTCCAAATTGATGGTGGGAACTCTCTTTCAACAACTGACAGGTACTTTTCGAGTTGACCAGAATGTTCTGTTGAGTCGACTTTGTTCTCGACAAGCACGACCAATCGATTCAGCTTGTCAACCAAGAGAAGGTCAATGTGTTCCCATTCGCGGCGAACCGCCATTTGTCCCAGGTCCCAAACATCGAGGTGTACTGGACTGAGATTGAGATCGAATGAGGAGTGACTGACCAAGGCGCGCTGAAGCAGACGCCGAACCACGAGATCACCCAAACCGTGGTTCTGTTTGGGGTCGAGCAGAAAGGCGAGAAAGTCTGAGTGACGAAGCTCCTGCCGAACAACTCCGATTGCCTCAAATATGTTGAACTGAGCGATCAGGCCTTCAAGTTGCTCCAGTTCAGAGTTCTCGACAACGAACTTCTCCAGCGCTCGTTTGTCCGCGGCGAGTTTCATGTCAGCTTGAGCGGGTGTGTTCACCAGCGAACTTGACTCCCTTCAAATATCACCTCCGATTTGCCACTGGGCGCCATGCCAGCAGTCCATTCATCGTAGGTTCTTCGTTTCGACCCTGGGATTTTGCGACCACCTAATTGGTACAGAATCCCAACTCTACTTCCACTCCGAGGACTATGGATGCAACCGTAGTTGCAAGTTGCCTGTGTTCTCTCTGTTCTCCATTCTCCTGAAAGGAATTCCCTTTGGCACTTACCAAGACTGAAGCCGCGAAGTTGACCCAGGATCTGATGGTCCGCGGCGTCATCGACACCATCGTCAAGGACACCCCGCTCTTCCGCCTGCTTCCGTTTATGGATGTCGTCGGTACGGGTGTGACCTACAACCGGGAAAACACCAATCCGGCCGCGACGTTCTACGATCCGGGCGACACCTGGACCGAAGGCACTCCCACCTTCACCCAGGTCACCGCCGCGCTCAAGATCATGGGTGGTGATGCCGATATCGATCGCTTCCTCCAGCAGACGTATGCCGATCCGAATGACCTCGAGGTCGAGATCATCAAGAAGCGAGCCAAGGCCGTCGCCCATCTCTATGCCGACCATACTGGTTCACAGTCTGCCGGTTGTGGTCCTAACTTGGACAAATCTGGACGTCGCTGCGGCAGCTTAAACCCATACCGGAATCATCTGGTTCAAGTAGCGATCTCTCGGGCTCCGGGGTTCCGCATCCTTCAATCGGTTGATCGATGAATCTTGTGAATCTGTGTGGCATCCCGCACGTGAAGGAAGCTACGTTCGCAATTTTTGGCGCTTTTTTCCTTGGTGCTGCGAAATCATTTTCGAGCGAAATCGCCAAGGCGCTCATGGACATGCTTAAAAGTAAGCTAGGTCGCCGCCGCTCACACCGCATATTGGTAAAGGTCGAAATCTGCGATGCGGCCGAGCCACTTTCCAAGTGCGAGTGAGATTCTGTTGCCTACCCCTTGTGGTTGGCAACACAAAACTGCAAGCGGGACAGGATTGCAACTGACATGGACGAGTTTGGAATCAGCTGACTAGTGTAAGGACTCGAGCTGCTCCGGGATCCGTCATCAACGACCTGTGTCAAGCCGGATTGGCGTTCGACCAGGTAGTCGGTGGTTCCCGCTGACGTCGTCTGACTCAAGCGGGTGTCGTCACCGAGGTACTCGTAGTCCGTGGTGACGCTATCGATATCGACACTTGTCAGCCGGTTGCTCCAGTCCCAGGTGTATGCGCGGAGCGTGGTCGCGCCGTCAAGGACACGTTTGCGGTTGCCATTGTTGTCATAGAGAATGGTGATGGGATCGACACCGGGATTGGTGCCCGCTAACTGAAATCCGGCCAGAATCGACGAGCTGGACTCACAATTACAGTTGCCGAGCAACCGCGGCTCCGGGCAAACACTCAACTTATGTAGCCCAATCTCTCAATTAAACTGGGCTCCCATGGAATTTCTGTCGCGCTTAGCGGGGAGACCAAGAACTCATCCACTGCTTCGGCCAGAGGAGAGTTGTCAATTTGCACCGATTGGCGCAGTGACGCTGCGACAAAACAAATGCAGCTGGTCACAAACCAACCGGCGAGTCCTGTGCTCCACAAATTAGTAATGGCCTCGATTCCATTTTGTGTAATAAGAAGTCCTAATTTGATTATTCCTGCAACCAGAGTGATACTTCCGATCAAAATAGCTGCGTTCTTATATCCAGTCGTATGTTTATCTTGACTGAAAATGACCTTGATTTGTCTTGCATCTTTGCGAGAAGACATCACAATTCTTGCTTCGATGATAACGTCATGTCCATTAAGATCGTGAGTTGGCCAAACTATCAGGTAATCTTTTCCTGAAGAAGAAATGCGAATTCGGCTCCCATTACTCGTGACGTGTTCACCAGATGCAGATTGGAGAGTGGAATTATATGATTCTTCCGACACACTAATTGTGTATGATTTGTAAATCGTGGCTTTTGTTGGAGACTTAATGATCATTACGGTTGCCTAGACGGATCCCACTGATAAAACTCTTTCAGTTCGGTTACAAGCTGCTGACCTGAGCGAACTTCGGTATACGAGTCTAGGTCGTTGAAAAGAATGCCCTCGCCGCCCCCGATATTAGCGCTCACGGTTTTGATCGAATTTCCCTGCCTGTCTTTGCTGGAGATGTAAGAAGCACCGACGTAAAAGTC
Organism: Thermomicrobiales bacterium; assembly: GCA_033813515.1. Taxonomy (GTDB): domain Bacteria; phylum Chloroflexota; class Chloroflexia; order Thermomicrobiales; family UBA6265; genus DASQCG01. The sequence goes on from JAPXRQ010000041.1 coordinate 15,610, forward strand.
GCCCCCGATTCCAACTGAGGTCAGGTGTCCCGGTCCGGCTAGGTCCCAAATTTGTGGGGCCTGACTGAAGAATCCGCTCAGGGTCGCGTCGAAACCCGCCCCACCCAAAGCTCCCTGTTGGTAGAGTGCTTTAATGTTTGACCATACTTTCTCAAAAGTGAACGCCAAGCCGCCTGCACGAGTGAGAGACACTCCATAATTGCCTGAGTCATCAGTGACTAAGCACACCGATCCCTCGAATCCTGCGAGCACCAAGGCCGATACCCCTACGGCGGTACATATTCCGTTTGTATGCCAGTCGTCCCACTCATCCGCTTGATCACGTATCCAGTCCGAAGCATCGGCTGACCATCGTTCTACATGATCCTTAACCCATGTCTTCGCCACAGGCCAATTGTTGGCAACCCACTTCCATCCACGTTGAATGATGTCCTTCGTCCACTGCCAGGCGGATTTTGCCGACCTTGCCATTTCACTTGCAGCGTCTTCAACTTGATTCTGAACCCAGTAGCGGCAGCTACCATGCAGAAAACACTCGAAAATGTAAGCCATATAGGCAAACGGGCCACCGCCGAATTGCCGATAACTGACCAAGTGTCCACTGGGATCGGAGTAGGTGGTCGGGTTGCCGTTGGCATACTGGTAGACGTTGTAGCCGGTGACTCCGCCAGCGTTTGGTTGGAGGGTGTCTCTACTCAGGAACTGTGCGGAGCCGGGGGAGTAGTATCGCGCACGATTGAAATAGAGGTCGGCACTCTCGTCGTACTGCTGACCGGTGTAGCCGAATGCGTACCCGGTGCCGTCGCTGTATCGCTCATTGCCCCAGGCGTCCCAGTCGGTCGACCCGAGGGAAGTGCCGTTGTCATCCAGCGTGAGGCGGGTTGAGCCAAGGGCGTCGGAGAGTGGGTAGGTCGCGTTGTCGGTTGCGCCATCAATGGCCATGCTGTTGCCAGTGACATCGTGGAGATAGGCACTGTCGCCATCATCAACAATCTGTGGCAGTCCAGACTGGCGCTCGACCAGATAGTTTGTCGTTCCGGCACTGGTGGTTTGGCTGAGGCGGGTGTCGTCGCCAAGGTATTCATAGTCCGTGGTAACGCTATCGATATCGACACTCGTCAGCCGGTTGCTCCAGTCCCAGGTGTATGCGCGGGTGCTGGTACCGTCGCTACTCTGAATGCGATTGCCGTTGTTGTCATAGAGGATGGTGATGGGATCGACACCGGTATCGGTGCTGGTGATGCCATCGAGTTGTCCCAGGGCATCGTAGTTGTAGGTCGTGGTGATGCCACCTGAGAGGACCGTTTTGCGATTGCCGTTCGCATCATAAGTGAAAGCGGCGCTGCCAGTATCGACATAGGTGGCGCTGGTCAGTTGGTCAAGCTCGTTGTAAACGTATGTTTCGGTGCCGTTGACCACCTCGGTGCCGGTGACATCAACCTCTTCGCGATTGCCATTCTTGTCCAGGGTGTAGCCGTACTCAGCCAGAAAGATGCCATCCTGACTGTGGGAGATGGCATCGAGCCGACCAGCGGTGTCGTAGCCATAGTCGGTGACGATGTCCAGATCAGAGTCGAGGGCATCGGTCGGTCTGGTGATGGATTCCAGCCGTCCGGCATCGGTCCAGGTGTATTCGGTGGGCAGAGGCTGATTGGAGAAGTCGGTAATGGTCTCAAGCTGTCCGGTGGTGGTGGCGTAGTCGTAATCCACGGTCCGGCTGCCAGGCAGGGTCATGGTGTCGCGCTGGCCACTGTCGGTGTAGGTGTAACCGATGGTCTGGCCGTTCTGGGTGACGGTCTCAACCTGGCCGAGATCATTGTAGGCATAGGCGATGGTGCCATTGGCATTGACGATGGATTGGGTCCGGCCAACCCCATCGTAGGTGTAATCGACATAGGGATCGTCGGAGGAATCGGTAATGGCGTCGAGGCGACCGACCGTGTCGTACCAGTAGCGCAGGTCGTTCCCGTTCGGGTCCTGCACCCGAATCACCGCGCCATTGAGATCGTAGTCCCGGTTCCAGGTGCGTGCGCTCATCGTGCCGTAAGCGTAGGTGACCAGATCGGCATTGGAATATGCGTCATAGGTGGTGTGCGTGACTGACCCGAGTGGGTCGGTGACATCGGTCAGGCGGCTGGCGGTGTCGTAGCCGTAGGTGAGGACAGCAGATGTGGCATCGGTGATTGTCCAGACGCGACCAGCTGAGTCGTACTGGGTCGTGGTGCTGTAGCCACGGGGATTGATGGCTTCGGTTGGTCGGCCGAGGCGATCGTAGACGGTTTCGGTGTGGATGTTCTCGCCCAGGGGATCGATGAATGTATCCGTTTGGCGGCCCATGAGGTCGTAGGCCATTTCGGTGACGACCCCATCGGGATCAGTGGTCTTGATCAGCTGACTGTTGAGATCGTAGTCGTACGTGGTCGTTGCGCCACCCGGAGCAATGACCTTCCAGAGGCGTCCTGCACGATCGTAGACGCGTTCGGTGATGCGACCTTCGGGGTCAATCGTTTGCCAGACCGAGCCATTGCGGTTGTAGACCGTTTCAGTGGTGATGTCCTCTCCTCCTGGATCGACAATGGTGGCAATCGGGCGGCTGGCGCCGTCGTAATCGGTGTGGGTGACGAGTCCGGCTGCATTTTCGGTATCGGTCAGGCGGCTGGCCTTGTCATAGGTGTAGGTCGTGGTCAGGGCTTCGCCATTCGGATCGATGATCGTTTTCCACAAGCGGCCAGCCCGATCATAGACATTCTCGCTCTCGCGCCCTTCCGGATCAGTGGTCAGCACGAGACGGTCGTTGTCGTCATACTCGTAGGTCCAGCCTTCGGTCGGACCCATGCCGGGAGTGCGTTTTCCAACCAGGCGACCCTTCTCGTCGTAGATGTACTTGGTGGTCAGGTTGTAATGCGGACTTGCGCCGTAATCGAGAATCTCATATTCCAGGCGTCCGGCTTCGTCGTAGGTGTAGTGCGTGACGAGGTTGAGTCCATCGGGATCCACGATGACGTCGGTCAATCGGCCATCGTCGTCGTATTCGTAGAGTGTCAGGAAGTTCTTTTCGATTCCGGGCGAGTCATCGTCCAGAGTGGCGTCCTGCACAGTCTCGGTCATCAGGCCGAGCTCGTTGTATTCGTAGTGCGTCCGCACATCCATCGTGTCGTACTTGTCCGTAACGAGGCCGGATTCGTTGTAGTACCACTCGGATTGGCAGTCCTGGTAATCGATGAAGTTCTCGATGCAGTTGGGATCCATGGTGGCCGTCAGTTTGCCGCCGAAATCGAAGACATAGCGGCTGACCAGATTCAGGTGATCAATCCCCAACCCGACATCGTAGTAGGAACCATCAGCCTTCTTCTCGGGGTCAACGATGGTCGTTTCGATACGGCCAAATCCGGTGTAGGTGTAGCGTTTGCGCAGTCCTGATGGATCGACCTCGACCAGCAAGTGGCCACTTTCGTCGTAGGCGTATTCCCAGGTCAGGTCAAGACCACCCGGATCGAGAATCTTGCGCGAGACCAGACCGTCGCCGTTGTATTCGAGCTTCGTGGTCAGGGCGAGGCCATCGGGATCGACAACCATGGTCTCCATCTGCTCGGAGACCGGATCGTAGGTGTAGATCGTTTTCAGATTGAGGTGAGGACTTGATCCGGGATCGACAATCTTCTCGGTCATGCGGGTCTGACCATCGTAGTCATACGTGGTGATGATCCCGTACGCATCCTCGGTGATCGTGGGCTTGTGTTGCGCATTGACCTCGATACTGCGACTGTTGTTCAACGGGTCGGTGATGCCATTGATACGATTGGGATTGAGGGGATCGTAACTGAACTGATATTGGCCGCCACTGCCATCGACCCAACTTTCGAGATTGCCAACATCGTCGTAGGCAAACTGGGTGACAACGAGTTCCGGGGTGACGACAAAGGTCGAACGGCCAAAGTGGTCGAAATGGTATTGGGTGACTGCACCCGCGGCAGAGCGATCCTTGACAAAGGTCACACCAATCTCGGCTGCAGGGGTCGGCGAGGCGAAATCCTGCTGGTAGTGAATCTGGATATCGACATCGGTCGCATCGGTCTGGCGGGTCACCCGGTTGTAGTCGTCCAGCTTG
>JAPXRQ010000042.1:0-19017 GCA_033813515.1 Thermomicrobiales bacterium
GCTCGGAGATGTGTATAAGAGACAGGAGTTGCCGTGGGGACGGCGCCGACTGGCGTATCCGATTCGGCATGGCAGCCGCGATCTGCGCGATGGCATTTACGTGCTCTATTACTTCACATCGGTCTCGACCGCATTGACTGAAGTTGAGCGCGATATCAAGCTCGACGATCAGGTTATCCGGTATTTGCTGACCCAGCAGGGTGCGCCGATGATGGAGCCGCAGGCTGAGGAAGAGGAAGAGGCCGCCGACGGCGAGACCGCTCCCGAGGCCTCCGAGGCGGCTGCAGAGGCTCCGGCCGCAGAGGCTGCCCCGGCTGAAGAGACCGTTGCTGACGCAGCACCGGCCGATGAGGCAGCTGCCGAAGCTCCGGCTGAGGAAGCGGCTGCCGTTGAAGAGGCCCAGGCCGAGGTTGCTGCCGACGCCGATGCGGCTGCAGAGGCTGAGACCGAAGACGCATAACACCCGTTTTTCCCGCAACGACCCAGGAGGTCAGATATGTACGCCAAGATTCAGGTGATCGGAAATCTGGGTCGTGACCCGGAGACTCGCTACACCAAGAACGGAACAATGAATGTCACGTTCTCGGTTGCCAATTCGCGCCGGTATCCAGATCAGAACGGCGTGCAGCAGGAGCGGACCAACTGGTTCAATGTGACTGCCTGGGGCAAATTGGCCGAAACGCTGGACCGACTTGCTCAGGACGGATCGTTCACCAAGGGCCAGCGTGTCTTTGTCAACGGACGGTTCGAGCAGCGCGAATACACCGGCAACGACGGGCAAGCCCGGACTTCGCTGGATATCAATGCTGATGAAGTTCTGATGGTGGGTGCACGCGGACAGGGCGGCGGAACCGGCGAGTTTGCTGGTGCGGGCTCTGGTTACAGCCGCGAGGCATCGGGTCCGGCCAATGTGGCCGAGGACATCGACGAGCTTCCCTTCTAGGACAATTGCGGCGGTCCGGCACTAATCGCCGGGCCGCTTTTCTCAGGTCGCACGATTCAACCGCGAAAGCACGAGGTTCATGTCTAGCCGGCGACGCGATACGCTCCCCAAGTCCAGTAAGTCGTCCGCGACAGGCCCAGCCAGTCAACGACGTGTATCGCGCCGGGAGAAGGAACAACGGCAGCGGAAGCAGCTCTACACGGGGCTGGTTGTCGCGGCGGTTTTGGCCGTCTTCATTGTGGCCGGCTTCGCGTTGAACGAGTACTGGATCAAGCCGCGCGCGGTTCTGGCTTCGGTGAACGGGGTCGAGATTCGGCGGCGAGACTACTGGAAGGTCCGCTCGATGGACCTGGTCAATCAGTACAACCAGTACACCCAATACGCCCAGTTGGTGGATTCGAGCCAGCAGCAGCAGTATCTGACGCTTGCCCAGCAGGCAGCGGAAGAGCTGGATGGCGTTTGGGGATCGACATCGATCGACGAAGAGACGCTGAACCGGATGGTCGAAGACCAGGTTTACCTGCAGGGCATGCAGAACCTGGGTCTGTCAGTGACGGACGAAGACATCGACCAATACATTCTGCAGCAGTTCCAGCCCTCGAATGCGCCGATCGTGACGCAAACACCGACACCAACCTTCATTCCGCAGCGTGCCGAGTGGGCGACCCAGACAGAGGAAGCCCTGAGCGGCGAGACGCCGACGGTGGTTGATGCGTCGCCGGTAGGATCGCCAGAATCGGTGGCCTCGCCAGTGGGCTCGCCGGAGGCGGTAGGAACACCGGTTGGAAACCCGGAGATGGTTGCCTCGCCTGCTGCGTCGCCATCGAGCATGGCATCGCCGGCTGGTTCGCCAGAAACGGTCGCGTCGCCGGAGGCATCGCCGTCCAGCGTGGCATCTCCGGCTGGATCGCCTGAGGCATCGCCATCCAGCGTGGCATCGCCGGCTGGATCGCCTGCGGCATCACCGTCCAGCGTGGCATCACCGGCTGGTTCGCCCGAAATGGTCGCGTCGCCAGAGGCATCACCATCCAGCGTGACCTCCCCGGTCGGATCGCCTGAAATGGCCGCGTCGCCTGAGGCATCGCCATCCAGCGTGGCATCGCCGGCTGGATCGCCCGAAATGGTCGCATCGCCAGCGGCATCGCCATCCAGCGTGGCTTCTCCGATCGGTTCGCCCGAGGTGGCGTCGCCTGTTGCAACGATGACTGCCACCGTTGAGGCAACGCCGAATCCAACCCAGGCGGTTGAGACGGCAACGGCCAGTTACGACAGCTACAAGGACGCGGTCTTCGGTGTGACCCACATGTCCGATTCAGACTACCGCCGGTTGGTAGTGGCACCGGCGCTGGCCCGGCAAATGGTTTCCGACTATCTGCTGAAGGATGTTGGGCAGTCCGCGCCGCAGGTGCACGCCCAGCACATCCTGGTAGACACCAAGGATCTGGCTGACTCGATCTATCAGCAGATTCAGGCCGGGGCAGATTTCTCGGAGACCGCCAAGCAGCAGTCCAATGACACGGGCACGGCCGAAAATGGCGGCGATCTCGGCTGGTTTACGCACGGCCAGATGGTCGACCAGTTCGATACGGTGGCGTTCTCGCTGCAAACTGGACAGGTCTCCGAGCCGTTCCAGACGCAATACGGTTGGCATATCGTGAAGGTGATCGAGACCGATCCGAATCGCGCGCTGACCGACCAGCAGATGACGCAGTACAAAGACTCGATCATTCAGGATTGGGTTGACCAGCAGAAGGCCGAGATGAGCATTTCGTCAAAGGTCGAGCCGACGCCGACGCCAGCGTTGTCGTCGTTCGTGCCGCCGCCAGATGCGCCAGCGCTGCCAACGGCCGCTCCATCGGTCGAGGCCTCTCCTGTCGGCGAAGCATCGCCGGTGGGTTCGCCGGGTGCGATTGCTTCGCCGGTTGGGTCTCCAGTGGCGCTCAGTCCGACGGTTGCTTCATCACCGGATCACCATGCGACGGCGACCGCGGCTCCCTAGGGGCGGGTGGTTTGCCCCGGCAGACGGGAAGGGGACCGGCTTTGGTATATTCCAACCCTACGACGCGGCCGGTTGATGCCCTGGTGATGTGCCGATGAGCGACTCAGATCGCGACCGACAAGCCAGAAATGCGGGAGAGTCACCAAGCAGTGGCTCATATCAGCGACGGCGCCCGATTACCGATTCCGATCTGACCCCACCGCAATCCTCTTCGCCCTCGAGTGATGTTGTGCGACGTTCCACAGCTCCACGCAGCCCGGAACCACCACCATCGCGCCGGGCCAGGTATGAGGAGGATACGGCTGAGTACGACGAGTATTCGCCGCCACGGGAGCCGCGATCATCGCGATCCAGCGATGCACCAGCACGGCGGTCGTCACAATCTGCCCCCAATGACGAATATGTCGAGCGAGTGCGGCGTGGATCATCCCGATACGAGGACGACTACGACGCTGCCCCCTCCTCGCGCGATCCCTACGACCGATTGCGCAGGTCTTCACCCACTCGACCGTCGCGGCGGGCCGAGCCTGAGTACGATGCCGACGACTATCTCGATGAAGATTTCGAGGAGTTTGACGGCAGACCCGAGCGCAGGCGCAACCGGCAGCGAGCGGGCGCCGGAACGATGGCAGCCGCCGCGGCTGGCACGGCGACCATGCGGCGGATGGGCAGCAAGCTGGCCAATCCGGCGGCCGATCAGCGGGCGGTTGTCATGGGCGCGCTGTCGCTGGTTGCCAGTTTGGTGCTGATGTTGATCGTCATCGCCATCCGGTATGGATCGGCGCCCGATTGGCTGCCGGTTGATCTGGATGCCGAGGGATCGGTCGTGATGCTGGGCACCAAATCGGTGATCTGGCGCCTTCCGGTGTTTGCGCTCTTCTCATCGGTGATGGCACTGGGACTGGGATGGTGGTTGCGCATGCGCGAGCCATTTGCCGCCGAGTTTCTGGCCATCAGCGCACTCATGATCAATGGCATCATCTGGGTCGGCATCATTACCCTGCTCTGGTAGCACGACGGGAGTGCTTGCGTGGCTAACCTGATCACCATCACCCGATTGATGCTGCTCTATGTCGCGATTGCGATGATCTACTGGGGCGATGCCGGCGTTATCCTGCTGGCCATACCCCTGGTGGCGTTCATCTTCGCTGGCGACGGTATCGATGGGTATGTTGCGCGCAAGACCGGAACGACGTCGAAGTTCGGGGCGGTGTTTGATATCGCCGGCGACCGCATTGTCGAGAACGCGCTGTGGGTCATCTTCGCCGAGCTGCAGCTGATCCCGGTCTGGATCCCGATTCTGGTGCTTAGCCGCAGTTTTGTGGTGGATGGCATCCGGTCGATTGGATTGGCCGAAGGCAAGACTCCGTTCGGCGAAAACAACATGATGCGGTCGGCATTTACTGAGTGGCTCACGGCCGGGCGGTTCATGCGAAGCCTCTACGGGTATGCCAAGGCGATCGGTCTCTGCTTCCTGACCGGCCTCGAGGGATATCGGCATCGCAACGAGCCAGATTCGATCATCCACCAGATTTATCAGTACGATCTCGTGCGTTGGGCGGGCTGGGCTTGTGTCGTACTGGCTGTGACCCTGACAATAGTGCGGGGCCTGCCGGTGATCTACGACGCGAGTGCGTTGTGGAAGATGCCGGAGGATGCCGATAGCAAGGTCGAGACTCCTCCGCCGACCTCCGCCTGAGTCAGAACCGGATCGCGTACTTGGCAACCACTGCAGACAAACCTGGCGACGCCGAGAGCAAACCGGATCGACGGCGTTTCACCGAGCGTTTCCGCCGGGAGAACCCTACGTACCTGCGCACCTTCGTCAGCATTTCCGTGGCGCGGCTCTCAAGTCGGGTGGCACGGTTGCTGCCCGAACGCGTTCTCTACTCCGTTGCCGATGTGCTTGGTGATGCCAATTACGCGCTGATTCCAGGCTACCGGCGGAATGTGCTTGCCAACCTGCAGCATGTCTATGCGGCGACCGGGCGACCCGAGCCATCGATGGCGGATGTGCGCCAGGTGTTTCGCATCTCCGCGCGGGACTGGGCGGACCTGCTGGTTGTGCCGAAACGAAGCAAGGCACAGTTCCGGGCCGATGTTCAGCTCGATCCGGAATCGAAGGCAAGGCTGGATGCGGCCGTTGCGGGCGGTAAGGGCTGCGTGCTGATTACCGCGCATCTGGGTGCGTTCGATTTCATCGGGCATTACCTGCACGCCGTTGATTACAAACTGCAGATCATGACCGGGCGGACGACGAGTCGGCTGGTGTTTGACGGTGTGACGTACCTGCGCCAGTCGAACGGATTGCCGCTTGTGGAAGCGAATGCATCAGGCGTGCGCAAGACGCTTCAGGCTGTGCACCATGGCGATTGTGCGGTTCTGGTGACCGATCGCGATTTCTTCAACAACGGGGTCGATGTGACGTTTTTCGGCAAGAAGACGCGTCTGCCACCAGGGGCTGTCCGGATTGCACGGGATACCGGCGCGCCGATCGTTCCTGTGTATGGTGAGCGGTTGGCTGAGGGTGGGCATCGGATCACCATTCACGAGCCGTTCACGGTGGCACGAACTACGGACTTGCAGACCGATCTGGCAGCGGGAATGAAGGACGTTGTCGCCTCGCTGGAAACGGCGATTGCACGTATCCCCGATCAGTGGGTCATGTTCCAGGCAGTTTGGCCATCGGAAGCGAGCGGCGTTTCCGGTTGATCCGCGGGCGCTGTCGACGACCTGCCACGGGAGCGGCGGCGGTGACGCGATCATCGGCGGCCCAGAGGTCGTATTCGGTGGCCTCGGCGATCTCGACGTCGATCATGCTGCCAATCGGATGCGTGCCAGGGATGAAGACCAGTCCATCGACTTCGGGAGCATGACGGCGAGCGCGACCGGCCGAGATTGGCTCGATCCGTCCAAAGGCATCCTCTGTTTCGCCAGTGCCCTCGATCAGAACCTGAAGTCGCTGACCGACCAGTGCACGGTTCTTGCGAAGAGAAACTGCCTGCTGCGCTTCCATGATGCGGTTGCGCCGGTCCTCGGCCACTGCAGGATCAACCCGATCGGGGAGATCGAATGCCTTGGTGCCGGGTTCGGGCGACCAGGTGAAGACGCCGACGTGATCGAACTCTTCCTGCTCGACAAACGAGAGCAGGCGGCCGAATTGCTCTTCGGTCTCGCCCGGATAGCCGACGATGAGTGTGGTGCGCATGACGAGATCGGGCAATTTGGCGCGAGCGTGATCGATCAGGCGCCGGGTCATGTCCGGGTCGCTTGGTCGATTCATGGCGCGGAGAACATCGCGATCGGCGTGCTGGAGCGGCATATCGAGGTAGGGCAGGAGCGCGTCGTGCTCCGCCATCGTGTCGACCATCTTCAGGGTGAGGACGGTCGGGTAGATGTAGAGCAGACGAATCCAGGGCAGGTTCGGGACCCCCTCGACGATCGATTCGAGGAGAGCGGGTAGCCCGTTCTTGATGCCAAGATCCGCGCCGTAGCGAATCGTGTCCTGGGCGACGAGGACAATCTCCTTTGTGCCACGGGAGACGAGATCAACGATTTCCTGAAGAACGTGGATCGGCGGCTTGGAGACCTGGCGGCCCTTGATGGTCGGAATCGTGCAGAAGCCGCAGTTGTGATCGCATCCATCGGCGACCTTGACGTAGGCGGAGGGCCCTGCCTGGGCACGCTGGAATGTGGTCAGCATCCCTTCGCAGCCCGCGATTTCGGGTTCGATGGGCAGATCGTAGAGGGACGAGACCACATCGCCGATCTTGAACCACTCCTGGGTGGTCAGGACATGATCGACACCGGCCGGAATGTCATTCGAGTAGTCGCGGAGGGCTGGCATGCATCCAGCCGCGATGACGCGCTGATGGTCCTGACGGATCGAGAGGACATCGGAAATGACGCCGACCGATTCGTCCCGGGCAGCGCCGAGGAAGCCACAGGTGTTGACGATGATGACATCGGCGGCATCAGCGGATGTCGCTGGCGCAAGTCCGCGTTGCCGCAGGAGTGTGTCCATACCGTCGGAATCCACCCGGTTCTTGGAGCAGCCGAGTGTGATGATGTGAAATCGGGATGGCTTCGATGGATCGACCATGGGTGCCTTATCGATAGTTGACGAATTGAAGCGCGACGGGCAGATCGTCCTCCGCCTTCAGGGCAGCGATGACGGCCTGGAGGTCGTCCTTGCTCTTGGCCTGAACGCGAATCAGATCGCCCTGAATCTGCGGGGTGACCTTCTTGAACTCGTCGCGGATGCGCTTGGCCAGTTTCTTGGCGACTTCGTCGTTAAGGCCCTCGCGGAGGGTGATGTGCTGGCGGACGCGACCGCCGGACGCCTGCTCTTCCTTGCCGTAATCGAGGATCTTGAGCGAGAGGCTGCGTTTGATGAGCTTGCTTTCGATCGCGTCGCGGACCGCCTGAAGGCTATACTCGCTGGCGGTATTGATTGTTATGTCTTTCTCGGTCAGATTGATCTCGGTGCCGGTGTCCTTGAGATCGTAGCGCTGCTGAATTTCGCGCTGGGCCTGATCAATCGCGTTGCGCAATTCCTGATAATCAAATTTCGAGACAATATCAAATGAGACGTTCGAAGCCATTGCGATCCTCACGCAAACCGTACATAACTTGACAATTGTACAGTGAGGTTTTCGGGTGACCGAGTTTTACCGTTCAGGCGACACGCGGGAGATCAGTTACTGGGCAGGGTTTTGGCAACGATTGCGCCGACTCCCGCTCTTCTATCGTGTGCTTCTCGCCAACATCACGATTATCGCGGTTGGCGCAGTGTTCGGCAGCGCGATCTCGTTTCGCTTGTGGCGAGAGGTCAGCACAGCGTCGACATTGGCGTTGATTCTGCTGCTGACCCTGGTTGGCGTGGCGATAAGCGTGCTGATCAACATCGTGGTGGTAAATGCCGCGCTGCGTCCGCTCAAGGCGATGCACCGAACCGTGTTGGCGGTGCAGAACGGCAAACTGAACGCACGGGTGCCGATTGATCTGACCGCCGATCCCGAGATGATCCGGTTGGCGAGAACCTTCAACGCGTCGCTGGATGCAATTGAGCGCGACCGGCAGACATTGCGTGAACTGAGCAATCAGGTGGTCCGGGCGCAGGAAGAAGAGCGGCGGCGGATTTCTCGCGAATTGCACGATGACACGGCCCAACTGCTGTTTGCCCAGATATTGCAGGTGTCGGTCCTGAAGGAGTCGGACGACCCGGATGTCCGTGCGATGGCTGAGACGCTGGAGTCGTCGGCGGTTGAGGCGCTGGAAGGTGTACGTCGGCTGGCGTTGGAACTGCGTCCGCCGGAGCTGGACGATCTTGGGCTGGATGCCGCGCTGACCGAACTGGTGAAGCGGTTCGAAGCGCAGTCCGGTGTGCGGTCCGAACTGCAGATCAAGGGCCAATCGCCCGAGATTACGGGAGACACGGAGCTCATCCTCTATCGCATCGTGCAGGAATCGCTGACCAACATTTCCAAACACGCGCAGGCCAGGCACGCGTGGGTCTCGCTGACCAAGGATCCGCTTTCTCTTATCGTAGGCGTGCGAGACGATGGCAATGGATTTGAGGTGGAGCGTCCGCAGGGTGAGGAGGGCGGCGCGGTGAAGCTTGGGTTGTTCGGCATGCAGGAACGGGCCGCTTTGATCGGCGGTACACTGCGGATTCGGTCGACTCCGGGCGCCGGAACCGAGATTACGGCGATTGTTCCCGTACGAAACGCGGCATCGGTATGAGCGGTACTCCGCAAATCATCCGGATAGTGGTGGCAGACGATCACGGTGTGGTGCGGGCGGGTTTGAGCGCCCTGCTGAACGGCCAGGCCGATATGCGGGTGATCGGCGAAGCGGCGACCTGGCCGGAGGCGGGCGATCGCGTGCGGGAGCTGCAGCCGGATGTGCTGCTGACCGATCTCTCCATGCCCGGTGGCGGGTTGGAAACCATTCGCGAGATTGTGGCCATGGGCAAGCAGACACGGGTACTGGTGCTGACGGTGCACGCCGAAGAGCGCTACTTGCTGCCTGTCCTGGATGCCGGGGGCAGCGGGTATGTGCGCAAGTCAAGCGCGCACACAGATTTGCTGCGGGCGATCCGGACGGTGGCTATGGGTGAGGCGTTTCTCGATTCGGCGGCGACGCGGACCTTGCTGGCTGGCTATCTGGGGCGGATGCAAACGGGGCACGAGCGAGATTTCCACGAGGTGCTGTCCGACCGGGAACGCGAAGTGGTGCGGCTGACCGCCGAAGGGAACTCCGCGCAGCAGGCGGCCGATCAGTTGTCGCTCTCGGTGAAAACGGTGGAAACGTACCGGCATCGGGCGATGCAGAAGTTGGGGCTGGCGAACCGGGCCGAGCTGGTGCAGTACGCGTTACGGGCCGGCATGTTGGGGACAGGCGACGTTTAGGGGCAGGACAATCTGACGCCCACCGCGCCACCGGCGGTCCTCATCACGAGGGCAGGCGTGTGGCGGGATCGGTGCGAGGAACCGTGTCAATTGCCTGAAACTGCTGGATATCGCCGCGAAAATGGGCGCGAATCAGAGAATCCCTGACAAGCGGTCGGGGAAATTGCCCACACGGCATTTCAAAAGTATGGAATTTCGCCTGTCTGTGACGAGCATGGTCTCTGCCTACGATTGTGACATGGCCGCAGAGCGGTCGCCATGAGTTTTTGACCCGACTTGGGAACTGATTCATGGGTCTTCATCCTCACTTACGATCGAAAGGCTGCAGTCCCCATGGAAACGGCCACCTGGTCTTCCACTTCCCTGCTCGCGAACCCGTCACGTACGGACAAAACCGTGGTTCATCCTGGATGGCTGATGGCTGGTCACCGGTATCAGGAGCCGATCGAGGATTCGGCCGAGAAGCAGGCAGTTCAATTTGCTGCGTTCGCACAGTTGATGCGAACGGCTGGCGCGCTGGATAGAGCCGCCACCGATATTTTGGCCGAGCTGGGAGTTACCGCCGGCGCCTTTTTTGCCCTGCTGGAGCTGGCGGCTTGCAAGGAGGAGGGGCTGGCTCCGTCCGAGCTCGCTCGCCGCCTGGCAGTGGCACGACGTACCGCGACGCTTTATGTCGATATCCTGCTCAAGAATGGCTGGGTCTCGCGCATGGCCCATCCGGATGACAAGCGGATGATTCTGGCCATGCTGACACCGGCTGGCGAGGAATTGCTGGCAACGATCGGTGTGCAATTCAAGGCTCAGCTTGGTCACCTGATGGATTCGCTGACCATGAACGAGGCGCGCGATCTGCGAGAACTGCTCGGTCGGGTTGTGCTCGATCCGGACAGTGTGCGCTGCGGCTTCCTCTATGCCGATGCGCCTGCCGACGAGTAGAACGCTTCTTACAATCTGATCGAATGCCAACCGGAGGCGGCGCCAGGTGCGCAGCCTCCGGTTTCTTGCGTTGTCAGGCCACGGGGGCGATGTGGAAGACGGTCAGTGAGCTGGGCGGGGCGGTCAGTGAGCCGTCGTGATCGAGGATCGTCGAGAGCAGCATGGCGCAGGCGCGACCTTCCTGGGCGACCGGTGCGGGCAGGGTGAACTCGCAGGCGTCACCGCCAGCATTGATCAGCACGACGAGATGCCCCTGGCGGGATGAATCGAGCAGAAAACCGAAGCAGCGCTCTTCCGGGTTGTGCCACTGGGCGTCTGTCATCTGGACACCGTCGGGTGTGAACCAGAACCAGGGATCGGCCTCGCTCAATTCTTCGTCGGGGAACTTGCCGATGTGCAAGGCCGGCTCCTCGCGACGCAGGGTGAGGCAACTGCGGACGAAGTCGTGCAGTCCCTGTTGGCGCTCCGACAAGTCCCAATTGATCCAGCTGATTTCGTTGTCCTGGCAGTAGGCATTGTTGTTGCCTTTTTGGGTGCGGGCGAGTTCGTCGCCGCCCAGGATCATGGGAATGCCGCGCGAGATCAGCAAGGTAGCGAGGAGGTTGCGTTGGCGCTGATGGCGCGCTTCGCGGATGGAAACATCGGTGGTGTAGCCATCCGGGCCGATGTACTGGCCGATGTCCTCGCCGGTGCCGTCGTCGTTGTTATCGCCGTTGGCGTAGTTGCGCTTCTTCTGGAACGAGACGACATCCCAACTGGTCATTCCATCGTGGGCGGCGATGAAGTTGACGCCGGCGGTTGGTCCGAACGGGCGGTTGTGATAGACGTCGGCCGAGCCGGTCAGGCGCCAGCCGAGCTCACCCAATTCGCTGTCGTCGGAGCGCCAGAAGGAGCGGATGTTGTCGCGATACTTGTCGTTCCATTCGGTCCAGTTTGCCGGGAAGCCACCGACCTGGTAGCCGCCGGGGCCGAGGTCCCATGGTTCGGCGACGAGTTTGACATTGGCGAAGGCGGGATCTTCGGCGAGACGGTGGAAGAGCGGTGCGTTGCGGTCGAAATCCTGCTCGGTGCGACCGATGGTTGGCGCGAGATCAAAGCGAAAGCCGTCGATCTGCATTTCTTCGGCCCAATAGCGGAGTGAATCGACGATGAGATCGGTGACCTGCGGCGTGAAGGCGTTGACCGTGTTGCCGGTGCCGGTCCAGTTCTCGTAGTAGCGCTTGTCTTCGGTCAGGCGGTAATACTGCTCGTTGGCCAGACCGCGGAAGGAGAGGGTCGCGCCCTGATGATTGGCTTCAGCGGTGTGGTTGTAGACGACATCGAGCCAGACTTCGATGCCTGCACGATGGTAGGCCTTGACCATGTTCTTGAACTCGGCGACGACTTCGCCCGGTTCGAAGCGGGAGGAGTACGACGTCGAGGGCGCGAAAAATCCGAGCGTGTTGTATCCCCAGTAATTGTTCAGGCCGCGCTCGAGGAGGAATGAATCGTCGAGGTGGTAATGGATAGGCAGCAGCTCCACCGCCGTGATGCCGAGGTCCTTGAGGTAATCGACCATTGTCGGGTAGCCCGCACCGGCATATGTGCCGCGGAGCTCGGGTGGGACGTTTTGATTGAGTTTGGTCAGGCCCTTGACGTGCGCTTCGTAGACGACGGTCAGATCGCGCGGGACGTTGGGCTTCTCGATACCTTCCCAATCGAACGATTCGTCGATGACGATTGAGCGGGGCACAAAGTTGGCGCTGTCGTCTGTATCGGGCTTGTCGCCGTCAGCATCGCCGAACGGGTAGCCGAAGACTGGTTGATGCCAGGTGACATGGCCGAAGATTTCGCGGGCATACGGATCGATGAGCAGTTTGCTGTCGTTGAACCGGAGCCCATTTTCCGGCTCGTAGGGTCCGCTGGCCCGGAATCCGTACGGCGTTCCGACGGCGAGATTGGGGACGGAAAAGGTCCAGACCCCACCGTCGCCCTTGTGCATTCGAATGCGGGCATTTTCGATCAGATGGTCGTCGCGATCGAAGAGGCAGAGGTGGACGGCATCTGCATCCGGGGACCAGACGGTGAACGTTGTTTCGGCCTCGGACCAGCGCGCACCGAGAGGAGGATTGGCCATGGATCTCACTTTGCTTTGGGGCACACGCTATCCAACAGTGGGGATGCCATGCGCCAAATGAACTTGCGATTGATGGGCGTCAGCGGCCGAAACGCATCGTACAGCGATGTGCGATGTCGTTGGCATTGTGCCACTCCGGGCGCGGTGGGGCGTTGTGCGTTGCGACGAAATTGCGGGATCGGTATTGTTTGACGTGACACGAGGTGAACTGATTTGAGGTATGGCTTCGACGCGACAACCGGCAAGATCGATCCATTCGCCGCTGAACTGCCGGAGGGTCCGCCGCCGCCGAGCGTGCTGATTCTGAATATCTGGCCGCAGGTTGATGGTGGTCGGTTTGGCATCAAGCGCGAAATTGGCGATGAGGTCGAGTTGTGGGCCGATATCTTCAAGGACGGGCACGACAAGATCGCGGCGCAGATTCTCTTTTGGCCAGCCGGAAGCGATGCGGTCGAGTTCGCCGAGATGGCGTTTGTTGACAACGATCGCTGGAGCGGCGCGTTTCGTCCGGATGCGATCGGTCGGTGGCAGTACCAGATCATCGCCTGGCCAGATCTGCTGGCAACCAAGCGCGACGAGATCGTCAAGAAGTTCGATGCCGGGATCGATATCTCGCTGGAGTTGCGGGAATTCGATGTCCTGCTGGAGCAGGTGGTGACTGGGAATCCGGATGCTGCCGAGACGGTGGACTCGTTGCGGAGGCAGATCGCTCAGCGGCCGACAATGGGCGAGAAGGTCGCGATCGTCACCGGGCTCGATTCGATCGCAGCATTGCGACCGTGGCGGGATCTTGGCGGAGCAGCGTATTCGCCGGTTTTCGAGGTGATGGTCGATCGGGTGCGGGCGAGGTTTGCGGCGTGGTACTCGATGTTTCCGCGCTCGGCCGGGACTGTCGAAGGGCAGAGCGGGACATTCGCGGATGTCGAGGCAAGGTTGCCCGATATTGCGCAGATGGGGTTCGATGTTCTCTATTTCACCCCGATTCACCCGATCGGCAGCACCAACAAAAAGGGCAAGAACAACACACTGATCTCGACCGACGAGGACCCAGGTGTGCCGTATGCGATCGGCAGCGCGCTGGGCGGGCACGATGCGATCGAGCCGACGCTGGGGACGCTCGAGGATTTCCATCATCTGGTCTCGGAGTCGGCGCGGTGGGGCATCGAGATCGCGCTGGATATTGCCCTGCAGGGATCGCCGGATCATCCGTGGGCGACGACGCATCCCGACTTTTTCACGGTCCGGCCCGACGGAACGATCAAGTTCGCCGAGAATCCGCCGAAGAAGTACGAGGATATCTATCCGCTGTCGTTCGACACGGATGCCTGGCGGGAACTTTGGCTGGAGCTGGAACGCGTGATTCGGTTCTGGGTCGCGCAGGGTGTCAAGACATTCCGGGTCGATAATCCGCACACCAAGCCGACGGTTTTCTGGGAGTGGTTGATTCGGCGGGTGCATGCCGATCATCCCGATGTGATCTTCCTGTCGGAAGCATTCACGCGACCCAAGGTGATGCACGCGCTGGCCAAGGCGGGATTTGCGCAGTCGTATACCTATTACACCTGGCGGACGGCGCGATGGGAGATTGAGCAGTATCTGCAGGAACTGACCAGTGTTGAGGTTAGCCAGTACATGCGGGGCAATCTCTTCACGAACACGCACGATATCAACCCGTATCACTTGCAAAACGGCGGCATCCCCATGTTCAAGAGCCGGTTTGTGATGGCGGCGACGATGTCGTCGGTGTATGGGATCTACTCCGGGTTTGAACTGGGTGAGGCGACACCGGTTCCGGGGAAAGAGGAGTACCTGAACTCGGAGAAGTACGAATACAAGGTCTGGGATTGGGATCGGCCGGGGAATATCAAGTACCTGATCGAGACGGTCAATCGCGCGCGCCGGGATCACCCTGCACTGCAGGAGTACGACAACCTGCGCTTCCATTCGGCGGATGATCAGCGGTTGCTCACCTACTCCAAGGTTGATGCCGACGCCGATGACCGCATCTTATGTCTTGTCAGTCTCGATCCGGTCAACCCGCTGAACACCTGGATTCACCTCGATCTGGCTGAACTGGGGTTGGTCGACGGTCTGCCGTACCATGTCACAGAATTGATCTCCGGGAACACCTGGATCTGGACGGGCGGTCATCAATCGGTACAGATTGATCCGGCCATCGAGCCAGTCTGGGTCCTGTCATTGTCGACCACCACCTAACGAAAGGGTGACCAACGCTGTGTCCGAGGTGCGCGATCCACTTTGGTTCAAGGATGCCGTGTTCTATGAGATGCACGCGCGTTCGTTTTTCGACTCGGACAACAACGGAAAGGGCGATTTCGCCGGTTTGGCCTCGAGGCTGGATTACGTGCGCGATCTGGGGATCGACTGCATCTGGATTCAGCCGTTTTATCCATCGCCACTGCTCGATGATGGGTATGACATCGCCGATTTCTGTGCGATTCACCCTGACTTTGGCACGCTGGACGACTTTCGGCGGTTGGTTGATGAGGCGCATGCCAGAGGTCTGAAGGTTCTGATCGATCTGATCATGAACCACTCGTCCGATCAGCATGCGTGGTTTCAGGAAGCGCGTCAGGATCGCAACTCGCCCAAGCGGGACTATTACGTCTGGACCGACGATCCGTCGCAGTACAGTGAGACGCGGATCATTTTTCTGGACACGGAGGTCTCCAACTGGACGTTCGACGAGGTAGCCGGGCAGTATTTCTGGCACCGCTTCTTCCATCATCAGCCAGACTTAAATTATGACAACCCGGCGATCTGGGATGAGATGATGCGAATCGGGCGGTTCTGGCTCGATTTTGGCATCGATGGTTTTCGGTGTGATGCGATCCCCTATCTCTATGAGCGCGAGGGGACCAACTGCGAGAATCTGCCGGAAACGCACGAGTTCCTGCGCGCGTTCCGGGCGATGGTTGATCGAGAGTATCCCGGGACACTGCTGCTGGCCGAAGCGAATCAGTGGCCGCACGATGTCATTCATTACTACGGGACCGAGCATCAGCCCGAGTTTCAGATGAACTTCCACTTTCCGGTCATGCCGCGGTTGTTCATGAGCCTCAAGCGGGAGAATCCGGGATCGATCATCGACATCCTGAAGGCGACCCCGGAGATTCATCCTGACAACCAGTGGTGCATATTCCTGCGGAATCACGATGAACTGACGCTGGAAATGGTCACGCCGGACGAGCGCGAAGAGATGTGGCGGGACTATGCGCCCGAGTACCGCATGCGCAGCAATCTCGGGATCCGGCGGCGTCTGGCTCCGCTGGTCGATAACGATCGAGCGCAACTGGAGCTGCTGAATGCGTTGCTTTTTTCACTGCCAGGCTCGCCGATTATCTACTACGGTGATGAGATCGGTATGGGCGACAACATTCTGCTGCGCGATCGCAACGGCGTGCGGACGGCGATGCAATGGAACGGCGAACTGAATGCCGGCTTCTCGCAGGCCGCACCGGAGAACCTGTATGCGCCGCTGATTGATGAAGGCGAGTTCAGTTACCGGACAGTCAATGTTGAGAATCAGCAGAAGAATCCGACCTCGCTGCTGAACTGGACCCGGCGCATGATTGAGCTGCGGCGCCAGCATCGTGTGTTCGGGCGGGGGACATTCGAGATTATCGAGGTCAAGAATCCGCACTTCTTCGTTTTCGAGCGCGTGTTCGAGGGACAGCGGATGATCTGTCTGTTCAACTTTGCGCGCTCGATGCAATCGGTGTCGGTACCGATCAATGTGACCGAGCGGACCGAGGTGACTGATCTGATTGGCGGCAGTACGTTGCATCCCGCTACTGCCCGAAAGGCGTATCAGGTGACACTTGGTCCGCGGGGTTACGCGTGGTTGCAGATTGGGTAGGGAATGACAGCACTGGATGATCGGGCCGCCTGGTTGCAGGAGCAGCGGTGGTTTTTCGAAAAGGGTCTGCAGGTTACAGGACTTGAGACAGTCTGGCGACACCGGATTCTGGATGATGTCGGCGATATTGATCTGACGATCGATGCCGTTACGTTTGGCAATGGTTCGACCTCGCACTACTTCATTCCGGTCGATGCACAGTCCGGAGACGAGGCGATTGCATCTCCTGTCTTTGCGTCATGGCTGCTGCGATCGCTGAACGATGCCTCGATCACGCCGGCAGATTTGCAGTGGACCCGCATCGGGACTGGGCTGCCGAGTGGAACGGTCGATCTCCCAGGGCAACTGATGGGGGTTGAGCAATCGAATTCCTCAATTCGCTACGGCGACCAACTCATGGTCAAGGTCAATCGGCGATTGACGGCGGGAGCCTCTCCGGAGGCGGAATTGACGCCGGTGATCAGTCGGGCGGCCGATCGCTCGTTTGCGCCCGAGGCGTATGGGACGCTTTGGCAGAATGGAGCGCTCGGAGCGCCGACCTGCCTGGCAATCTGCACCCGATTCGTGCCGAATGTGGGCGACGGCTGGGGATTCCTGCTGGAGCTTGGGGCGACTGATCCGGCCGCATGTTTGGCAGAAGCGGCGGCGATCGGTGATGTGACGGCGCGGATGCACAACGGGCTGATCAGCGATCCGTGGCGGGCGGAAGTGGCGCCTGAGCCGGTGCGGGTCAGTGACACGGCGAGGTGGACCTCGAAGGGGCTGAGCGATCTGGATGGGCTGGTCGCCGAGATCTCGCGGCGGATCGATGGATTCGATGTCGAAGCCCGAGCGTTGGCCGATTTGTTGCCAGCGTCGGTGCCGAGCTTGCGCGATCGGTTGGCGGGAGTTTCTGGACTGGTGGGGACCTCGCAGATCCGGATCCATGGTGATTACCACCTTGGGCAAGTGCTGCGGACGGCTGATGGAGCGTACGTGGTTGTCGATTTCGATGGTGAACCGAATCGACCATTGGCGGAGCGGCGGGAGAAATTCCCGGCCTTGCGCGATGTCGCCGGGATGATGCGGTCGTTCGCCTATCTGCGCGGGACCCTGGAGCGGGCAGACACCAGTGGCAAGACGCGGGCGGACTGGCTTGCGTGGGAAGACGAGCTACGGGCGGCGTTTATGGCGGCTTATCGGGAGCGGCTGGACACGGGGGATCTGCGGCTGGTGCCTGAGGCGCCGGAGGACCTGGAGAATGGGCTGACCGCGCTGGAGCTGGACAAGGCGATTTACGAGGTCGGCTACGAGATGGCGACGCGGCCGGACTGGGTGGCGCTGCCGCTGGCGAGGCTCGTGCGCACGAGGTAAGGCGCGAGGGCGATGCGTTTTACGGCACTGGTCGCCAAAGCCTCGGTTTGTGTGCATTAATTAGCCAAACACATTGCATCTAAATGTTGGAAAGGCTTGATCAATGCTGGCTCTGCGCCTCGTTCTTGCTTGCATTCTCGTCACGGCGGTTGTTAGTTCGGCCAATAGCTCGTTTGCTTTGGCGGCCACCTGTCTTGGCAAGACCGTCACGATCACCGGCTCTGGCACGATCAATGGGACATTCGGCAACGATGTCATTCAGGGCTCGAGTGGGAACGACATCATCAAAGCCGGGGGCGGATCGGACACGATTTGCTCGCATGGTGGCAACGACAAGATCACCACGACCGCGAGTGGTGTTGTCAATGTCGATGCTGGTGATGGCAACGATGATGTCACCGGTGGCTCCGGCATCGACACGCTGCGGGGTGGAGCGGGCAACGACAAGCTGCGCGGGTTGGGTGGCGACGACATCATCAGCGATCCCAGCGGCACCAACGGACTGGCTGGCGGCGATGGCAATGACGGGATCACTGGTGGAACTGGAGTCGACAAGATCACGGGCGGGAACGGTGACGATGCCATGGGGGGTGGTGGCGGCAAGGACCGGATGTACGGACAGGGCGGCGGAGATTACCTGCAGGGTGGAGAGGGCGACGATTCGCTTTCGGCCAATGCGGGGATTGATGGCGTCGATGGTGGCCCCGGCAATGACAAGCTGGTGGCTGGCGCCGATGGCGATTCGATCTACGGTGGCCCGGGCAACGACCGCATGTACGGCGAAGGTGGCGATGACTACCTCGAAGGGAATGATGGCAACGACACCCTCTCCGCCTCGGCTGGCAATGACATCGTGATTGGCGGGGCTGGCAATGACGAGTTGATCGGCAGCACCGGAAATGACTGGCTGGGACTGATCAACGGGGCCCAGGAGGAGGACAACGATCCCGGTGACGACGCGATGGATGGCGGACCTGGCAACGACACTGTATACGGCGGATCAGGTTCCGATCTCATCAAGGGCGGATCGGGAAGCGACCTGTTGGTTGGCGACTTTGATGGCACCGTGCCCGGTGGGGACGACCTGGATGAAGTCTACGGCGGGACCGGGGATGACTTTATCTTTGGGGCGCGCTACCTCGATCAGTACGACGCACAAACAGGGCTCTCGGGCGACACGTTGAACGGTGATGATGGAATTGACTTCATCATGGGCAGTAGTGGAGTCAGCCTGATTTATGGTGGCGCGGGAGATGATCTGGTGCGAGGGGGCGAGGCCGGTGACACCATCTATGGCGGAGCTGGCAATGACGAGTTATCCGGCGCGGGTGGTGACGACTCGATCGCGGGGCTGGAGGGAGACGACACGATCAAGGG
>JAPXRQ010000043.1:0-18965 GCA_033813515.1 Thermomicrobiales bacterium
TTGGCTGCCCGGGTCCGCACCTTGATTGATGCGCTGGATGCACCTGATGGCACCGAAATCGTCGCTGGCGGACTGGCCACCGAGGGTCGGTTCGATTTCAGCGAAACCGCAGTGGTCGAACTCGCCTTGCCGGTCAGGGTCACCTTGATGGTGATCTCACCGCCGCCCGTCACCGAACCGGAGGCGCCAATCGATTTCAAAGTCGGCGTGGCAGCATTCGTGTGATGGGGCGAAAGATCGACCCCCACAACGATTGCTGCCAGAAGCACAGCGAGCATGAGCCGGAAAAGCAGTTGCATCGACCGCATGAAGGTTTACTTCCTTCTCGTACGGCGCAATCGCAGGAACAGACATGCCAAAGCACGCTGAACTGAGGATCTCGCCGTTATTGCGTTGTGCGAACCACCAAAATCATACGCGCTCACGTGCGATTTGCAATGCCTCGCGAACGGAACATGGGCCACGCAACGTGCCACGGGTGCAACCTGCCGCCGCCGTATACTGCCGGGAGTGGCTCAGGCCAGACTGGCAATCTCCAAACGAGTGGATGGATTCATGGTTCAGGTAGCACCCAAAGGCAAGTTGTTCGCGGATTTCGAAGAATCGTTCGCATCCTCGAAGGCAATGTACGAGCGCGCCCAGGGCTCGATCGCCGGAGGTATCGCCCACGACGGCCGCTACCAGAAGCCGTTCCCGATCTATGTCTCACATGCCGATGGCGCATACAAATACGATCTCGATGGCAGGCGCATCATCGACTACGCGATGGGCCACGGTGCCCTCATCCTCGGTCATGGCGATCCGGATGTTCGCTCGGCTGTCCACGCGCAACTCGATCGCGGCACCCACTTCGGCTCCGGCCACGAGGGCGAAATCGTCTGGGCCGAACTTATCACCCAGCTCGTCCCCTCCGCCGATCGCGTCCGCTTTGTCGGCTCAGGCACCGAAGCCAACCTGCTCGCCATGCGCCTCGCGCGCACCTACACCGGCAAGAACACGATCCTCAAATTCGAGGGCCATTTCCACGGCTGGAGCGACTACCTCGTCAAAAGCGAGAAGCCACCGTTCGAATCGGGCCAGGTCGCCGGCGTTCCCGACGATGTCCTGCGCACGGTCGCCGTTGTCCCCACGAATGACACCGCCATGCTGGAAGAACGCCTTGCCCTGCAGGACGTGGCCGCCGTCATCATCGAGCCGAGTGGCGCATCCTGGGGCCAGATCCCCCTTGCCCCTGGCTTCCTGCAGAAGGTCGCCGAACTCGCTGAACAGGCCGGTGCGATCCTGATCTTCGACGAAGTCATCACCGGCTTCCGCTGGGCACCCGGCGGAGCTCAGCAGCGCTTCGGTATCACGCCGGACATGACCACCATGGCCAAGATCGTCGCGGGTGGACTTCCCGGTGGTGCGGTTGCCGGTCGGGGCGACATCATGACCAACCTGGAGTTCAATTCAGACCCCGCCGCCGCAAAGCGCAAGATCATCCACCCGGGCACATTCAACGCCAATCCGATGTCCGCCGCCGCAGCCGGTGTCTGCCTCCGCAAATGTGCCGACAAATCGGTCCAGGATCACTGCGATGCCATGGCCCTCGCCCTGCGCGTTGGCATGAACAGTGTGCTCGAGCGGCGTGGCCTGCCGGGCTGCGTTTGGGGCGACAGCTCTGCCTTCCACATCTATCTGGATTCCACCCCGGCCAATCGAACTGCAGGCGATCTCCAGATCCCGGAGGGCATCTCTCCCGAAACACTCAAGGCGAGCGCAAAGGCCGGTCGATCTGGTCCACTCTCGGTTGCCATGGAACTGGAGGGGGTCGACCTCTTCGGTGGCGGCGGTCTCCTCAGTGTCCGCCATACCCCAGAGGACATCGAGTTCACCATCTCGGCCTTCGATCGCTCGCTCGATCGGCTGGTCGAGGACGGCTACTTCGAGAGTTAACCATCGCCACGGACGGTTCGTGCCGGTGTTGGATGCACATGCACCGCCGGCAGGATCGGTCCCGTGGAAGGTCGGTCAGAGTCTCAATACCTGCCTGGTGAACCCGCTCATTGCGAGGATTTGCATCAGGTCGGTTCTGTTGCCAATGCAACCTGCCGCCCCGACCGCAAACCACCGAGAACCATGGCCAGGCCGAATGCGGTCACCAATCCAATCAGCGCAAAGATGATCCATGGCATCGCAGGCATGTCATGAGCCTGCCCCAGATCGTACAGCCATCCACCACCAATGTTGCCCAGCCCACCACCGATCGCCAGCGCCAACGCATTTAGCCCAAGGTAGGACCCAATTGCGGCCGGATTGGCAAGATCGGCCGCCACGGCCTGCTGTGTTGGATAGGCGATCAACGAACCTGACGCGATGATCACAACACTCAAGAGCAGGGTCGTCTCGGTGCCACCCAATCCGAGAAGCAGATATCCGCCCGCGCTGACCGAGATTCCGCTCACCAGCACCACCCACGGCGCCATGAACCGACTCGCAATCCGTACTGCCGCATAGCCAAGCACAATCGTCATGCCGGTATTGATCAGAAAGACCCAGCGCAGAATGCCCTTGCCCGCGATGTCTGTCGCTCGCAATGGCACCGAAATCGTGAATTGCACCCAGACAAACCAGAAGCCGATCAACACCAGGGTGTACGCGCGAAACGTGCGATCCCGAAACGCTTCGATCAGCCCACTCGCCCCGACCGGCTTCACCGTTTGTGCCTCCGGCGACGGTAGCCAGATCAATGTGATCAGGAAAGCAACCACGAAGCACGCCGTCGCAACCAGCGACGCAGCGGCAAAACTGATGTGGAGCAAAATCACGCCGACCTGCATGCCAACCGCCATACCGATCGCCCCGACTGTATTCACCATCGCGTAGAACCGGCTGCGATCCTGATCCCCGGCAAACTCGGCCACGGCCGCCGCCTTGGGTGCCTCAAACAGCCCGCCGCCGATTGCCGCGATCATGGCCGCAAGCGTCAGATGTGCCACCGATCCGGCATTCGCGGTCAACGCAAATCCAACGGCCCGTCCCAGCAAGCCAGCGCAAATCAGCGGCTTGATCCCGAAGCGATCCGACAACATGCCCGAAAGCGGGCCGAGTCCCTGTTGCGTCACCTGCCGGACTGCGAGCACGAATCCAACGGTCGCCGCCGACCACCCGAGATCATCGACAAAGTGGACCGAGAACAGCGGAACGAGCAGGAAAAACCCGCACCACATCAGGAACGTATCACCCAGCAGCACCGCCAGTCCGCGCGACATCCCCTTCATGACGTGCCGCCAAGCGCTCGGTGGTAGTCCTCCGGTGTATCGATATCGGGCGGAGCCGGCTCATTCATCTCGACCAGGACGCGCGTATCCCGGTACCGCTGAACAACTCCGCGTGCACCCTCATCGCCCGTGACCCGCAGCAACTCCGCCAGCAGGTCGATCGAAAAGAGCGTGGGATGCGAGGGAACGCCCTCGAACGCCGCTTGCACGATTGGCGCTCGCGTCGCCCGCCATGCGCTGACTACCCGATCGATATGCGTACTCGTGATTCCCGGCTGATCTCCAACCAGCATCACAATCGCGGATGTTTCGGCAGGGATCTCGCGCAAGCCGTGCTGCAGTGATGTCGACTGTCCGTCAGCATAATCAGGGTTCTCGACGATTGTCGCCGTCGATCCCGCAAGTGCCGCCCGAACCCGGTCCCGCTCGTTGCCGATGACCACAAGCATCGCATCGACATCAGATGCCGCCGCCGTGTCGACCACATGCCGAACAAGCGGCTTACCGTGCCAGCTCAGGAGTTGCTTGGCTTCGCCGTAACGCGAGGCCGTGCCAGCAGCCAGGACAATGGCCGAGACGTAGTCCCCGTCAGATCGTTTCACCGCGGATCGACCCCGTCGACTCTGTCAGCGGTCCACCGGATCGCCCCTTGCGGACGGCAATGATCTCCGACATGATGCTGACCGCCATCTCTTCTGGCGAATTGGCGCCGATATCAAGTCCAATCGGGCCACGGATCCGCGCCATCGACTCATCTGAGACACCGTTCGCCTTCAGTCGTTCCCGGCGATCGCGATTGGTTTTGCGGCTGCCGACAGCACCGATGTACCTGGCTTTGGTCTCCAGCGAGCCGATCAAAGCGGGCTCATCGAACTTCGGGTCGTGGGTCAGGATGGCGATGTAGGTATTGCGGTTGATCGTGTAGCCCGCCAATGCTTCCTCTGGCCAGGCGACCAGAACCTCATCTGCCTCCGGGAATCGCTCTGACGTCGCGAGCATCGCACGGGCATCGCTGATCAGCACGCGAAAGCCCAGCAACTTCGCCAGATGGGTCAACGGCTGCGCGACATGCACCGCGCCGAAAATAACCAGCGTGGGCGGTGCGGGATAGACATCGTAGAAGAGATCGACTTCCCCGTCCGGCCCGTAAACCGTCAGCGTCTCGGAGCGCTGCAAGTCAAAAAGCGATTGCACGTGGGCAACCGCCTGATCATCCAGCTCGTTATGGCCCAGCGACCCCAGCAGCTCATCGCCAATCACCGCCAGCTTGCGGCCCATGCCTTCGCCAGCGACGATCGTGATAATTGCCGCCGGCTCATATTCGGCAGCAGCAACGCGCACCCGATCATAGAGATCGCTCGCGAGCAGGCTCATTCTGTTGCCGCGACGGGAAGATCGAGTGGCTCGACGTAGACATCGATCACGCCACCACAGGCCAATCCGACATTCCATGCCATCTCGTCCGTGATGCCGTAGCGGACCGTCTGCGGGGTGTTGGACGCGAGGACATCCTGCGCCACATCATAGACCGCCGTCTCAACGCATCCACCCGAGACCGATCCCGCCAGATCGCCCGCACTTGAGACCGCCATCGTCGCTCCAACCGGTCGCGGTGCCGATCCTTCGACGCGCACGACTGTCGCGATCGCCACACGATCACCTCGCGCGCGCCACGTGTCGACTTCAGGCAGGAATTCACGCATGGTTATCTACCTCGGTCTGCCCGACGATCCGGTCCGGGCAACGTATTTTGGATCGATTTCGATGGTCAACTCGCCGCGATTTCCGATCCGGGCGATGCCTGGCAGTTGCTCTGCGGCGGTTCCGGTCAGCGAACTCTGACGCCGGACAGGTGGCTGATCGTCGAAATCGCCGAGCACACGGGCCAACGCTTCCATGCTTTTCAGATTGTGGATCGGCATGAACATGTCCACATACGGCAACGCAGCGCGAATGCCCTGGGTCAACGGCTGATATCCGGGCGCACCCAGAAGCGGATTAAGCCAGATCAACCGCCGGCACGACCGCTGCAATCGGGCCATTTCCTTGGCCAACAGCTTCGGATCACCCCGGTCCCAACCGTCGGAGATCATGATCACAGTGGCGCCGGAGCGAAGCACGCGCCGACTCCATTTGAAGTTGAATTCCTTGATCGCCTCGCCGATTCGGGTTCCCCCCGACCAGTCGTCAACGGAATTGACAACGTTCTCAATGGCCGTGTCGACATTGCGCTTGCGCAGCTCCCGCGTGATTCGGGTCAGACGCGTGCTGAAGACAAAGACCTCAACGGCATCCAGGCCATGCTCCAGCGCATGCACGAACTGCAGCAGCAGTCGTGAATAGCGATCCATCGAGCCCGAGATATCGCAGATCAGCACCAGAGGCCGCATCCGCTCTTTCCGGGTGCGTCGCTTCAGTTCAATTGGCACACCGGTGTTCCGCAGCGATCGGCGCAGCGTAGCCCGGTAATCGACGAACTCGCCGTGATTCGATCGCTCACGTCGGCGGGTCAGGCGTGTGCCCAGCCGCCAGTCCATGCGCGCAATCATGCGCCGTGCTTCAGCGATCTCATCGGCAGTGAACTGGGAGAAGTCCTTCTTGCGGAGAACCTCCCGTGCCGAGAACACAATCACATCATCCGGAAGGTCATCCAGATCCTGCGCCTCGCCATCGCCGTCCTCACCGGTGTCCTCGACCGAGAGCACCGATTTTTCACGGACTCGAGTCGCACTGTCCTGGCCGGCCTTTTTCTCCTGATCGGTCGAATCGCGCGGGGTGCTGTCATCCGGCGGCTCTTCGTCACTCAGCAGGTCCTCGAAGGAGGTCTCCACTGGTCCAACCGGGTTCATTACACGCCGCCAGAACTGCCCGAAGAGCGCATCGAAAACCGGAATCTGCTCAGGCGAGGTAACCAGGGTGGCCTTGGACGCCGCGTAGAAATCGGACCGCACGCGCACATCGATTTGCGAAACTGCTTCGACGAACGACAGCAGTTGCCCCGACCCGACCGGCATGCCTGCTTCGCGCAGTTCCCGGCCAAATGTCAGCAGATTGCGCGTCAGGCGTCCGGCCGAGACATCGTCCGGATCGCCAAGACGTCGATCTCGTCTAGGTACTACGGGTGGCGCGCTCAATGAGGGTCTCCGCCTGATCGCCACGAATCCGGTCGACATCCTCCTGATACTTGAGGATGACGCCCAGGGTATCGTCGACGGACTCGGTTGACAGTTCGGTGGTGCCCAGGGCAAGCAGAGCCTGCGCCCAGTCGAGGGTCTCCGCCATTCCCGGTGGCTTGAACAGATCGACCTCGCGCAACCCCTGCGTGAATCCGCAAATCTGGGTGCGCAATCGCTCCGAAGCATCCGGCACCTTGGCCGAGAGAATGCGGAACTCTTTCTGATAGGTCGGGAAGTCGATCCAGTAGTAGAGACAGCGCCGCTTGAGGGCGTCGTGGATTTCCCGGGTTCGGTTCGAGGTCAGGATCACGATCGGATTGTGCTCGGCCCGAATGGTGCCAAGTTCGGGGACCGTCACCTGGAAGTCAGAAAGCAGTTCGAGCAGGAACGCTTCCAGTTCCTGATCGGCCCGGTCGACTTCGTCAATCAGAAGCACAGGCGACTTCTCGTGCGAAGCATCGATCGCCTGCAGCAGCGGTCGCTTGAGCAGGAACTCGTCGCTGAAAAGATCGCGCCGCGCCGCCTGCTGATCGATCCCGCCGGTCGCCTCGAGCGTGCGGAGATACAGCATCTGCCGTGGGTAGTCCCACTCGTAGATCGCCGCGCTCGCGTCCAAACCTTCGTAGCACTGCAGACGGATGAGCGGGACATCGAGAATGGCCGAGAGCACCTTCGCAATCTCGGTCTTGCCGACGCCGGCCTCGCCCTCCAGCAGGAGTGGCTTGCGCAATCGCAGGGTCAGGAAGAGTGTCGTCGCCAGGCTGCGATCGGTGATGTACTTCTCGCCACGAAGTGCCTGTTCGAGCTGATCGACGGAGTCAAATGTCCGGCCAGCGACGACCGGATCGAGGTTTTCTGTTGTAGAGGCCAACCAAATCCCACTTTCGCATGCTGCGTTCGGAGGCCGCGAGGGCACCATGATCCAATTATCCCACCAAATCCGACTTTGGCCAGAACCCTTGATCTCAATGACAAAACCAGTCCACCACAGGCGATCGAGGGTGCGAACTTGTAGCGCCGCATTGCAATGCGGCAACCGCTCCGACGAAACCGTTGCCAGGCACCAGAGCCCTGAGCGTAGCGTCCCTACTCCTGTGCGGGATTCCTCTTGCCAGGGGCCTTGCTGACTGTCGATAACCCATCTCCAACCGGCGCCACTTCATGCGGCAGGACCGGTCGGTCAGGGGCGACCGCAGCGCACCACGGATCGCCCCATCCCCAATCTGCCTACCGCTCAAACTGCACCTCAACCAGATCGTGGAACAGGGCAATCTTCGGCGCCTGCCGGGTGTGCGGCTGCCAGGTATCGCACTCGGACTGACCGGAGCTGTGATCGCAGATCTCCTCCCATCCCATATCCGAAGTGCATCGGCTCATGGTGTACCCGTTGATCGAGACCGAATCGAACGATCCTCCGGAGTCCATACACGCCTCCTTGTGCTCCTCGACCAAAACCGATGGAGCCTTGGATTTGCCTTTGGCGCTGACCGATCCGTCAATGGTCCCACCAACCATCATCAACAGAGCCAGAGCGAGTGCAACTGTTCCGGTGAGTTGCGAAATACGTGTCATGATCGAAACCTCCCTGTTCGCGATTCTCACGGCCGCCGTTCGGCCATGGTTTCACGATAGGGAGGCGCACGAGTATTTGAATCGGTGGGATCACGTATTCCGGGTTAGCGGCCCGGCGGGGTCTCGGGCCACCGTCCATACCAATCGAACGGTTCCGGATTCAGGTTCACAACGACGTTCTTGACCTGGGTATACAGGTCCATCACATGGCGACTCAGTTCCCGACCCAGCCCACTCTGCTTGTACCCGCCAAACGGAGCCTCGGGAGGATTCACCGTCGGGTAGTTGATCGAGATGTTGCCAGATTGAACTCGACGGGCCAACGTATGCGCCCGCTTGATATCGTTCGTCCAGATCGTCGCCGCCAGCCCGTAAATGGTGCTGTTCGCCGCCGCGACCACTTCGTCTTCAGTCGAAAACGGAATGACCGCCAGAATCGGCCCAAAGACCTCCTCCTGCGCCAAACGCATATCCGCGCGAACATCACCGAACACGGTTGGCTCCACGAAATTGCCATTCGCCAGCCCGTGGGTCGTAATCCGCTTTCCGCCCGAGAGCAGTCTGGCTCCGTCTTCCTGGGCAATCTCGCAGTAACTCAGCACACGGTCCCGCTGTTGTGGCGAGATCACGGGGCCCATCTGGGTCTGGTAATCGAGCGGATCGCCCACCCGAATCTTCTGGGCCTTGGCCACGAAATCGCTGGCAAACTGATCGTAGATATCCCGGTGCAGGAAAAGACGCGTCCGCGCCGTACACCGTTGACCGGCATTGGCGTAGATCGCAAACAGAGAACCGTTCACCGCCTCATCAATATTCGCGTCTGGGAAGACAATATTCGGACTCTTGCCGCCCAGTTCAAGCGTGACCTTCTTGATCGTGCCCGCAGCGAGCGCCATGATCCGCCGCCCGGTTTCGGTCTCACCCGTGAACGCGACCTTGTCAACCAGCGGACTGGTCACCATTGCTTCGCCAATCTCCGCGCCCGGACCGGTAATGACATTCACCACACCATCCGGAACGCCCGCATCCCGACAGACTTCACCGAGCACGATCGCGGTCAGTGGCGTCGCGGATGCCGGCTTGAGCACCACCGTATTCCCGGCGGCGATCGCCGGTGCGACTTTCCAGGCTGCCATCAGCAACGGGAAATTCCACGGCACAATCTGCGCGCAGACACCAACTGGCTCCCGCATCGTGTAGTCCAGCAGCGGACCGTTCATGGGAATCTGCTCGCCCCAAATCTGGGTGGCGAGATTGCCGTAGTACTCGAAGCAGTTGGCCGAGGCGTTCACGTCCGCGCGGGATTCGACGATGATCTTGCCGCAGTTCTGCGTCTCCAGCACCGCGATCTCATCGAGCCGTTCGCGCAGCAAGGCCGCGATCCGGTTGAGCGTCCGACTCCGCTCCTGCGGCGTCGCCCGTGGCCACGGACCTGAATCGAAGGCGGTGCGTGCCGCCCGAATCGCGGCCTCGGCATCGACCACCCTACCAAGCGCTACCCGGGCGATGGGTTCGTTGCTTGTCGGACTGACAGTCTCAAATGTGCGACCATCCTGAGCCGCAAGCGTCTGTCCGTTGATCAACAGCCCGTACTCGGCCAGTTCCGATGCAGTCGCAGTCATGGAGATCGTCCTGTTTGGATAGGCGGAGGCTTCCGCTCGTGTTACCTGCCGGAAGCATACCGAACTGCCAGCTTTCCTCTATAATCGGCGTTCGATCACCCGCCGGGGTGGCGAAATGGCAGACGCAGCGGACTCAAAATCCGCCGAGGCAACTCGTGAGGGTTCGAATCCCTCTCCCGGCACTCTTCCCGCATCCACCGGAGCATGCCCCTCATGGAGAATCAGGACCCCCGCACGCTGCTTGGCTACAAGCTCTACTGGAAGCGGATCGCCATGCACCTCAACTTGCGCGATATCGGCGCCAACCTCGGCACAACGTCGGTCAACCTGAGCAACTTCGAAAAGGGCGACTTCTCCAAACTCACCCGCGAACAGCTGCTGGGCTATCTCGATGCCCTCGAACTCGCGGACAAAGCAGACGAATATCTCGCACTTATGCCGCAAGCTGCCGAGGCCTAGGTCGTCCGTCGCAGTGACATGGCGACAACCGGCCGCTAGACTGACCCCAATCGCATCGAATCGATACGCGACATGGTTGGGGGAAAAAGCGTGCGCATTCGCCATCGGGTGGCTCCCGCTATCCAGTTACTGCTGACACTTGTCGGCGCAATCGTCCTCATCGCAACATCAACCCTGATGAATACGCCGCATGCTTCTGCAGCGGTGCCAACAGGTTTTGCGGATTCCGTTGTGATGAGCGTCGGACAGCCGACCGATATCGCCTTCACACCAGCCGGCACGATGCTGGTCACCAGTCAGACGGGCCAGCTGTACAAGCGAACCGGCTCGACAACCACCAAAGTGCTGGATATCTCCGGCCGCATCTGCAGCAACTTCGAGCGCGGTCTGCTCGGAGTAGTCGTTGACCCCGAGTTCGAGAGCAACGGCTACATCTATCTCTACTACACCGCGAACAAGCACGGCTCCTGCGCCTACAACAGTTCATCGTCACCGAGGAACCGTGTCTCCCGCTTCGTCTTCGCGGGCAATTCCGTCAGCAGCGAAAAGATCCTTGTCGACAACATCTACTCGCTCGGCGGCAATCACAATGGCGGTGGCCTCACTTTCGGCAACGACGGCTACCTGTACATCGCAATCGGCGATAGCGGTTGTCAGCTGAACGCATCAGGCAACTGCGCCGGCGCCAACCAGAACGCGCGCTTCAAGAACATCCTCAATGGCAAGGTTCTCCGGATCACGCGCGATGGCGGTGTGCCCTCCTCCAACCCGTTCGCATCATCAGGCAATTCCTGCGCATCCAGCGGCTCAACCACTGCCGGCGTCCACTGCAAGGAGACGTACAGCTGGGGCCTGCGCAATCCGTTCAGGATCGCCAACAACCCAAATGCGTCGGGCACCCAGGTCTTCGCCAACGATGTCGGACAGGACGAGTGGGAAGAAATTGACCAACTCGGATCCGGCAACGACTACGGCTGGAACAACTGCGAGGGGTACAACAACAACTACGGGGGCGGCACCTGCGGATTCGCCGACACCAACCCGCTGTACGTCTATGGACATGGTTCGTGCAATTCGATCACCGGCGGCGCGTTCATTCCGAACGGATCCTGGCCGTCGACGTACAACAACACCTACTTTTTCGCAGATTACACATGCGGAACCATCTGGACACTCAAGAACTCCGGAGGTTCCTGGAGCCGGACATCGTTCGCGACCGGGCTCGGCGCGGTCACTGAGCTCGAATTCGGTTCCTACAACAACGGCTACGCCCTGTACTACGCCAACTACGGATCCGGCCAGATCCGCCGCATCGCGTACACCGCCGATACCAATCGCGCCCCGGTTGCCGATATCGATGCGTCAGACACCTATGGTGCGCTGCCGCTTGAGGTCGACTTCGACGGCCGCGACAGCAGTGATCCGGACGGCGATACGCTGACCTACAAGTGGGACTTCGGCGACGGCACCAGCTCGACCTCGTCGCATCCGAGCAAGACCTTCAACACCGCCAGGGACTACACCGTCAAGCTCACCGTCAGCGACGGCCGAGGTGGCTCAGACACCGATTCGGTCAAGATTTCGGCCGGCAACACCCGACCAACCGCCACGATCACCTCACCTTCGTCAGGTTCGACGTTCTCGGTCGGTCAGACCATCACGCTCAAGGGCGTAGGGATGGATGCCGAAGACGGTCAAATCCCCTCCAGTCGCTACACATGGGAAGTCTGGCTGCATCACGATACGCACTATCACCCCTTCTTCGGACCGACCAGCGGCTACGGACTTACCTTCAAGGCGCCGGCACCAGAGGACTTGCTGGCGGCAACGAACAGCTACCTCGAGATCCGCCTGACGGTTCGCGATTCAACCGGCCTTGGCAAACTGGTCACGATGAACCTTATGCCAAACAAGGTGAATGTCACCGTCGGTGCCAATACGCCAGGCATGAAGGTCTGGATCGAAGGCATCCCCTACACCGCGCCCGCGACGGTCGTCTCCTGGGCAAACAATCCGCTGACCGTGGAAGCTCCAGATCAGATCGGATCGGACAATGTGCCGTATCTGTACAAGTCATGGTCGGACGGCGGCACTCGAAAACACGATTATGTCACTCCGAATTCAGACGCAACGGTCACCATCACCTATCTGCCCATGGGTGGATTCAGTTACGCCCCACACGCGGATGCCAGAGTCTCCGAAGGCAACCCGGATCGCAATGAAGGGACAGGCACGGGTCTCAGTATCAAGGGAGGATCGACGTCCGACTACGAGTCGTACATTCGCTTCAAGCTCTCCGGCGTCGGCACATCGGTCACCAAAGCCCGCCTCTACATCTATAGCTATGAAGGCTCGATCGACGGTCCCGATGTTTATCTGACCTCGTCCAGCTTCTCGGAATCCGGCATCACCTGGAACAACCGGCCATCCGCGACCAGCGGCAGGATCGAGACCTACGGCCCCGTTGCCAAGGGTTCATGGATCGCACTGGATGTGACCGGATACATCGCTGGTGACGGCTATGTGACCTTCCTGCTCAGAAGCTCGTCGTCGGATGCGGCCTCGTTCTATTCACGCCAGGCAGGTTCCACCAAGGCGCCTCGCCTCGTGATCGTCTCCAATGGCTCCGGACCGTCCTCCGATGAACCAGGTGTGGTCGTGACGACGGAGCCAACCACCGTCATTGCTCCGCCAACCACTGAAGCGACATCAACTGCGGTCGCGACCGAGGTGCCGACGCTGGCGCCGACGGTCATCGAGACTGCGGAACCAACGGTCGAAGCGACGGAGATTGCACCGACCGAACCTGCAAGCCCGGTGCCATTCTCGGATTCCTTCGAGAATGGCCTTGGATCCTGGCAGGGCGAAGGTGGAACGACCGGTGCAGTCGGCCCGGACGGTTCGGGTGCGCTCATCCTGCAATCAGACGGATCGACAACCTACCCCGCCACGGCCAGTTACGTTCGGTACGGCACCGGAAGCATCGACAGTGCGCACATTGCATTCGACCTCAAGATCAATGGAACGGACGCATCCCCGCTTCCGCTGGTCACGCTGGCCAGTGACCAGGGTGAGATCGTCGCGGCCGTGTACGTGCTCCAGGATGGAACACTGGTGGCGCGCTGGGCCGGATCTGATCAACCGCAACTCCTCGGGCAAATCACGCTCGGCGAGTGGCAGCGGGTCGAGGTCGGCCTCGACGCGGCCAATGGTGCGGGGGCGCTCACCGTCTGGGTGAATGGCGTCGCCACAGCCCAGGCAACCGGTCCGGTCTCACCCGTCGCATCC
The DNA here is from genome assembly GCA_033813515.1 of Thermomicrobiales bacterium. GTDB lineage: Bacteria > Chloroflexota > Chloroflexia > Thermomicrobiales > UBA6265 > DASQCG01. Next base: position 13,378 of record JAPXRQ010000043.1, read on the forward strand.
GTGGTGCTGGGATCGTGGGCGACGGACCAATCGTTTGCCGTAGCGATCGACAATCTGGCTATCGATCAGACATGCATCGAGACCTGTGCTGCGCCGGTCACCCCGGCCGAACCAACTTCGGAACCAGTGGTCGAAGCCGAAGGCACACCGGGTAGCTGATACTTGGCAAGGGGCGGTCGGTTTGCTACCGATGCCTGCCCCTTTCTGATCTTGCGTACGGAAGGCAAACAATTACATGGCAATCGAAACCGCTCTTCCGCGGTGGGACCTGACCAACATCTTCCCCAGCCCGGAAAGCGAGCAGTATCTCAGCGCGCTCGCCTCCTATCGATCCCGGCTGGATCACCTGACCGCAATGTTCGACGAGTTCGGAATCGGACTCTCCGACGGTCCGCATCCCCAAACCGACGCTGATGCCATCATCAATGCATCCAACGGTGTCGGCTTCCTGGCCGATGTACTCGATAACTATCTCTACTGCTGGACCTCAACCGACTCCAACGACACAGCTGCGGCCAGCGCATACGGCGAACTGGAGATGGTGCATGCCGGATTGCGTGCACTCCATCCCCGGCTCACCACCTGGCTGAGCACCCTGTCGGTCGATGAAACCAATGCCAGTCCCTTGCTCAAGGATCACGCCTACAACGTGAAGCGAGCCAAAGTCGGCGCGCAGCATGTGATGCGTGCTGAACTGGAGGAACTGGCCGCCAGTCTGCAGGTTACCGGTGGTGCCGCGTGGGTCAGGTTTCGGGATGAATCAGACGCCGGCCTGGAAACAACCGTAGTCGAGGATGACAAGGAGAAGACCGTCAGCCTGACCGAGCTCGAATCCTGGTTTTCTTCGTCGGATCGAGACCGTCGACAGGCAGCCGCCGTTGCGCAGGATTCAGCCCGCGAAAAGGCCGCTCCGGAGTTCGCATCGGCACTAAACGCCATCAAGGGCGAAGCGCTCACCCTGTCCAAACGTCGCAACTGGGAATCTCCACTCGATTGGTCGCTGTACATCAGTGCCATCGATCGGGATGTCCTCTCGGCAATGTTCGCGGCAGCCGAATCTGTCCATGGCGAACTGCAGGATTATCTCAAGGCCAAGGCAGGCATCCTCGGAATCGACGACTTCGCTTACTTTGACCTCAGTGCGCCGATCAGCGACCGCGCGCCGGTCATGACCTGGCCCGAATGCGCCGATCTTACCGAGCGCGTTCTAAGTCCGTTTTCACCTCGCATGCAGCGAGTGGTGCAAACCGCACTGGACGAGCGGTGGGTCGATGTCGAGCCACGCGAGGGCAAGGTGGGCGGCGGTTACTGTGCGGCGATTCCGGGTAATGGCTCCCGCATCCTGATCAACTTCGTCCCGGCGTTTCCCACCGTGCAGGTGCTTGCCCACGAACTTGGCCACGCATTCCACAACGATTGCCTCAATAGCCGGACCGACCTGCAGCGCTCGACTCCAATGACGCTGGCCGAGACCGCGAGCATGTTCGCCCAACGCCTGGTCGAGGATGCCGTCCTGGCAGAATCGGACGACGCCGACAAGCTGGTCGCTCTTGATCAGATCGTTGGCGAAGCCTGCGGTCTCCTGCTCGATCTCCACGCCCGATTCAACTTCGAGTTGGAATTCTTCGAGCGCCGCAAGGGCAAGACGCTGAGTGTCGCGGAAATCACGGCGCTCATGGAAGAAAAGCAGCGAATTGCCTTCGGCAGTTCACTGCCCGGCGGAGTGCATCAATGGCAATGGGTCCAGAAGCCGCACTATTACGATGTCGACTTCCACTTCTACAACTACCCGTACCAGTTCGGCTTCCTCTTCGCCCTGGGGCTGCTGAAGGTCTATCGGACCGAAGGTGAGTCGTTCGTCGAACGGTATGAAACGCTTCTCTCGCGCACTGGAATGGCGAGCGCGGCGGACCTGGCTGCCGACTTCGGGATCGATATCCGCGATGAAGCGTTTTGGCAGGGTAGCGTCGAGGTGATCCGCGAGGATGTCCGCCAGTTCATCGCCCTTGCCGATCAGGTGAACCAGTAGGCCACTACCGCGGCTGCCTCGCGCAGGACGTAATCGAACTCAGTCTGGCTGCCAATCGCAATTGGGCCATCCTGCACCGCAATGCCAAGCGCGGAGAGTCCGTTGTCCTCGGCGATCATGCGGCTGCGGAACAAATGAAATCCGTCGCTGACGATCAGCACATTATGAATATTGTTCGCTTTGGCGATGACGGCAGCATGAGCCAGACTATCGGCCGAATTGCTGCCCTCGTTCTCTAGCAAAATGGCATCTTCAGGCACACCGCGATCAATCAGGTACATCTGGCTGGCCTCTGATTCGGTGTAGGCGTCACCGGGTTGCTTCCCACCAGTGACGATGATGATTGGGGCGAGCCCATCCTCCCACGCCTGATAGGCCGTATCGAGCCTCGCCTGCAGCACCTCGCTCGGGGTGCCGTTGAATTGCGCCGCGCCCATAACGATGATTGCATCGGCAGTGACATGCGAACTGTCCCGGGCGGACAAATAGATCGCTGCGACCAGCGAGCCACCGAGCAGGATGCCTGCGGCGATGCCCGTGATGATCGCCGTAATGGTCCAACGGAGGAACTCGGAGCGGAAGTCACGTGCCGTCTTCGGCGGAATGCGATGGACGATCTCCGTACTGGAAAGCGGGGCGAACTGGCTCACGTGGTCGGCGGATCCTCATCGGCAGCAACAGGGCGACGGCCCAGTTTGCCATTCTGAACCAGTGTGGCCAGCACCTCGAGGCACACCCGCACGCCCAGGAGCGACGTGACATCGGCCACATCGTACGGCGGAGAGACCTCGACCACTTCCATGCCGGCCAAACCTTCGCGGGCGACATGGTGCAGCAACCGGAATGCCTCGCGCGGGAGCAATCCACCGCTTTCGGGAGTGCCGGTACCTGGCGCAAACGCCGGATCAACCGAATCGATATCGAACGAAAGAAAGACTGCCTTGGCGTTCTTCCAGGCGATCTCGAGCGCCATCTCGGCGACGCGCTCCAGTCCCCAACGATCAATGTCAGTCATCGTGATCGAGGTCGCGCCCCGCTCCCGGACATTCTTGATGCTGGGACGGGAACTGGTCCAGCCACCGATGCCGATCTGGACCAGATTGACCGGTGGCGCATTCTCGATATTGGCAGCATGGAAGAACGGGGTGCCATGCATCCGCTCATCCATGTTGTATTCGGACATATCGGCATGACGGTCGAAATGGATGATGCCGATGTTGCCGTCAACGTAGGGCGCAAGACCGCGGATATCCGGGTAGCCAATCGAGTGATCGCCACCAAGGATGACCGGGAACACCGCCCGCTCGTGAACGTAGGCGACGGCCTTATCGATCTGGTCGAAGCTCTTCTCGATATTGGCCGGGATGACCGAAATGTCGCCGACATCGATCATATCCAGGCATTCGGTGAGGTCCATTCCCCACTCGAAGTTGTAACCGTAGTGGAGTCCAGAAATGGTCCGCATCGCCTGCGGACCGAAGCGCGTGCCTGGCCGGAAGGTGGTGCCGGTATCGAGGGGGGCGCCAAGGAACGCAACGTCCTGCCCTCCCAGATCCCGCATATCGCGCAGAAACGGCGTCCCCATGAATGTGCCGGTGTTGGACCAGGTTCGGGTATCGCGCCGAAAGAGCGGAATCATGCGGTCCTTGACCGACCATGCCGATTCAAGCCCGTGCTCGAGATTGAGTGCACGCTGCTCATCGCTGTGTTCGTTGGGAATATCTGCTTCGGCCCGGATCATCTTTGACCCGTGGAAAAACTCCCTATCCATCATTACCGCCTCGTACTGATCGACCAAGTTCGGCGACGATTTCGACCGCCGCCGGGTTCTCCAGCGCTGTCACATCCCCGGTCGGCAACCCGAGATAGGCCGCTCGAATGACCCGCCGCATGATCTTGGCATTGCGCGTTTTCGGCAGCTCGCGGACGAAGTGGACGGTTTCCGGGCGGAGCGCGCTGCCCAGATTGCGCCCAACTTCGCGCCGAACCGACTCAGCAAGATCGCTTTCGGGCGTTTGACCAGGCTTGAGGATGCAGAGGACGACGATCGACTCGCCCTTGACCTCGTGCGGAATGCCAATAGCGGCCGCTTCCTGCACGGCCCCATGGCCGACTGCCGCCGATTCCACCTCGGCAGGTCCAACTCGCTTACCAGCAACCTTCAATGTGTCGTCGGATCGGCCGCGGATGAACCAGAATCCTTCGTCATCGATCTCGGCCCAATCGCCGTGCACCCACGTGTCCGGGAACCGTGACCAGTAGGTGTCGATGTACCGCTGGTTGTCATTGAGGAAGCCGTGCGTCATCCCGACCCAGGGTTGCCGCACAACCAGTTCTCCGACTGCGCCTCGAACCGGATTGCCGCTTTCGTCGAGCACATCGGCATCCATTCCCGGCACTGGCCCGGTAAACGAACAGGGCGCAATCGGACTGATCGTGTCACACCCGACGATGCCGCCGCCTGTCTCAGTGCCGCCCGAGTAATTGATAATCGGGCAGCGTCCGCCGCCAATCTTCTCGAAATACCATCGCCACGGATCGGGGTTCCAGGTTTCCCCGGTCGATCCAAGGGCGCGCAGCGAGGTGAGATCGCGTCCGTCAGGCCATTGATCACCATGGGTCAGGAGCGCGCGGATGGCGGTCGGAGCGATACCCAACACCGTGACTTTGTGCGTTTCGACGATCTGCCAGATGCGATCGGGTTTTGGATAGTCCGGCGTGCCTTCGAAGAGCACGATAGCCGCGCCCAGCATCAGTCCCCCACCGATTGCCCAAGGACCCATCATCCAGCCGAGATCGCTGTACCAGAAGAGCCGATCATCAGCCTGGAGATCGAAACAATAGGCCAGATCATGTGCTGCCTTGATCGGGAAGCCGGCATGGACATGGACTGCGCCCTTCGGCTTTCCGGTTGTGCCGGAGGTGTAAATGATCATGTGGGGGTCGTCAGCGTTGGTATCGATCGTCTCGGCCGCCGTGCTGGCGGCCTGCACGCGTCCGGTCCAGTCGATATCCCGGCCCGGCACCCAGTTGATCCGGTCTTTGGTTCGCTTCAGGACCAGGACCGTTTCCACGGACGGAACGACGTCAAGGGCAGCATCGGCGATCGATTTGACCGACACCGTCTGGCCGCGGCGAAAGAAGCCATCCACCGTGATCAGCAGCCTGGCGTTGCAATCACGCAGGCGGGTTGCGACCGCATCGGCGCCGAATCCGGAGAAGAGTGGCGTGAAGACCGCGCCAATCTTGCCGCACGCGAGCACTGCGGCGACAGTCTCGGGCAGCATCGGCATGAAGATACCGACAGCATCGCCTTTCTGAATGCCACACGAGGTCAGGACATTGGCGACGCGGCACGTCATGTCGTTGAGATCGGCGAAGGACAGCGTGCGGGCGTCGCCAGGATCACCCTCCCAGATCACGGCGGGATCATTGGCGCGTGGGCCAGTGGCAAATCGATCGAGGGCGTTATGGACGTAATTGAAGCCGCCGTCGACAAACCAGCGGGGCCACGGTTTGCCCTGCGACAGGTCAACTGGAGCCGTGTACGGGCGCGTAA